>JANOHI010000220.1:0-4735 GCA_031406385.1 Acidimicrobiia bacterium
TGTCGACCATCACGCCATGACACTGTGACGCACGGTCCGGCGGCTGTGCGAGCAGGGTGTCGACCATCACGCCATGACACTGTAAGGAACGGTCCGGCGGCTGTGCGAGCATCGTCTCCGTGACGACCGCACTGCCGAACGAGCCCTTTGCCCTCGCCCGCCTGGCCGCTGAGGCGCTGGCCGAACGCACGGGGGTGGCGCGCCACGACGCGTTTGTCGTGCTCGGAAGTGGATGGGGCGAGGCGGCCGATGCGCTCGGAGAGCCGACGTCTTCCTTCTCGTCGTCAGATCTGCCCGGCTTCGCTGCTCCTTCGGCGCTCGGTCACAGCGCGGCGATCCGCAGCATCGACCGCGATGGCCTGCGGGTCCTCGTTCTGCTCGGGCGTGTCCACCTCTACGAGGGTCACGATCCGGCGACCCTCGTGCACCCGATTCGCACGGCGGCTCTGTCCGGTTGCACGCTGAATGTGCTCACCAACGGTGCGGGCTACATGAACATGGAGTGGAAGATCGGTGATCCCGTGCTCATCGCCGATCACATCAACTTCACGGGCCGTTCGCCGCTCACCGGAGCGAACCCACCCGCGCCGTTCGGATCGCGATTCTGTGACCTCACCGACCTCTACTCGGCTGATATGCGCGCATGTGTCCGTCAGGTTCGTCCTGACATCGCAGAGGCGACCTACATCGGCCTGCCCGGTCCGCACTTCGAGACGCCGGCCGAGATCCGAGCGTTCCACGGGATGGGCGCCGAGCTGGTGGGGATGTCCACGGTGCTCGAAGCGATAGCCGCTCGGCACATCGGAATGAAGGTGCTCGGTCTGTCGATGGCCACCAACCCGGCTGCGGGATTCAGTGCAGTGCCTCTCGACGCCGACGATGTGATTGCCGCGGGCAACGCCGCTGCCGCCGACCTCGGTGCCATGCTCGGCCAGATGCTGGATCGTCTGCGCGCAGACGGATTTGTGAAGGCGGCAGGGCGGTGACGAGAACGATCATCGCGAATTCGGTCGTCGTCACGTGCGACAACGCGAGCTCCGTTCTCAAGAGTGCGTCCGTGGCAATCGAGGATGGCCGCATCGCCGCGGTGTCCGCGGTCCCGCTCGATGCGCGTCCGGGAGACGTCATGATCGATGCGCTCGGCGGCATCGTTCTACCGGGACTGGTGAACGCCCACACCCACCTCGCGATGACGCTGCTTCGCGGCGTTGCCGACGGGACCGACCTCGACACCTTCCTCGCCAGGCTGCTCCCGATCGAAGGTGCATTGGTCAACGCCGAGGTGGTGGCTGTAGGCACGGAGCTTGCCGGAATCGAACTGCTTCGCTCCGGGTGCACCACGGCTCTCGACATGTACTTCTTCCCCCACGCCGCGCAAGCGGCGGCCGAACGAGTCGGGCTGGGGGTCCGGACCGGTCCCGTGTTCATCGAATTCCCGGGGCCCGACAATCTGATCTGGCCGGCACGCCTCGCCTGGTCGCGCCGGTATCTCGAAGATCGGGACCCCGTCGCTCGCTGGGTTTGCCCGCACTCGACCTACCTTCTCTCGGAGGCGCAGCTCCGTGACGTTGCGGCGCTGGCGGAGGAGACCGGCGCCCGGATACACGTGCACGCCGCGGAAACGAAAGACGAGATGGCTCAGGTTGCCGAGCGACACGGCGGTCGCTCACCGGTTGAGGTGCTCGCCCGCGTCGGCCTCCTGCATGACCGAACGGTCCTGGCTCATGCGGTCCACGTGACCGACGCCGACATCGAGCGGATCGCGGCGGCGGGCGCGCACGTGAGCCACAATCCAGCGTCGAACGCCAAGCTCGCCAGCGGGCTGGCGCCCGTACGAAAGATGCTCGATGGCGGCGTGAACGTCGCTCTCGGAACCGACGGCGCGTCGTCGGCCAACGATCTCGATCTGTGGATGGCGGCCCGTCTGGCGAGCTTTCTTCCGAGCATCATGCACAGCGATCCGGGTGAGGTGAGCGCTGCTGATGTCGTCCGCATGGCCACGATCAACGGAGCGAGGGCACTCGGGCTCGGTACGACCCACGGCAGCATCGAGGTTGGCAAGGCCGCCGACGTGATCGTGCTCGACGCACGGGCAGCCGCGATCACGCCGTCGTATGACCCGCTGTCCACGCTGGCCTATGCCACCAGCCGCGCCGAGGTCTCCCATGTCTTCGTGGCCGGCAACCATGTCGTCGACCGCGGTCGCGTGATGACCGTCCCGACCGACCTGCACGACCGGGTCGCGGTGCTGGCGGCGCGGGTGACGGAGCTTCGTCAACGCGGTGGCGCAGCGTGAGTGCGTCGGTCGAGCGGGATCCGGTCGATGCGGCACGAGCGCGGGTGTTGGCCTGCTCCCGCTCGCTCGTGGCGCGAGGGCTCGTGGTCGGATCGTCGGGCAATGTGAGCGAACGAGTCGACGAGCACCACTTCGTGGTCACGCCGGCAGGTGTCGTCTACGAAGCCCTCATGATCGGTGACATCCCAATCGTCGATTCGCGCACGGGGGAGTGGTCCGACGGTCTTCGTCCGACGAGCGAGATCGCGCTGCACCTCGGTCTCTACCGTGCCGACCGCGATCTCCGGGCGATAGTCCACACGCACTCGCGTCACGCCGCCGCGTTCGCAGTTGCTCGCATCGACCTGCCGTTCATCATGAACGAGAACATCGTGACCCACGCCGAGAAGATCCTGGTGTCCGACTATGCCCCTCCCGGCTCGGCCGATCTCGGGGAGCAGGCGCTTCGCACCTTCGCTCGCCAACCTGGGAGCCAGGCCATCCTTTTGGCCAATCATGGGGTCGTGGCGTTGGGCGAGTCGCTGGACAAGGCCGAGCTGGTTGCCGCTCAGGTCGAGTGGATCGCTGAGGTGGTGTATCTGTCCTCCACTCTGCGCACCGATCTCGGACCGACCGTGGTGCTTCGCCGGGAGATGCAGGACGCCATCGGGCACAACTACGGCGTGACGTTCTCCCGCGAGGAACGGGGCCCACTCGGATCAGGGTATTCGGAGTCTGAGGAGATAGTACGCGCGCTTGGTTTGGAACCGCTGCCGGTGGAGGGAGGGCTGTTCCGTCAGGTCTGGCAGTCGGTGGAGACCGGCGCGGATGGCCGGCCGATCGGCACATCGATCCTTGCCGCGTTCACGGCCGATCCCGACTCGTTCTCCTCCATGCACCGGCTTGCCACCACCGAGATCTGGCATGCGTCGGCCGGCGATGCGATCGAGATGCTTCTGCTTCACCCCGACGGTTCATCTTCCGAACCAATTCTGGGTCACGAGGTGCTCGCTGGCCAACAGCTGCAGATCGTGGTCCCGGGCGGCACGTGGATGGGCGCCTCCCTGGTTTCGGGCGGACGATTCGGGGTGTTCGGCACCACGATGGCGCCCGGTTTTATCGAGTCCGATTTCGAGGGCGGCTCCGCCGAGATGCTCAGCGCGAAATGGCCCGCCGCCGCCGCCCGAATCCGGTCCCTCACCCGTGAGGGCGCTCCGACCGCCATCTCCGAGAAGCTCAAGACCGCCCTCGATTGACCAGCGGCCCGGTGTGGGATCGTTGGCGTTGCGTCGCATGCCCGCAATGGCCAGCGCTCGCCGGAGAAACGTCGTCAGCTCGGTGTCAGTTTCCCGGTCTCTTCGACGAGGCGGAGGAGGCCGTCGCGATCGGCCCTTGGATGCGGCAGCAGAATCAATCGGTCGACTCCTGCTGCTTCGAATGCCGCCGCGGACGGTGCGTCGATCGGCACGATTGGGGTGACCGAGATCTCGATGGCGTCGCCGAGCCATGCCGGCCGGTCGTAGCGCTGACGGGCAACGCGGATTCCTTCGATCGCCGCCACCGTTTGGTGGAGGGTCTGGGCGAAGCCGTACCAGCCGTGGGCGTCGGTCACCGAACGCCTCCACCCGGCCGGACCGTTTCCGCCCATGTGGATGGGTGGGGTCGGCTGCTGCAAGGGCCGGGGTCGTGACTGGATGCCCGAGAACGCCACGAACTCGCCGTGGTAGCTCGGTTGATCCTGGCTCCAGACGGCGCGCATAGCGGCGAGATACTCCAGCGTCTTCTCGCCGCGGTACTCGAGGGTGTAGCCGAGCGCCCGGAACTCGGGTTCGAGGTAGCCGACCCCCACCCCGAAGAGCAGCCGACCCTTCGACAGCACATCGACGCTCGCCATTTCTTTCGCCAGAACGAGGGGGTTGCGCTGCGGCAGGATGATGATGCCGGTGCCGAGCTTGATCGCCGTGGTCCGTGCGGCGATGAACGACAGCGCTACAGCCGGGTCGAGAAACGGCGTGAGCGGACCAACGGGGGACGGTGGCACCTGGGGGTCGGGGAGCACCACATGCTCTCCGGTCCAGACGGAGTCGAACCCGGCTGCCTCCGCCGCCTGAGCAACCTCACTCGCCACGTCGGGGTCGGCACAGATGCCGGAGTTGATGGCGAACAGTCCGAACTTCATCGGCCGATGCTACGGCGCCCCGTCCGGTTACACGCCCGAGTGCCTCGTGGTCAATAGTTGAGCAGTGATCCAAAACCCGCTGACGAAGGTTCCGTACAAGTGGGTGGTGGCATCGGTTTTCGTGATGGCACTGTTCATCGACATCTTGGATCTCACCGCGGTGAACGTGTCGCTGGTGTCGATGGGCTCCGCGTTCGGATCGTCGGTGGCGACAACAACGTGGGTGGTTCTCGGATACTCGCTCAGCCTGGCCGTGTGGATCCCGGTGTCGGGGTGGGTCG
>JANOHI010000232.1:0-8841 GCA_031406385.1 Acidimicrobiia bacterium
CCCCCGGCGACCCGCTTCGTAGGTTGACCCGATCGCCTTGACCATCACGCCCTCGTGGCCCCGAGCGAGCGCGTCATCGGCAAATCGCTGGGCCTCGGCCGGATCATCGGTGACGATCGAAGGGATTCGATGCTCTCCGACCGCGTTCGCCAGGGCCATGCTGCGCTCATGCAGCGGCCTGTCCAGCAGATCGATCCCGTCGAGGTGCACGCAGTCGAAGAAGAAGGCCTTGAGGGTGCCCTTCGACTCCGCCGCGGAGGCGTTGTCCGATCGAGACGGAGACGGTTGCTCGGAGCCGAACCGGCTCATTGTGTCCTGGAAGGACTCCGGCCGGCCGTCACCCCGCACCCGCAGCACCTCGCCGTCGAGGATCACGGTCTTCACGGGCAGCGACTGCACGAGTTCGACCACCTCCGGAAGGCGGTCGGTGACGTCGTTGAGGTTGCGCGTGACGATCGTGATCTCCGAATCGCGACGATGGACCTGGATCCGAGCACCGTCGAGCTTCCACTCCACGGAGGAGCGGCCCAGTTCGGAAACGGCGTCGCTCACGGACCCCGAAGTGGCGGCCAGCATCGGCTGGATGGGGCGGAGCACCGTGAGGCGAACGGCCGCCAGACACTCGGCCCCTCCGTGGGCGAGCGTCGATGTTGCGCCGAGGTCCCCGGTGAGGAGGTACGCCCGACGGACAAGGTCGACCGGCACGGAGAACGCCGTTGCGACCGCGTCGAGGACGATCCCCCCGAGAGCTCCGATGCGGAGATCACCGAGCAATAGTCGCTTCAGCAGATCCCACTCGGCGTCCGTGGATCGGGCGCGGAGACCGCCGAGCAGTTGCGAGCGCCTGCCGACGGACCCGCTTCCTGTTGTTTGCGCGAGCTCGGAGAAGATCGTGTCAACGTCGCGCACCGACAATGGCATCGCGCTGACGCAATGCCCCGACGTGACCCCGTCGACGGAGTCGAGGGATCCCCAGCCGACCCCCAGCCGACCTTGGCGAGGCTCGCCGATCAGGAACCCGACGACGACCGGGAGTTCCTCGTCGGATGCCGACACCATCAAGTTTGCAAGCGCGCGTATCTTTGCAAGACGAGACCGTGTGGCGGATGCGTTGGTAGTGGCTTCCACCACCGTGGCGAGCGCGAGTGTCACGTTTTTTGCCTCACGAACTGAGGCTGACCATGCCTCGGAGGTCCTTCACGACGAACGTCAGCGTCTCGGTGGCGTCGGCTTCCACGACGGTGCACGAAAGCGTTGCGCCCGGTGAAGCGACAACGACCCGCGAAGCACCGCACGAGATCTTCGCTGTCTTCGGATTGTCGACGACGGTGGCGGCGATGCCGGCAAGCTTCTTCGTGTCGATCACGGCCTTGGCGTTCTGCAACGTGTAGGAGCCTCCCTTCACCAAACCGCCCATGCGCAGCGTGACGTCATAGGGAACCTTCACCCCTTCAACGACAACAGCACAGCGGTGGAGCCCGGAAGCAAGCTTGCCGACGGGTTTGGACAGAGCTGCCGGGCAGGTGGCTTTGCCGATCTTGAGATCGGGAGCCGCTTTGCGCTGGGTCTCGACCAACTTCGCTTCGATCTCCCGACGAAGGTCAGTGCTCGCCGCGCTCGCTTGACCGGCAAGCACTGGCGACAAGACGATCGAAACGAATAGCAAACGTGTGATTCGCCGAAGAAGCGGAAGGGGGGACATTTCGGGCAATCTTCTCCTCAAGGGCCGACGGCCTGCGCTGAAGCGGCCAAGTCTTAGGAGAGAAGCCTATGGCCCGGGAACCGACCGCGGGCGCAGCAGCGCAAACGGCGCCCAGCTCGCACACGGCTGGCGCGTCGTGATCCCGTGTGCACTACGCTTCGTGCGCTTAGTACCCACCCTCCTCCCCGACCATGCGTCTTCGGGACACAACACCAGGAGCTTCATCGAACATGAGCGGCACCGGACCCGACGCCACTTCCGCCCTTCCCGGATTCCTCCTCTGGCGAGCGACCAATGCCTGGCAGCGCAAACAGCGCGCCGCACTCGAAGGGCTCGGCATCACCCACGTGCAGTTCGCCCTCCTCGCGTCGCTCGGAATGGACGATGCCCGCAAGGGCCTTTCACAAGCAGAGATCAGCAGTCGTTCCGGCGTGGACCCGATGACCACTTCGCAAGTGATCCGCAACCTCGAGGCACGCGACCTCGTCGTGCGCTCGGCCAGCGATGAAGATAAGCGCGCACAGCGTGTTGTTCTCTCCGCGGCCGGACGCTCGCTTCTCCGCAAGGCTCAGCCGAAGGTGGAGAAGGCCGACGCCGAGTTCTTCGCAGCCGCCGGTAAGAACGGTCAGGCCATCGCCGCCGGGCTTGCCGCCATTCTCGGGCGCTGAGCCGCCCACCCCACTCACGTCGTTGGGGCGACGTCGTACCGGCCGGGAAGTCCCGTCGATTCCGACGGCTCTCCCGGTCGTTTCTCGTTCCGTCTCGTTCGATAATGCCGGGACGGACTCGTTCCGCAGAAGAGCCGGTGCGTTGACCGACTATGCGATCCATATGCACGCGTAGTTATTTTGGACACGGGAGCTCGCTGGAAGACCGTGACTCCGTTGTCGCCTGGACCGTCCGCAGCGTTCTCGCCCAGACAACTCGACCGAGAATCATCAGAAGTCCAGTGCATGAATCCGAACACTCGAAGTACGATTCGGACATTGCATCGAAGGGGGTTACTAATGGCGAACGGCAAACCACGCACTTGGACGTTCTTCTCCAACCACGCACACGTGCTCGTCGTACTGTCACGAAAGTCCGACATCCTGATCAAGGACCTCGCCTGGGAGGTCGGCATCACCGAGCGGGCCGCGTCGAGCATCCTCGCCGATCTCGAGGACGAGGCCTACCTGACCCGGATCCGCGAAGGGCGATCGAATCGCTACGTGTTGAATCGATCGCGACCACTTCGCCACCCACTCGAACAGCATCGCAAGATCGGCGACATCCTGGCGCTCGTTTCGTCGGAGGAACCGACAACCCCGCGTCGGCGCGGTGCCTGACGCCGAGCGGTTTGACATAGGAAGAGGACTTCTGTAGTTTAGATCGAACGAAGGGGAGTACCCACAACGGCTGACCGTCAACACGCTTCCCGGTGCACACTGCACCGGCGCCGGAGCAGCCACCTCGGAGCAGTCCAATCGGATCATTCGGGGCGGGAAGACTTTCGGTTCCTCGCACGTCCCCGAACCGAAAGCATCACATGTTCTCGAAGAACAACCTCAAGACTGCTGCCCTCCTCTCTCTGCTCACGGGCGGACTCGTCACCGCCGGCGCCGCACTCGGCGGTCGTACCGGTCTGCTGATCGGCACGTTCCTCGGATTCGCCCTGGTCGGCGGGTCCTACTGGTTCAGCGACAAGCTCGCCGTCCGGGCGGCCGGCGCCCGCGAAGTCACGCCCGGAGAGTACCAATGGCTCCAGGACGACCTCGCCGAGATGGTCGGCCGGGCCGGCATGAAGCCGCCGCGCCTGTTCATATCCCCGTCGCCGCAGCCCAACGCGTTCGCCACCGGCCGGAACGAGACCCATGCCGTGGTGGCCGTCACGACGGGGCTGCTCGAGCTCCTCGACCGGCGTGAGGTCCGTGGTGTCGTGGCCCACGAACTCGGCCACATCAAGAACAAGGACATCCTGATCGGTTCGATCGCCGCGGCGATCGCGACCGGCATCTCGTCGATTGCAAACATGGCGATGTTCGCCGGGATGTTCGGCGGGAACGACGAAGACCGACCCAATCCGTTCGTGCTCTTGCTCATGATGCTCGTTGCTCCGCTCGCCGCTTCGATCATCCAAATGGCCCTGAGCCGCTCCCGGGAATACGAGGCCGATTCCGCCGGCGCCGCCATCTCGGGTGATCCGCTCGCTCTTGCCAGCGCCCTTGCCAAGATCGAGGCGTACGCCTCGCAGATCCCGATGCGGATCAAACCGGCCCAGGCCCAGGCGTACATCGTGAATCCGCTGACCGGTCGCAACGTGCAGTTCGCGAACCTGTTCCGAACCCACCCGCCGACAGCAGACCGCATCGATCGTCTCCGCGCCATTCGCTGACGGGATCAGGAGGTCCCATAGGGGCAGCCGAATTCCAGAACTGGGCTTCAGACCCGCCCGAGGCAGTCGGCTACTCTCAGGACTGATGGAACGGTCGAGGATGATGGCGAGCGCGGAACTCTACAGGGCAGCGTTTGCGAACGACGAGCTCACGCCGAGTCCGACGCGTCGCGTCGCCATCCTGACCTGCATGGACGCACGCCTCGATCTGTTCCGCCTGCTCGGCCTCCAGATCGGCGACTCGCACATCATCCGCAACGCGGGAGGTCGCGCCACTGACGACGCGATCCGCTCTCTCGTGCTGTCCACCAATGCCCTCGGCACACGCGAGGTCGCAGTGATCCATCACACGGGATGCGGACTTCACGGGCAGACGGACGACACCATCGCCGATCGTGTCGAGGAGGTTTCGGGGCTGCGGCCCTCGATGGTCTTCCACGCTTTCGACGACCTGATCACGAGCGTCACCGAAGACGTGGCCCTCGTCCGCGCCTGTCCGTATCTTCCCCCGGGGACGATCGTGTGGGGCGCGTATTACGACGTCGGCGACGGCTCGCTCACGACCGTCGGCGACCCTGGTGCTGTGAGACCGGCGGGCGACAGCGACGAGCTCGGCTCGACGACCAGCGCGGCCTGAAACACCCCCGGCGTCACCAGAGCGACGCCAGCAGGCGTCGACGCGCCGCAGCGCGTTTCCCCCGGGAGTCGGCGCGGTCGATCGAGGCGGCGAGCCACTGCCCGCCGCGGACCCCGAAGGTCCTCAGCGGTTCCGGTTCCCAGGCGCTAGACGAATGGTTCACCCAGGGGAGCGACGTACGTTCCGTCTCGTTGCCCACGATCAACTCCGCGAGTGTTCGTCCGGCCAGGTTGGCCGCGGCGACTCCGTCGCCGACGTAGCCGCCGAGCCACGCGAGGCCCGTCGACCGGTCCAGCCCCACCGACGGCATCCAGTCGCGATGGATTCCGAGGGGGCCTCCCCAGCGATGGGTGATGTGAACGCCGCGAAGGCTCGGGAACAGATCCACGATCGCCTCTTCGAGCGATCGATGGACCGCCGCATTGTTCTCCATCGACGCATGCACCCGTGAACCCGACCGGTAGGGAGCCCCGCGTCCACCGAACGCGATGCGCCCGTCGGCGGTCCGCTGGCCGTAGACGACCATCGTCCGTCCATCGCTGAACGTGACGCGGCTGGGCCAACCGACGCGTTCCCACTCGGCGTCGGTCAGCACACGGGTAGCGATCATCAGCGAGTAGACGGGGACGACACGTCGTCGGAGGCCGGGCAGCTCGGGCGTCCAACCTTCGGTGGCCCGGACCACGATCGACGCACGAATCGTCCCGCGGTCTGTAGTCACCATGAACGGTTCGATCCGTTCCGCCCGGGTGTGCTCGACGATCCGTGCCCCTTGTCGTTCGGCGGCAAGCGCCAGCCCGTGTACGAGTCGCTGAGGATGCAACGCTGCGCAGTGCGGCGAATACACACCACCAAGAACGCGTGAGGCACCAACGAAACCACTCGCCTCATCAGCCGACAGCAGGCGGATGTCGCCGTCGCCGAGACCTGAAGCATGCGCGAGACCTACCTCGGCCTCCGCGTCACGCAGCTGGCGCGGCGTGCGAGCCGCGGTCACGGTCCCGGCAGCAACGAACTCGGCATCGATGCCTTCGGACGAGCACTGCGCACCGACATCTCGGACTGCGGCGGCGAGGGCCGTTGCCATCGCCAGCGCCGCCGTGCGACCGAACCGCGCGCCCAGATCGGCGATGTCGACAGGAAACTGCCCGGAGCACCACCCCCCGTTTCGGCCGGACGCGCCGAAGCCAACCTGCTCTGCTTCGACCACGAGCACCGACAGCGCTGGTTCCAGCCGTCGGATCGCCAGCGCCGTCCATAGGCCGGAGTACCCGGCACCCACGATGACGACATCGACGTTCGTGTCACCATCGAGCGAAGCCCGCAGGATCGACGGGCCGCCGGTGTCGCTCCAGAGAGATCCGGCTCTACCTTTCACCGACCCAATCATCGCGGCACCGAACGCGAAGAAGTCGACCCTGCGGTCGACTCCGAGCTCACGCGTGACGTGATGGTGCCGGGCCGGAGCCCGACGGGATCAGCGCTCTTCTTTGAACATGACATGACGACGCAGAACCGGATCGAACTTCTTCAGCTCGAGGCGCTCGCGATCGTTGATCTTGTTCTTCTTCGTCACATAGACGAAGCCCGACCCTTCGGTCGAGCGCAGCTTGATGATGGGCCGCTTGACGTTGGACTTCGATGCCATTGCCGATACCTCAGTTCGAGCGCTTGCCGAAGCGCTTTTCGAAACGCTCGACGCGGCCTGCAGCGTCGAGCATCTTCATCTTGCCGGTGTAGAAGGGGTGGCTGGCCATGGAGATTTCCACGTCGACCAGCGGATACGTGGCGCCGTCTTCCCACTCGATTGTCTTGGCGGTCTTGATGGTGGAGCGAGAAAGGAACGTCGACCCGGCCGACTGGTCGCGAAAGACCACCGGACGGTAATCGGCGGGGTGAATGCCGGGCTTCATAGGGGTACAGAGCATAGTGGGTTTCATCGGCTCACCGAAACGACGATCAGCGAACCCTCACGTGGGCACGTGGTCGGCTCACGGCAGCGTGGCTGCGGTCCCGGTCGGGCTGACATCGGGGCCCGCAACGGGACCCGCCACAGCTTCGGAGACCACGCTCACCGGAGCCGGTGACGAGGCGGCGACCGGCGACGGCGACGAGACGGTGGCGTTCGGTGGAGCGATGACGATGAGCGGCGGAGCGCTCGGGACCGCCGCAGAGGTCACCGACGGGACCGGAATCGGAGGAACGGTAATCGGCGCAACACCGTCTCCGGATCCGCCGAGGCCACGACGCCGGAAGAGGCGGCCGGTTCCCTGCTGGTCCACCAGTTCGAAGTCCTGGATCATGTCGTTGTAGGCGTCGCGGACGGTCGGATCGGGCGAGCTCTCGACATCTCGGGTGATCACCCATTCGATGCGGTCACGGAGCGGCCGGATCTGCGCGGTCTCGTCGCCCGGCAGGCGATAGTACGAATCCCGCCACGGCACGGGGAACTGGTACACCTCAGTCCGGTGAGCAATATGGGGCACGTAGCCGTAGAACACCGCAATGGGCACGTCAGGCGGTACCTGTCGCAGCAGGGCACGGCCTTCGGCGACCCACGGTGCCCGGTCCGTGGACCACGGTGACGGGCGTGCCGAGAGCGGCGACGGGCCCCAGAGATAGCCCGTCCAGAGGCACGAAGCGGCGACCCCAAAGATCGCCATGCGCCGCCATCGAATTCTCCGGATCCGGGTGATCGCCATGGTCGTTGCGAAGAACAGGCCAGGGAGGATGATGACCGTGTAGTGGTACTCGATGTTGTATTGGTAGAAGAAGTTGCTGATGATGTTCAGTCCGACGACGAGGACGAACAGGCAGCATTCGATCGGTGCGCGGGCGATCAGGAAAGCCACCGGACTGAAGAGCTTCCAGAGGTACCACATGCGGCGATTGTCGGGCGCCTCGCCGGCGTAATCGACCCCCTTCACGAGGTAGTTCCAGAGCAGGCCCGGCTTCTTGAACGCCGTTTCGATGACTCCTTTCGGTCCGCCGAACGGGATCCGCCAGGCGTTGAGCGAACCCACCGAGTTCAGTGATCGCAGCAGCACGAGCGAGAACCCGGTCCACAGGAGACTCCAGCCGGCAAGGAGGAGACCCGAACGGTTCCGTCCGGCGTTCCAGCGTCGAACCACGCCTTCGCCCGCGCCGTCGGCGTCCGGCGCCGGCGACGCCGACTCGTCGCGACCGAATCTTGCCCAGGCGTAGAGCCCGAGCGGGACGACCACGAGCAGTGTGTCCTCCTTCACCAGTGTTGCCAAAACACCGAAGATGAGGAACAGCCGCCAGCGGCGGACCACCATCGCCCACATCGCCGTCATCAGCAGAGGAGCGACGAGGCTGTCGGGGTGAAAGTTCTCGGCGTTCGTCCACGCCAGCGACGGCTGCAACAGGAATGCGACCGCCAAAGCGCACGCCGCCCATCGCGACGCGAGAAGACGGCGAACCGTCAGGTACACCGGAATGGCCGTGGAACCCAACGCGATCGATTGAACCGCCAGCAGGAACGAGGCCCCGGCGCCGAACCAGTAAAACGGCACAAGGGGGAGCAGGATGAACGAGGAATGATCGCCGAAGAGGTTCCGACCCATGATGGTCACGAATGGTGACCGGAACCGGCTGAGCAGCCAGAGCCCCTGGTCGTAGAGCCCGATGTCGAAACCGGCGGTGCCGAACCCGTTGTGGTGGCGAATGGTGAGGCGGGCGAAGTAGACGGAATAGGTGGCGGCGGCGATGGCCACCAAGACCGGAGGCAGCCACCTGATCACATCTCTCGCAGTCAGAGCTGGACCGACGCGCTCACGGGGCGCGATCGATCCGCCATCGTCGGGTCGTGGTGGCTGCTTGGGGTCGTCGACGATTGCGTTCTCGTCGCGTTCCGGGTTGTCGATGGTCGCCTCGTCCACGTCTCGTCCACGTCTCGTCCGTATTCGGCCGTTCGGACCGGTGCCGTCATTCGGCTGCTGAGACCGACGCGGAAAGGCTACCGAAAGGCTCCGCAAGATCGACGTATCTCCCGGTGTCCAGCCGAGACCTGGGTCGGCACACGTTGTTGGGTCGGCACACGTTGTTGGGTCGGCACACGTTGTTGGGTCGGCACACGTTGTTGGGTCGGCACACGTTGTTGGGTCG
>JANOHI010000279.1:0-1215 GCA_031406385.1 Acidimicrobiia bacterium
CTCGGTAAAGGTTCGATGTGTCCTGTTCGAAGATCGCGGCGAGGCCGCCGAGTTGCGGAGCGTGGGTCCACGGTTGATCGGCGGGAATGCGATGGACCTTGGCCGCAGGCGGGCGCTCGCCGCTGAAGGGCATGAGCATCATCACCGTCATGATCGTGGAGTTCACGTCGTCGCCGTTGGGACGGAAGCGGTACTGGATCGGTGATCCGTAGGCCGCCCACGGCATGAAGTTGGGGAACACGAAGTATTCGACTGCGTCGACCATGAGCGAGTCGCACACGTTGGAAAGGTCGGCACCGGCGATGGCACCGATGCGTTGACGGGCGTCTTCGGCGGCGTACGGCCGGGCCCGGTCACCTTCCGGAAGCACGAAGTCGTCGACCTCGCCACCGCGGTAGTTCCGGATGGTCTTGAGGATCTCGACCTGCTCGTAGTTCCGTCCCCCGATGTGGGGAGAGGCAACGGCGAACGGGGTGATCATCCGGGAGTGACGGTCGTAGATGTCGTACTGCGTATTCGCGTCGCCGGTGTACGGAAGGATCTGTGGGTGCGTGACCACCGAGTGATACGCCTCGATAAACGCACCCATCGTCACCTTCCAGTTCGCCGGCATGACCCGCTCCACGTGGATGGCGATGAATCGATCTTCGAGAGAGAAGTGTTTGAAGTGCTCGGGCAGGTTCTCCAGATAGTCGAGCAGCGGCTCGCACTCCAGGTCGAAGTTGACGAAGACGAAGCCCTCCCAGAAGTCGACCTTCACCTCCGGCAGGGAGAACTTCTCCTCGTCGACCTGCGGGAAGTCCCACGCGCACGAGATCCAGTCGAGTGTGCCGTCGAGGTTCCAGGTCCACCCGTGAAACGGGCAGCGAAACTGCGGGACGTTCCCGTCGGCGACGCGCAACTGGGTGCCGCGGTGCAGGCACACGTTGTGGAACGCCTTGACCGAGCCGGGTTCGTTGCCGGGGGCAACGCGCACGACGATCACCGACAGATGGGCCACGTCGTAGACCACGTGGTCGCCGACGTTCGGGATCTCCTCGAGCCGGCACGCCCACTGCCAGACCTTCTTCCAGAGCTTCTCGACTTCCTGGTCGTGGATCTCCTGCGACATGTAGACCACGTTGGCCACGTCGACCGTGCCGAGAGTGGACGGGCAGTGCTCAAGAAGCGGAGCGGGAACCGGACGGGAGTCCTGCCGGAGCAGTTCCTCGACCG
>JANOHI010000306.1:0-22892 GCA_031406385.1 Acidimicrobiia bacterium
GACGCTCACGACGTCGCTCTCCCGCAGCACCGTGTCCAGCGGCGCCAGCTCCACGCCCAACGCGCGGGCTGCTTCCGGATCGGCGTAGGGATCGTACGCCAGCGCGCGGCCAATGCGGAAGGATCCGAGCAGCCGGAGCAGCTCCCGGGCGATACTTCCCAGACCGATGATCCCGATCGTGCGGTCAAGAACGTCGGGGGAAACGTCGCCCTTCGGCTCCAGCACCACCGACGTGCCGCCCTGGAGATCGAGTCCGAGCGACGGCGACCAGCCTGCCGCCAGGGTACCGATGGTGCCGAGCAACGCCGTAAGAACCACCACGGCGAGGCGAATTCGGAAGCTTCGATTCATGCACGATCCTCATCGTTGGTGTGCGACTCCGCGTCGACCGCGCCGGGCAGCAGTGCGGGTGCGTCGACCGCATCGACGATCGGGGAGTCGACGACCCGGCCGATGGCCGCTTTGGCCAGTCGAATGGTGACCCCCGGGGAGATTTCGAGCACGACTACATCGCCGTCGATTGACCGGACGGTCCCGTAGATCCCTCCCGCGGTCATCACCGTGACGCCCGGGGCGAGCGCCGCACCGAGAGCTGCGGCATTTCGCTGGCGTTTCCTGTTCTGCGAAAACGTGAACGCGAACAGCGCAAGGAGGACGAGAAGAGGAAAGAGCGACGCCATAGAGCGGGGAAAGGCTAGTGCCGCCAGCCCATGACCCCGAGTCACTTCGACCTGAGCCCGGGTTCGGAGCTCATCCGGGTTTCATGGAACGAGGGGCGCCGGACTCCAGACGGCAGCGGTATCGGCGCGGACCGCGGCGAGCGTGCCGTCGATGATGGCCCCTCTGGTGCGCCGCATCAGATCCAGCAGGTAGGTGATGTTGTGGATGGTCAGGAGCGTGGCCGCCGTCTGTTCGCCCACCATCTGCAGGTGGCGGAGGTAGGCCCGGCTGTAGCGGCTGCAGGTCTCGCAGGCGCACGCAGGGTCGAGCGGACCGCTGTCGCGGGCGAACCGGGCGTTCTTCATCTGGAAGCGGCCCTCGCTGGTCAGGACCGTCCCGTGCCGGGCGAGGCGGGTTGGAAGCACGCAGTCGAACATGTCAACACCCCGGGCAACGCCCTCCACGAGAGCGATTGGATCGCCGACGCCCATGAGGTAGCGGGGCCGGTCGGCCGGCAGCGCGCTGTTCGCCGCCTCGATGGCCGGCAGCATTTCGTCTCGCGACTCCCCCACGGACAACCCCCCGATGGCATAGCCATCGAAGCCGACCTCAACGGTGCGCTGGGCCGACTCGACTCGCAGCGCGGCGTCGATCCCACCCTGCACGATGCCGAACTGCGCTTGATCGGCGCGCGTGTGGGCGACCCGCTGGCGCGCCGCCCAAGCCGCCGTGCGCTCCACGGCCTGGCGGAGCAGCGTCGGGGTGGAGGGGAGAGCGGGGCACACGTCGAGCACCATGGCGATATCGGCCCCCAGCATCTCCTGCACCTCGACCGCCCGTTCCGGGGTGAAGCGGTGGAAGGACCCGTCGTAGACGCTTTTGAAGGTGACCCCGTCGTCGTCGACCTTCGGGTCGAGCGAAAACACCTGGAAGCCACCCGAGTCGGTGAGCATCCGGCCTCGCCACCCGGAGAACTGGTGGAGGCCACCGAGCTCGGCAATGAGTTCCGCTCCGGGGCGAAGCATGAGGTGATAGGTGTTGCCGAGAATGATTTCGGCACCGAGCGACTCCATACCGGCCGCGGTCATGGTGCGAACCGCCGCCCGCGTTCCAACCGGCATGAACGCCGGTGTGCGGAACGAGCCTCGGGGCAGGTGCACGGTGCCTGCCCGGGCATCGCCGTCGGTCGCCTCGATGTCGAACCGCAGTTTCACCGGTCGGAAAGGTTAGGGGTCAGCGGTTCGTGGTCGGTTGCCAGGAGACTCAGGAAGGCCGCGAGCGCCAGATCAGCCCGATCGGCCACACCGACGCCCGCCGTGGCAACGGCGGACCGGAGCTCGCCGCGCTGTCCGTCGTCGAGATGGGCGAGCGCGTCGACGAGCGCGTCGGGATTCCATCGCCGCAGCAACCCACATTGCATGAGCGCACCGGCTCGGGTCCGCCGTTGGCTGATGCCGACGGTCTTGCCAGCGCCGACGCAGACCTCACCGGCGCCGAGCCCGGCGAAGCACACGAGCGGCGACCAGGCGGTTCGCATGAGGGCCCCCCGATGGACTCGGGCCCCGCTCACTCCGACGTTTTGCAGCGCCACCGCCCAGGTCTCGCCGATCCACCACATCGACCGACCGACGTCAGCATCCCACCGGCTGTCACCCGCCGGCACGAAGACGTCGACCCACACCATGTCCTCATCGAGCCACACCGCTCCACCGCCGCTCCGCCGCCGCACGACGTCGACGCCGCTCGATCGACAGCGTTCCTCGTCGATCAGGTTCGCCGATTGCGACGAACCAAGAACAATCGTCGGTGCCCGTACTGTAAGCACACGTACGGTCGGTGACGTCAGCGTTGAAGCTGATTCTTCGTCGAACAACTCGGAAGCCGAACCTCGCGCCCACTCGACCCGCCAACGGCCGATGAGTTCGCTGTGTTCGGCGCCGGGGTCGGTCAGGCCGGCTCCCACGTCTCGAGCTCGGCCAGATTGGGATCGTTGGAGAAGACCTCGGGGATCGGCAGGTTCAGACCGAGCCGCTTCTGCAGCTTGCCGATCTCGAGAACCTGGTTCCACATGACGAGAGTGACAACGATGCCACTGGCGCCGGCACGGGCGGTGCGCCCCGAGCGATGCAGATAGGTCTTGTGATCGTCGGGCACGTCAAACTGGATGACGACATCGACTCCATCGATGTGCAGCCCACGGGCGGCGACATCCGTGGCCACGAGCGTGCTGATCTGACCCTCGGTGAACTGGCGGAGTGCCCGCAGGCGGCGGGTCTGATCGAGATCGCCGTGGATCGCCCGAGCCTGCACGTCGGCGTCCTTGAGGTCGTCGGCCAGGCGATCGCACATGCGCTTGGTGTTGCAGAACACGATCGACCGATCGAAGTTCTTCACGATCGCCGCCACGACCTTGACACGGTCCATCTCGTGGACTTTCAAGAAGAAATGCCTCGACTCTTCGACGGTTGACGAGTCGCTCTCGACGGTGTGGCGCACCGGATCACGCAGCTCGTGTTTCACGAGCGTGTTCACATCGGACCCGAGCGTGGCCGAGAACAGGAGGGTCTGGCGGTCCTTTGACATGTGCCGGATCAGCCACTCGACGTTTGGCATGAATCCCATGTCGCACATCCGGTCAGCCTCGTCGAGCACGAGGAAACCGACGTCGCCGAGATCGATGGCGCCGCGGCCGATCAGGTCGATGAGACGTCCCGGCGTGGCCACGACGATTTCGCAGCCGGCCTCGAGGGCACTGCGCTGCGCATCCATGGAGGCACCGCCGTAGACCGCAACGGCCCGCAGGCCAACGGCGTCGGCCATCCAACGCAGCTCTCCATCGACCTGGAGGGCAAGTTCACGCGTCGGCACCAGAACGAGCGCGGTCGGCCGGTTCGGCTTGGCCCGCCGGCACAGTGTCACGAGCGGGATGCCGAAGGCAAGCGTCTTCCCGGACCCGGTCTTTGCCTGACCGCAGACGTCGCGACCAGCGAGTCCGTCGGGAATGGTCAGCGCCTGGACCGGGAAGGGAGACTCGATCCCCCGTTCCTTCAGGGCGACGAGCAGCTCTTCGGGCACGCCCAGATCGGCGAATGTGGGCGGGGACGATGTCATGGGCGCTCCCTATTCTACGTGCCGGGGTGGCCAACAGTGGCGGAGCGGTGCGACCGGAGTGCCGGGCAGCGACGCGGAATAGCGCAGAACATCACGTGCTGGCGTGACGATCCATGGCGGCCCGAACGAAGACCCGTCACCGGCGGCGTTCGCAGATCGTCCCCGGTTTGGGAACGACCAAGTCCACCAGGTACCGGTGGACGTTTCGCTGCACGCAGGAGTTGCCGCTGAGATATCCGGTGTGACCATCGGAGTCATAGGTGAGCAGGACGCTGTTGTCGAGTTGCTTTGCCACCGACTGCGCCCAGACGTAGGGCGTCGCCGGATCACGGGTCGTTCCGACGAGAAGAATCGGCGCAGATCCCGTCGCCGCGACCGGCGCGATCGACCCGGTGCTCGGCACCGGCCAGAACCCGCACACGATGCTGGAATACCCGGCCAGACGGCCGAAGCGTGGCGAGGCCGTCCGAAGACGTTCCGCGAGAGCCGTGTAGGGGGCACCGCCCCGAGGGGACGGAACGTCGACACAGTTGACGGCGGCGTTGGCTTCAGCGATGTTGCCGAAACCCGTCGGCTCGCGATCGGCATAGGAATCGAAGAGGGCGAGCATCGTGGCGGGGTCTCCCTTCTCCACTTCGGTGAGCGCACGCCGCAACAGCGGCCAGCCGGAGTCACGGTTGTAGAGCGAAGCAAGCACACCGACGATGAACTCGCCCGACCCTAACGACCGCGAAGCCTTGTTCCGTCGGCGAAGCACGAGGGGTTGGTCATCGACCGTCTTCGCCAGTCGGTCGAATGCTTCGCCCGCCGTCTCGCCCTTGCGGACCCAGCCGCAGCCCACCTGTCGGCAAACGTCCAAGAACGCGTCGAACGCACGGTCGAATCCGGTTGCCTGTTCCGCCGACCGCTCGTTGGCGTCGGCAGTCGGATCAAGGATGCCGTCGAGAGCGAACGCCCGAACACGCGTCGGATACTTGTCGGCGTAGCGCAGTCCGAGCAGCGTGCCGTAGGAGAACCCGAGGAAGCTGATCGTCTCTTCGCCGAGGGCAAGGCGAATCGCGTCCATGTCATCGATCACGTCGGCGGTTCCGGCGAAACGAAGCACCTCGCGGGAGTTCTTCGCACCACAGGCGAGCGCAAACTGGCGAGCGGTGTCGACCAAGGCATCGACCTCGGACGGGGAATCCGGGTCGGGGTCGACCGCGTAGTACCGGTCGTAGGATTTCTGGTCGTCGTAGCAGCGGATCTCGCCGGAACCGCCGACACCTCGCGGATCCCATCCAACGACATCGAAGCGGTCGAGGATCGTTCCGGCGAGGCCCCGCCGAAGCTGACGCACGAACTTCTGACCCGATGATCCGGGCCCTCCGGGATTGACGAGCAGGACCCCGATGCGACGGCCTTTGCTCCGCGCCGGAAGCATCGATATGGCGAGAGATACCTTGGCCCCGGACGGGCGGGTCCGGTCGAGCGGAACCTGCAGCGACGCGCATCGGATCTCCCGCACATCGCTGCACGCTTTCCAGTCGAGCGGCCTGGAAACGGGCATCCCCGGGGCCGTCGCCGGACCCGACGTGGCCGAGACGGTGCGCGCGGGGCTGCCGGCGAGCACGGCGATCGCAATGGTCGAAACAAGCACGACAGCGATCCGGCGTTTCCTCACAGCGACACCGAAGCGTCGGCCATCGGTGTGGCCGAACTCATGTCACCCACGGGCGCGAGCGACGAGCTTCTTTTTACCGAAGTAGAGCGCTGCTCCACCGACAACCACACCGATCGCCACCCAACCGATGTACTTGACGATGTCCTCGGCGCGGTCGCCCAGCTTGTAGCCGCCGAGTACGCACAACGAGGCCCACGAGATCGCGCCGACGAGGTCATAGGGCAGGAAGTCCTTCTTGTAGTTGAGCCCGGCCATCCCCGCAGTGGCCGGCATGATCGCCCGGAGGAAGCCGAGCCAACGGCCGACCAGCACGATCAGCCCGCGCCGGCGTTGTATCAGGGTCTCGGCTCTCTGCCAGTTCTCGGCGCCGAGCTTTCGGCCGAGTCTCGATACTTTCACGCGTTCGCCATACCTTCGACCGATGGCAAAGCCCACAGCATCCCCCAGGATCGCCGCGACGCAGCCGACCACGAGCATGACCCACACGTTCACGCCACCGTCGGAGAGGCCGGCGGTGATCCCGGCGATAATGAGCGTGACCTCACCGGGGACGAAGAACAGCAAGGTTCCGGTTTCCGCGAACGCGAGTGCGAACACCGCGACATAGAGCCAGGGTCCCTCGATGCCCTGCACCCAGTCCTTCAAGAAGGTGATGGAAACAGCCAGCGTGGTCACCGAAAATCCGCCTTTCCTCGATGAGCCCGGGGAGACAAGGCGTTCACTCGGGGGTCGTGTAGGTGCTGACGATGCCACCGTCGACGACGAGCGACTGGCCGGTCATGAAGCTCGAGTCGTCAGACGCCAGGAACAGGGCGGCGCGGGCGAGCTCTTCGGCCTCCGCCCATCGGCCCATCGGGATGTGCACCACGCGACGGGCCCTACGCGCCGGGTCGCTCCAGAGTTGCTCGAGCAGCGGTGTGCCGACCGGGCCGGGGCACAGAGCATTCGCCCGAATGCCCTGGCGAGCGTAGATCGCCGCAATCTCTCGGGTCATGGAGAGCACCGCGCCCTTCGTCGCGGTATAGGCGATCTGCGGTGTGGCCGCGCCCATGTGGGCGACGAAGCTGGCCACGTTGATGATCGAACCGCCGCCGCTGGCCAGCATCGCTGGGATGCCGTGCTTGCAGCACAGGAACACTCCCTTGGCGTTCACGTCGAAGGTGCGATCCCACGTTGCCTCCGAGGTGGCCACGGGGTCGTCGTCGTCACCGAGCATGATTCCAGCGTTGTTGTAGAGGATGTGGAGCCCGCCGAAGGACTCGACCGCAGCGGCAACCATCGACGAGACCTCGGCATCGCGAGAAACATCGCCCGACACCGCGGTTCCCACGAAGCCGTCGGACTCGATCTCCTCGGCGACGGCCGTGGCCGCCGCCGGGTTCACGTCGGCGACCATGACCTTGGCGCCCTGCTGGGCAAAGAGCAGGGCGGCGAGCCTCCCCATGCCACCGCCGGCGCCGGTGATCAGCGCTACTTTTCCGTCCAGCCGGGCAACGTTTTCGAATCTGCTCACCACCCCACCGTATCCGGGACCCATCGCCGTCGGGCTCGCTCCGACCGCAGAAGGACGACGAATCGGCCGGACGGATGATTCGCTCGGCCCGTTCGGACCCGTAGCGTTGAGCCATGGCACCACGACCTTCCCAACGCGCTCCCCTGTTCCTACGCGGGCGAACGCTCCGGCGCGCCGTCAAGGTACTGGCCCTTGCCATCGCCGCCTCGGCGCTCGTGCCGGCCATGCTGGCATCGGCAGCCGATGATTCCCTGAACGACTTCTTCAACATCGACGGCAGCGGCATCCAGCGCCTCGCGCGCCAACAGGAGGAGTCCGTTGCCTCGTGCATGACGAAGAAGGGGTTCACCTACAAAGTCGTCGGCGTCGGGAACCTCTCCGCCCTCGCCGACGCGGCCGGTGATCCCGAAAAATTCGCCGACAAGTACGGCTACGGCATCTCGACGCTGATCGACCCCAGCGCTGCAGGCAAGCCACCAAAGCAGAACGCCAACGAACTCGCTGTTGCCAAGATGAGCGCGGGCGAGAAGAAGGCCTACAACAAGGCGCTACTCGGTTCCGAGACGGCCGAGCCGTCGCTTTTGGGGGGCGGAGGTTGCGTCGGCGAGAGCACCAAGAAGCTGTTCGCCTCCTTCGCCAAACTCCAGGCGCTCGGGCCGCAATTCCAGGAGATCGAGAAGCGTGTCGACAACGACGCAAAGGTTCTCGCCGGCATGAAGAAGTGGTCGTCGTGTATGAAGGATGCCGGTTACACCTTTCGCACGGATGCCGACGTCGCCGCTGATATCACGAAGGAACTCACCACCATCTCGGGCCCGCCGGGCGGAGCGGGTGGCGGCGGGTTGGCCGCCGTGTTCGGCTTCGATGCGTCAAAGATCGATCCGGTCAAGCTCCGGGCACTGCAGAAGAAGGAACTCACGATCAACAAAGCAGACCGTTCTTGTGCCAAGAAGCATCTGGCGGACCGGGACGCGATCCGCAAGGTCGAGGAGAAGAAGTTCATCGACAAGAACCGCGCCGTCCTCGAGGCGGTCCGCAACGACCTTGGCGGCAAGAAGAAATAAGCGCGAATGACATTCGTGTGCCCATTGACATTCGTGTGCCCATCGGGCCGATCGTGAAACGCACCCGAGTTCTCGCCCTGTGCACGGCAGGCGTCGTGGCCGTCGGTGCCGGTGGCTTCGTCCTCGGCCGCCAGGTCAAGTCACCTGCAGATGCCGCGGCGGAAGCCGCTCCGCCCACCGCGTCACGCCTCGCCGTACCCGTGGAGCGCAGAGTGCTCGCCGCCAGGCTGATCACCCGCGGCGATGTCCGCTTCGGTGATCCCAAGCCCGTCGTTCTCCCACCATCGGCACTCAAGGCGAGTCTCGGAAACCTCGTCACCCTTGCCGCCACCAAGGGCCAGCAGATCGAGGCCGGCAAACGAGTCCTCGAAGTCGCCGGTCGACCGGTCCTTGCGCTGGTGGGGTCGACCCCGGCCTACCGCGATCTGCGCCCCGGCGACCAGGGTGACGACGTGACGCAGCTCGAAGACGGGCTGGCCAAACTCGGCTTCGATCCCGGCAGGGTCGACGGCCTCTACGACGACGCCACGGAACGGGGCGTCGAGTCCTGGTACCGAGATGTCGGCTACGAACCATTTGGCCCCACCGAGACCCAGCGGACACAGCTCCAGACGCTGCGTGACAGCACCACCCGGGCGGCCGACGGCGTACGCAATGCCCAGCGCGCGTATGACAACGCCGCGCGACCGGCGCGCAGCAGAGTGCTGCAGGCCGACGAATCGGTTCGATCGGCACGGGAGAAGGCCACAACCGCTCCTGCCGACGCTGATGATTCGGCCCGCAAAGCCGACGGGCTGGTGGCGGCCCGGCAATCCGGTCTCAACCAGGCGGCCGCAACCCGCGATCAGGCTGCGGCTGGCGTGCGTCGGGCCGAGCGGGACCGTGACGACGCAGGCGCCTTGCGCGAATCCGACCTCGCCATCGAGGACGCAAAGGCGGCCGTCATCGACGCGGATGCGGCCATCGCCCAGGCCGAACGTGGCGTCGTAGAAGCACAACGGTCGGTGGACGACGCAAGGGCGAACGTGGTCGACGCCCAGAAGAGCCTCGACACCGCCAAAGAGAACGAACGTCGCGGCTCGGTCGTCGTGTGTCCCACCCCTTCGCCGTGCGAGGTTCCGGACAACTCGGCCCAGAAGGAAGCAACGCGAAACGCAGAGAGCCGTCTGCGACAGGCGAACACCGCGGTCGAGACCGCTCTCTCGGGGGTCACCAGCCGCACGGACGCGGTCGAACAAGCCCGCCGGGCGAAGGAGCGCGCGGCGCGGGCCGTCGTGCGGGCGGAGGCCGGACGGCTGAAGGCAGTCGACGCCGCTCCGGATCGGGAACAGGCGGTCGTCGACGCGAACGCCAAGCTCGCCCAGGCGCAGAGTGCCGTCGCCCAGGCCGAACGTGATCTCGACGACGCCCGCAATGGGGTGGACTCGGCACAGCGTCAGGGGTCGACCGGTGCCCGAGCAGCAGACGCGGCCCTCGATGTGGCCCTTGCGAACCGGGCGGAGCTGTCGAGTGCATCGGAGCTCGCGTCGCTTCGAGCCACGCTCAACTCCGCCAACGACACGAAGCGACGCGCCGACGCCGACCTGGCCGATCTCGAGTCGAAAGTAGGGATCAGCGTTCCGGCAAACGAAGTCGTGTTTCTTCCGGATCTTCCTCGTCGCGTTGACGAGGTGAAGGTTGGTCGCGGTGAGCCGGTGAACGGCGCGGTCATCAACGTGACCAACGCCCGACTGGCGGTCGATGCCTCGGTCGACGCCGTCGACGCACCACGCCTCAGGACCGGCGCCACCGGTGAGATCGAGGCCGAGGACCTCTCGCTCACCCTGCCGGTGACGATCACCAAGATCGCCAACCGACCGGGCACCGACGGGGCCGATCCTGACAAGGTGCGCATCGAGCTCACCATCGATGACGATGCCACGGGTGACGGCTCAACCCCCTTCGATCCAGCCACCCTGAACGGCGTGAACGTCAAGGTCATTCTGCCGATCCAATCGACGGGCACCTCTGTCCTCGCCGTTCCCGTTGCTGCGGTGTCGGTCGCCGGCGACGGTTCAAGCCGGATCGAGATTGAGGACGACCCCGCCAAACCGACCCGATTCGTCACCGTGACACCGGGACTCGCCGCCGAGGGCTACGTCGAGATCACACCGGTCGGAACAGGAAAGGTGACCGAAGGCGATCTGGTCGTGGTGGGCAGCGAAGGCGCGTCCGACCTGACCGTGACCACCGATGCCACCGATATCGCCTCACCCGCCGACACGGCCTCACCCGCAGACACGACGGCTCCTGAAGACACCGTCATGGAGGGCACGGCGCCTTCGTGAGCGATCTCCTCGTCCCTACCGAGTCGGTTCCTTCGGCGGCGGCGTCCACGAAGCCGGTGGTGGATCTGCGCAGCGTCAGTCGGACCTTCGACACCACTCCCCCGGTGCATGCCCTGATCGACGTGGACCTCGAAGTCCAGCGCGGGGACTGGCTTGCCGTTGCCGGTCCGTCCGGTTCGGGGAAGTCGACCCTGCTCAACGTCCTCGGACTCCTCGACATCGCCACCTCAGGCACGTACCTGCTCGACGGCATCGACGTGTCCGGGCTCTCCGACGCCGAGCGCACGGCCGTTCGTGGTGAACGGATCGGGTTTGTCTTTCAGAGCTTTCATCTCCTGTCGCACCGGAGCGTGATCGAGAACGTGATGTTGGCGGAGGTCTACGGCACCACGAACCGTCGGTTCCCTAGGTCCGGAAGGCGCGAGCGGGCCGCCGCGGCATTGGAGCGCGTCGGCCTCGGGCATCGCCTCGAATTCCTGCCCTCTCGCCTCTCCGGTGGCGAACGCCAACGCGTCGCGATCGCTCGAGCACTGGTGACCCGGCCGTCGTTGCTCCTTGCCGACGAGCCCACCGGCAACCTGGACACCCACACGACCGAGTCGATCCTCGAGCTCTTCGAAGGTCTGCGCGCTGATGATCTGACGATCATCATGATCACCCACGATTCCGAGGTCGCAGAGCGCGCCGGGCGGGCGGTCCGGATCCGCGACGGCAGGCTCTCATGACCGCCGCGTCACGTCCGCGCGTGTCGTGGCGTGATCTCGCTGACGAGTCCATCGCCGGACTGTTCGCCCGTCCGGCCCGGGCCGTTCTCACCGTGCTCGGAACCGTTCTCGGCATCGCTGCGCTCGTCGGCACCCTCGGCATCTCGCGCACGCAGTCGAACCAGATCGTCGGCCGATTCGACGCCCTCGCGGCAACGGAGATCACGGCGACGACGCGTGAGTCCGGGGGCCGGGCGGCAGGATCGGTGATTCCCTGGAGCGCAGAGGCCCGGGTGAGCCGACTCAACGGCGTTCGCTCGGCTGGGACGATCTCCTCCGTCGACGTGGGGGGGGCGCTCGCACGCACCGTGCCGGTGAACGACCCTGCGAACGTAACGGAGTTCGACCTGCCGGTGCGAGCCGTCTCGCCCGGTCTGTTCGCGGCCGTCCGAACCCAGCTACGAACCGGGCGGGTTTTCGACCGGGGACACAGTATGCGCGCTGATCGAGTGGCTGTCCTCGGACCAGGAGCCGCAGACCGATTGGGCATCAACAGGATCTCGAACCTCCCCGGTATCTACGTCGGCAATCGGGTGTTCCAGGTGGTCGGCATCATCGATGATGTCGCTCGTCGAGCGGAACTCCTCGACGCGATCATCATTCCCGAAGGCACCGCACGGGCGTTGTACCGGCTCAAGGGCCCTGAGCGGCTGCAGGTCGACACGGCGGTCGGCGCGGCGGCGCTCGTCGCATCACAGATCGCCCCCGTGCTCAACCCGAATGATCCCGCTCGACTCGAGGTGTCGTCGCCCCCGGAACCGAAGGCGACCAAGGCGGCGGTGACGGGGGACCTCAATCGCCTGTTCCTCGTGCTCGGGGCCATCTCGTTGCTCATCGGCGCGATCGGCATTGCGAACGTCACGCTGGTCTCGGTGCTGGAGCGCACCGGCGAGATCGGACTTCGCCGATCTTTGGGTGCCGCTCGGCGCCATATCGCCATCCAGTTCCTGGCCGAGGCTGCGCTGACGGGCTTGGCCGGGGGGATTCTCGGAGCCACGGTCGGCACACTTGCCACCGTGATCTATGGAGCCTCGATTGATACCACTCCCGTGCTCGATGCCCGCATCCCGCTCCTCACTCCCCTTCTCGGTCTGCTCACGGGAGTTCTCGCCGGCCTCTACCCCGCCGTGAAAGCAGCCGGCAAGCAACCCGTGGAAGCGCTCCGCTCCGGCACCTGAGCCATCCCTGCGGGGGAATGGAGCGGGACTGGCTTCGCACCAGAGTGCTCAGCCCCGCCAGGTGAAGACAGCGGGGCGCTTGTCGAGGATGGCGGCGGTGCCTTCTCGGTGATCCTCGTTCTCCAACGCGGCGCGGAACAGGGCCAGAGTCGCCGCAGTCTCGTGGCGCAGACCGGAGGCGCCCAGCGCAACTGTTCGCTTCATCGTGCGGACGGAGAACTGCGAGGTCGCGCAGACGTCGGAGACCAGCGTGTCGAGGGTCGACGCGAACTCCTCCGGGGCGACGAGTTCATTCACCAGTCCGATCCGCAGCGACTCGGCCGCGTCGAACTGCCGCGCGGTGAACAGAATCCTCTTTGCCTCCGATGCGCCAACCAACTCGACGAGGACGGCCGTCGGTTCGTAGAGGTAGATCATCCCGATCTTCGCCGGCGTGCAACCCAAGCGCGCCGAGGTGTCAGCCACGCGAAGGTCACACGCCGTGGCAACCATGAGCCCTCCGCCAACGCAGAATCCTTGGATGGCGGCGATCGTTGGTTTCGTCGCATCGCGCAACGCAAGAAAGGCCCGGCGGACGTGATCCGTGTTCGCTTCACCGGCGTCGGGATCACCCGCGGCCGCGCGGACCTCCTCGAGATCGGCACCGCCCGAGAAGGTGTCGCTGGTTGACTCGACGACGATGCACAGGACGGCGGCGTCGGCCTCTGCCGTGGCCACGGCGTCGGCGAGGCCATCCCACATCACGTTCGTGAAGGCATTGCGCTTCGCCGGACGGTCAATTCGTATGCGCGCAGATGACCCGACCCTCTCGTATCCGATTCCCTCGCAGACCTGGCTCATGGCGGCGAGGCTACCGGCCGGAGCCAACGGCTCCGACGGACTAGAACGGAAATCGTGCAACTGCTTCCCGCTGGCCGCTGGCCGAACGGCGCCTCGCTCGCCCTGTCCATCGTGGTGAACGTGGAGGAGGGCGCCGAGATGAACGTCGCCGACGGCGACCGCTCGCCGGAGCCGGTCGACGAACTTGGCGTCACGCTCACCAAACCGGTGCGCAACTACGGGAACGAGTCGAACTACCACTACGGCATCAAGGAGGGCTTCGGCCGCATCGCCGCCCTTCTCGATCGCTACAGCTATCCCGCCACCTGGACGAGCGCCGCCGTTGCGCTGGAACGCGCCCCCCACATCGCCACCTACCTCGCCGCCCGACACGACGAAGCGGCGAGCCACGGACATCGCTGGGTCCACGTGTTCCGGATGAGCGAGGACGAAGAGCGGGCCTTTCTGCAGGCCGCCATCGACTCGATCACCACCACCACCGGGACCCGTCCATACGGCCACCTCAGCAGGTACCTTCTCACCCCCAACACCCGGCGGTTGCTGGTGGAGCTCGGTTTCCGCTATCACATGGACGACTATTCCGGAGATGAACCGTTCTGGGACACGACCGAGGCCGGACCGATCGTCATCGTCCCCTACGCCGTCGACACGAACGACATGAAGTTCTGGAACGCCCCCGGCTACCGGCCCGACGACTGGCTGTCGTACAACGTCGACACGTTCGACCAACTTCTCCGGGAGGGCCGCGAGGGGGATCATCGCCGCATGATGAGCACCGGTCTGCATCTCCGGATCATCGGCCGGCCCGGACGCATCGTTGCGCTCGAGCGGTTCTTTGAACACGTACGTACACGTATGAATGAACAACAAGACGTATGGATCACCACGAGGAGCGCCATCGCCGAGGCATTCGCGGCCGCAGTCCCGTCACCCGTTCCGGCCCCCAACACGTGACAAGCGAAGTGACCGGCCGAGCCAGACGCGCCCACTTCAACCTCTTCATGACGGAGACGGGATACCACCAGGCATCATGGACGGTCGCGCCGGTCGACCCTGCTCGGTTGCTGTCACTCGACCATCACGCCAGCATCGCCCGGATTGCCGAACGCGGTGTCCTCGACTCGCTCTTCCTGGCTGATGCGCCGGGCGTCGAGGTGTTCCGGACCCGGTTCATGGTGCAAGCCGGCTTCGATCCGATTGACCTGCTCTGTGCGCTCGTTCCGCACACCGAACACATCGGTCTGTTCGCCACTGCGTCCACGACCTACGGCGCACCGTGGGATATCGCGCGTCGCTTCGCCACCCTCGATCACCTCAGCAAAGGCCGGGCCGGCTGGAACATCGTCACCACTGGAACCCCCGTGGCCGCGGGAAACTTCTCCGACTCGCCCCACGGCGGGCACGAGGACCGCTACCGCCGGGCTCGC
This sequence comes from Acidimicrobiia bacterium, assembly GCA_031406385.1. GTDB lineage: Bacteria > Actinomycetota > Acidimicrobiia > Acidimicrobiales > JANYDT01 > JANLQX01. The sequence continues at coordinate 14,548 of JANOHI010000306.1, forward strand.
GAGTTCGTCGAAGCCGTGCTCAAGGTGTGGGACGGATGGGAGGAAGACGCGGTTATCGCTTCGACCGCAACGGGGCACTGGGCCGATGATCGCAAGCTCCACCCGCCGCGGCACCGCGGCGAGAGCTTCTCGGTAGCCGGCATTCTTCCGTTCCCAAGATCGCCGCAGGGTTATCCGATCCTCGCCCAGGCCGGGTCATCCCCCGACGGTGTGGACCTGGCGGGACGATTCGCCGACGTGGTCTTCACGCCCCAATCGAGCATCGCCGAGGGGAAGGCGTTTCGTGAGCGCATCCGGGCGAACGCCGCCGCTCAGGGCCGAGACCCTGATGGAGTTCGCACCCTGCCCGGGCTCTCGTTCGTACTCGGGAGCACGAAGGCGGAAGCGCAGACGGCGTGGGACCAGCTCGAGGCGGGGACGACCGACGAGTTTCGACTGCTGAATCTCACGTGGATCGCCGGCGTCGACGAGAAGTGGACGGCCGACGTCGACCCGGATGGCCCGTTTCCCTACGAGGTATTCGACCATGCAACCAGCGCAACCTTTGGCGAAGCGGTGAAGCGAGTGGCCCGAGCCGGGAACCTCACCTTCCGCGAGACCGCGCGCCATTTCTCCACGCTCCCCGGGGGACTCCATCACACCGGCACACCAGAAACGCTCGCCGAACTCATCGAAACCTGGTGGCGCAGCGGCGGGGCGGACGGGTTCACTCTCCAGCCGCTTCGCATCCCGATCGATCTGGAGTTGTTCGTGGACCATGTGATCCCACTGCTCCAGGAGCGCAGCGTCGCTCGCCGCGAGTACGAAACGGGAACGACGCGCGACCAATTGGGACTGCGTCGACCGCCGAACCGGCATGTCACTTGAACCACCGACCGGACGCGTCGATGGTAACGGGCAGCCTTACGCGCTGAGCGGCTCGGCGTCGAGCATCAGGTACGGCATCCAATCGGCCATCGGGTTGCCGAATGCCGACACCAGCCAGGTGGACGACGACGGCGCGGTGGGGCGGCGACGAAGCACCAGGTTCGTGTGCTCGAGGAGCTTGTCGCCCTTGCGGGCGTTGCAGGGCGTGCACGAGGCAACGACGTTGTCCCACGTGTGCGGCCCGCCCTTGGAACGGGGCACCACGTGGTCGAGGTTCTCCGCCGACGCGCCGCAGTATTGGCAGCGGTGACCGTCTCGGGTGAACACGGCCCGACGATTCAGCGGCACCCGGTTGCGAAAGGGCACACGAACGAAGTGGACGAGCCGGATCACCGATGGCGCGGCAAAGATTGACCGCTCCGAACGAACGACCCGATCCGCCGCGTGCACGATCTCAGCCTTCTGCTTGAGCACGAGAACGATGGCTCGCTTGACCGGCACGACGCACAGCGGCTCGTACGACGCGTTGAGAACGAGCGCACCAGCCATCAGTTGAACCTACCCGAGCACCCTGCGTTGCGACCCGGTCCATTTCAGGAACCGGACGACATCGGCGGCCGAGGGCGGATCGTCGGCGCCGGCATTGGTGTGGAGCCGGAAGTCGAGATATTCCCGTGTCGGGACCAGCGGACGACGGGACATCCCTGCTGGAATCCGGGTCGGATGAAGACGACGAAGCGTACGAAGCGCTTCCGGCCAAAGCGACGGCTCACGGATGATCGCCCAGGCGACATCAGCGGTGAGCAGTCGGGGCCGAGACATTGCTCTTCCTACCGGCGCCCGACGTCGGCGGTACTCGGCACCCGTGTGTGCCGTCGACTGCGCACGAGCGAAGCGATCACAAATCAAGACTCTAGAAGGTTCACCGTCACAAGACGTTCACACCTTTTCCATCGATTCATCGTATTTCGATGGCTACAAGTTTATGTCCCGGAAACGCCGGGCGAAAAGCAAAGCGCGGCGTTCACCAAGACGGCAAGCGGCGCCAAGGTTGCCAAGGCCGCCGGCAAGCAGGCCATCGGTTCGCTCTCCTGGACCTGCCCGTCCTGAGCGCGTCGTCGTCCGCCACGTCGCTGGGGCTGAGCCACAGGCCGGCCCCGGCGCGGTGCGGCGACCGGGACGTCGGTAGCCTCAGCGTCGTCATGACGGCACGGACGACCAAGGGTGAACGCACGCGGGCTCGCATCGTGGAAGCGGCGATCCGCCAGTTCGGCGACAACGGCTACCGGACGACAACCGTTGCTTCCGTCGCCCGCGAAGCCGAGGTGACCCCGGCGACCGTGCACCCCTACTTCGCCACCAAGCACGATCTGTTCCTCGGGGCGGCCGACGAATCGATCAACCGGTGGCTCGAGCATGCCGACGCCGCAGCCGCAGCGTCGACCACACCTTGGCTCAGTCGGTTGCTCGACCTCATCGAGTCGGTGCCGGAGCAGCGCTTCATCATGCGAGTGCTCAGCGAGGAATCACCCGAGCTGGTGGCCGAGTGCCTCGCCCGTCCCGCGGTCGACGGGATCGTCACCCGACTCGCCGAAGACATCGAGACCGCAGCTGCGCTGGGGCTCGTCAATCCCCGTATGGCGCCCCCGGCACTCGCCAAGGGGTTCGAGACCCTCTTCCTCGGACTGCTCCTGCTCCGAGTTCGGGCCGGGCTCACGAACTTCGACACCCGTCTCGCTTCTCTGGGCGAACTGCTCGTCCATTCGAACCTGTTCGGGATGGCGCCTCTCGAGACCACCCGAGGCGCGCCACAGCGTTGACCGTCGGCGGTCGTCAGCTCCCCATCCACGGCCCGAGCGCGTCGGCCATTGCGTGCAGTTCGTCCTCGATGTCGCCCATCGGCTGAAACGCCACCTCGCTCATCCCGGCCGACGCGAGTACCGCGACCCGCTCGCGTAGCTCCGCGGCCGTCCCCGTCAGCGAGGTGAACGACGAGACCGCCTGAGGGGTCACGACCTGGCGATCGATGTCGTTCAGCACCGTGAGATGGCCCTCGTGGAGAACAAGATGGCGCGTCGCCTCGGGCGCGGCGCTCACCAACTCGACGAATCGGGCTCCGTTCGGAAGGCCGTCGAGACGGCCCGAGTCCTGCTCGAGCAGCGCGTGATAGGCCACCGCCGCGCCGGGCCCGGCCGTCTCCAGCACGCGGGGCGAGTCGACGCTCTCACCGGGACGGATCACCGTTCCGAAGGCAAGCATCGTCACCGACGGGATCCCGACGGCCGACGGATTCGTTCGGGGGTTCGTCGTGAACACGCCCAGGCCCAGGTCGTGAGCCGTGGCCAGTCCCTTCGGCCCGTTGACGCCGAGCACCCAACGCGCATCGATCGGCCGGGGCGACGCCTGACCGTCACCGTGGAGCATCTTCGCCATCCGTCCTTCGACCTCGACGGTGTCACCGCGCAGCAGACCCTGCACCACCCCAACGTGGTCGGGGATGTCCGCCCAACGCAACGGTTTCTGCCCCATCGCCCGCCGACCGGTGAACCCCGTCCCGAGCCCGATGACGACCCGGTCCTCGCCGACCAGGCTCACCAGATGGGCGATCGCCGACGCCGTGACCATGGGGTGACGAAGCGACGGGATCAGCACGCCCGGACCGAGCACGATGCGTTCGGTCCGCACGGCCGCCAGGGCCAACGTCATCCACACGTCAAGTTGGAGCGCAGGGGTGTCGTACACCCACGCCGTATGGAAGCCGAGCCGCTCGGCCACTTCGATGTGACGAGGGGTATCAGGCACCGGCGCAAACGCACACGAGATTCGCATCGCGCAGTTGTAGCGGACGCGACCGCGAAGAGTGCAAGTCCAGGCGCAAGCCCAGACGCAGGCCGGCGAGGCTGGCCGGGATTCGGTTGTCTAGGAACTGCTTGGACGAGTGCGCGACGGAGCCCGCACTCGGCAGATGCGCTTCGCACTGCGGTGCAGGCACCTCGCATCCCGGGGCGGTGCAGGTCAGCTTCCGTCACCGGGCTGCCATCGTCTTTGATCGTTGTCTCGACCCCGGATCCGAAATGCTCGAGGGCCAAACGACCGGCGAGATCCGAGCACTGCAGCGCCACGGCCAAGTCGTCGGAGTCGCCCACGACCACCGAGGCTAAGGGGGCAAGCACCGTGCGAGGGTCCGAATAGCTCGGATGATTGTGCAGCTGGTCGCCCCGGGGGCGACCGAGATACCAACCTCGACGAACCTTCGTCAGCGCCGGTACAAACGCGCCGACCAGTGCGGTCGTCGGGGGTTCAGTGCCGGGCGTTCCAGGCGCCGGCGTCGGTGCGGGGTTCCTTGGGAAGGCCGAGCACCTGCTCGCCGACGATGTTGCGCTGCACCTGCGACGTGCCGGCGTAGATCGTGCCGGCGCGGGCGTTGAGGAACACCGTGGCCCACGAGTTCGTGGAGTTGGGGGCGCCGGCCTCGTCGGTGGAGAAGGCCGACTGCGGCTTGCGTCCGGTCGGGACGGTGGCGTGCATGCCCATGATGTCGACGCCGAGTTCGGTCACCTTGCGGTGGTACTCGGACCAGAACAGCTTGCCGATCGACGCTTCGGGACCGGGGTGCTTGCCCTGGAGGAACTGGGTAAGCACACGCTTGCCCTGGAACTCCATGATGCGCACCTGGGTGTAGCACCAGGCGAGGCGCTGGCGGATGACCGGATCGTCGGCCTTCCCGAATTGCTTGGCCAGCTCGACCAAGCGCTCAAACTCGGCGCGGAACCGAATCGGTGCGGTCGCCGCCGCCTCGCCCCGCTCGAAGCCGAGCAGGGTCATGGCCACGGCCCACCCGTTGTTCACGCCACCGAGGATGTTCTCCTTCGGGCACGTTGCGTCGGTGAAGAACACCTCGTTGAATTCGCTCTCGCCGGAGATCATCTTGATCGGGCGGACTTCGACACCCGGCTGGCGCATGTCGACAAGCATGAACGAGATGCCCTTGTGCTTCGGGGCGTCGGGATCGGTGCGGGTGAGCACGAAGATGTGATCGGCGAGGTGCCCCGCGGAGGTCCAGATCTTCTGGCCGTTGATGACCCACTGGTCACCGTCGAGCACCGCTTTGCAGCCCAGGTTGCCGAGGTCGGAACCGGCGTTGGGCTCCGAGTAGCCCTGGCACCACCTGTCGTCACCCGAGAGAATCCGCGGGATGTAGTGGGCCTTCTGCTCATCGGTGCCCCAGCGCAGGATGGTGTTGCCGACCATCTGGATGCTGAACGCGTCGTTGGGCCCACCCGACGGCACGCCGGCCTTGGTGAACTCCTCGGCGAGGATCACGCCCTCCATCGCCGTGAGCCCGGCGCCGCCGAACTCTTTCGGCCAGGCGGAGGCGAGGTAGCCGTTCTCGAACAGGATCTTGCGCCATTGCGTGACGAACTCATCGAGCTCGAGGCCTTCCATCGTGCCGATCCCGGCAAAACCTTCGGGGAGATTTTCGGAAAGGAAGCCGCGGACCTTCGTCCGGAACTCCTCGGCAGCGGGCGGATAGACCATTTCCATGGCCGGAGAGACTACCGGAGGGCGCGAACACCCACCAAGACCCCTGGCCGAATAGTGGTCGATTCTTTCCTATCTCCAGACCTTCCTCCCCAGCTCAACGGGGTCTTCGAGGCAACGTTGCAGGGATCATTTTCACCGAACACTCATGAGACGATCGATCACTGAAACGGCACCGTGGCAGTAACGTGATCGCGTGGTTTCCCCGAGCAACTCGGCCCTTCCCTCCTCCCCGAGGGCGTGGGCCGACCGCGAACACGAGCGCCTGGCAACGGGCGAACTGAAAGAGACCGCGGCCACGGCCGAAGCCATCCTCACAAAGATCGTCGATGCCATCGAGACCGTCGTTCATGGCAAGCGCCCGGCTGTGGAAGTGGTCGTGGCATGCATGCTCGCCGAGGGTCACGTCCTCATCGAAGACGTGCCGGGAGTCGGCAAGACCATGCTCGCCAGAGCGCTCGCGGCGGTCACCGGGCTCAGCACCGGGCGAGTCCAGTTTACTGCCGACCTGCTGCCGTCAGATGTAACCGGAACCGGCATCTGGGACCCGCGTACCGGCGAGCTCCGCTTCCGGGCGGGACCGATCTTCGCCAACGTCCTTTTGGCCGACGAGATCAACCGGGCTACGGCCAAGACGCAGGCGGCGCTGCTCGAGGCGATGGAGGAGCGGCGGGTGACCGCCGACGGCGAGACCCACGTGCTGCCGCGACCGTTCCTCGTGCTGGCCACCCAGAACCCGATGGAACATGAGGGCACCTACCGGTTGCCGGAAAGCCAGCTCGATCGCTTCCTGGCGAGAATCAGCCTCGGCTACCCCGACACCGCGTCGGAACTGCAGATGCTCGAACACGACGGCGGCGAATCGCTGATCGGTCAGCTCCGCGCCCAGACGAGCACCGATGAGCTCCGCGCCCTGATCGAACGGACCGAGCGCGTCCACATGGCCAACCGGCTGCGGCTCTGGCTCCTCGAACTGGTCAACGCCACACGTCAACATCCGGCCATCGCGCTTGGGGCCTCGCCACGCGCCACACTGGCCCTCCAGCGGCTTGCACGTGCCCGCGCCGCCATGGCCGGGCGGACCTTCGTGGTGCCCGACGACGTCCTCGGTGTCTTCCCCGAAGCCCTTGCCCACCGCATCGTCGGGGCAAACCCCGGTCGAACCAACCTCGTCGAAACCCTCGACGCCATCGTTCGCCGAGTCGGCGTCCCACGACCGGCCTGACCCGGTCGACACCGAGTCGGTGAGATCCGTCATGGCGCCTTCGCCCAGAAGCGGTACCGGTTCAACCGGCCGGGTGCGGCGGGTTGCGTCCATCCGTCCCACTCGGCGTGGGGTCGGCGCCCTGATGTGCGGCATTGCCACGACAACGGCGGGGTTCGCGCTTGGCCTTGCCGAAGCGACGTCGGCCGGGATCGTCGCGCTCGCCGCCACGGGGCTGACCGGGGTTGTCGTGTTCGTCTTGGCGCTGTTTCCCCCGCCGCTTGTCGTTCGACGCGTCGTCGAGCAGGCCGACGACCTGCCCATGGTCGGTGAAGAACTGGCCATCGACGTCCACCTCGAACCTCGGCGTCGAACGGCAACGGCGGAGCTGATCGAAGTCGCCGTCGACACCCTCTCGGTCCGAAAAGGTGCTCGTTCGGTACGCATGGCGGTGCGGCCACTGCGTTGCGGGGAGGCATCGGTGGCCCAGTACCGAGTGGTGCTGCGCGAACGGGGCACACTCCGATTCCTCCCGATGACCTGGCGGCGGACCGATCCGCTCGGGTTGTATCGGTGGTCGCATCGAGTTGACCGAGGTGGCAAGATCCTGGTCGGTCCGGCCGTGGTCGAACTCGACGATCAGACGCGCGCGTCGCTGGAACGTCTGCGCCCGCGGCTGATGATGCGGCGAACCTCCCAGCCGGATCCCTTCGAATTCCGTGAGCTCCGAGGCTATGTGCCCGGCGACGATTTCCGTCGGGTTCACTGGACCTCCAGCGCCCGGCGCAACGAACTGATCATCCGCGAGCCCGAACACATCTCTACCGAAATCGCCCTGCCAATTCGCGTGGTCATCGATGCCCGTCACGGCGAGCACGCAAGCACGCTCGAGTTGGCTCTATCGATCGGCGCCAGTGTGGTCCAGGCGCTCGCCGAGCCATTCGAGGTAACGGTGCGCACGAACGACGGCGACGAGCACACCAAGTCGGCGGCGGACACCATGATCCTGCTCGCCCGCGTGGACCGAGAAACCCCACGAAGCGTTGAGCGGACATCGCGACCTCTCATCGATCGCGCCTCCGATGATCCTGCCGAAGTGTTCGTCACCGGACCCCATCCGGCCCCCGTTCCGGAGGGGTTGCAATCGGTTGTGTTCGCGGCGGGAGCGGCGTCGTTCGAGATCGCCCGCTGGGAGCCGGGCGAGCCGACTCGCCAAGCTGTGGCCTCGAGGATCGCCGCGGTGGTCGCCCTCGGCACGTCGCCACATTCCGCCGATCAGACCGACGCCGAGCCGATCCTCACCGGCGCGCCGGCCGCACCGGGCCGCTCATGACGAACACCTCCACGCCGACGAAGACGCTGGACTCGCGATCGACCGGCCGATCGAGGCGGGCCGATCGTCGAGCGGCGCGCTGGCTTGCCGGGGACCTCCTCGTCAGTGCGTCGACTCTCTTGCTCGTGCTCGCTGCCGCCAGCACGCTGCCGCGTCTTTTCGTCGAAGACTTCTACTGGCGTCCCATGGTGATTGCGGGTGGGCTCGGATGGGCTTTCGCTGCCCTGGCGCGCTTTGCCCGCATCCCGTTCTTTGTTGCGCCGGTGGCCAGCGGCGCCGTGGCCGGTGTCTATGCGGCCCGGTTCTGCTTCCCCGATCTCGTCCCTTCCACGTCACCCGCCGCTCTTCCTGTTCGAGTTCTCGTGTCGGCGATCAGGTTCGACTGGAGCGAGCTTTCGG
>JANOHI010000391.1:0-7794 GCA_031406385.1 Acidimicrobiia bacterium
CCGGTGCGCAGCCAGCCGTCACCGGTCAGCGTTTTGGCCGTCTCCTCCGGCTTGTTCCAATAGCCGATCATGATCTGTGGCCCGCCGACGGTGATCTCGCCGACCGTCCCGGCCGGGACGGGGAGCCCCGCAACGTCAACGATGCCGATAGACCCATGGATGATCGGCAGGCCCGCCGAGCCGATTTTCCGCGTCGCCTCATGGTTCGACAGAATGGTCGCCGCGGCCGATGCCTCGGTCAGGCTGAAGCCCTGGAGCATAGGCACGCCGATTGCCTGGATCGCCTTGATGAGCGGCACCGGGACCGGGGCGCCACCCGAACAGGCCACCCGCCAACTCGAGAGATCGGCACTTGCGAACCGGGGGTGGCTGACTAGTTGCTGGAGGATCGCGGGTACCGACAGGAGCGCAGTGACACGTTCGTTCTCGAACAGATCGAAAAGTCGGTCGGTGTCGACAGCCGGTTCGAGAACCAGGCGCGCACCGGCCCAGTAGGTGAACAGGAAGACGGCAAGGCCCCCGGTGAAGGCCAAGGGGAACGGGAGCACGACCCGGTCCTTCGGCGTGAGCTCGATGGCCTGCGCCCAGCCCTGGGATGCCACGTTCCACGATCCGTGGGTGAGGATCGCCCCTTTCGGATCCCCCGTGGTGCCCGACGTGTAGCAGAGGAACGAGGGAGTGGACTCGTCGGTGATTGCGGTCGCGAACGACTCACCGTCGACGTTGACAGCAGCGATGTCGTCGGCTGTCAGCACGGTGACGGACGCGGCGACCATCGAGCACGACGGAGCGAGCGTCTCGTCGGTCACGATGATTCGAGCTCCGCCGTCGCGCACCACGAACGCGACCTCTGCCGCAGTGAAGCGTACGTTGAGCGGAACGACCACTGCCGCGACTTTCCACGCGGCGATCGTGACCTCGATCCACTCGGGCCGGTTGAGCATGAGGATCGCGATCCGATCCCCCGTAGCGACGCCGCGCCTGCGTAGGTCGGCAGCGATCGCAGAGGTTCGCTCGTCAAGTTCGCGCCAGGTGACGGAACGGGAGCCAAAACGGATCGCGATCTCATCCGGTTGCCAACGTGCCCAGTGCAACCCGATATCGGCAAGGTTCATCGTGACTCCCACAGTCTGCTTCCTGACATCGTCGATGTTGCAGTCTGCCGGGCGAAGGCGCGTTGGGCGAGTCCGACGGCTGAGCTACTCCGCGCTCATAGCCGAAGGTCGTTGCGAGTGCATCCGGTCAACGGGTCGGTGATCCTGTCGGCGAAGTGCAGACCGCGCGATCCGCCCAGCGCTTGGCGGACGAGCGTACGACCCAGGACCCGATAGGCCTCGAAGTCCTCGTCGGTGAAGAACTGGTCACCGGTCGAGACGTTCGGGAACTCGGGGTGCTTTTCGGCATACGCGTGCACGTCGGCCGGGAGTCCGTCGACCATCGACGCCTCGATGAGCAGGATCGTCCCGACGACCCGCTCCGTCCCTTCCGGCGAGCCCGGTTCGAGCGGGAAGCGGATCGTCCCGAACGCGAAGCCGTTCGGTGCGGCCCGGCCGACCAGGGGTGTCTCGCCCCCTGCACCGAGCAGATACTCGCGACCGCTCGGCAGCGGCCCGGGCGCATCGCTGAGGAGCGGACGGGTATGCCACACGGCGTCGATGTCGATCTCTACACCGAGGTCGGTACGGGCGATCTCGACCGCCGAGGCAAACGTCGAGTTAGAGTACAGCCCGTCACCGGCCGCGGACACCACGATGATGTTGGCGCAGCCCCGACGAAGTAGTTCGACGAGGCCGAGGTTCTCCCAGTGTCCACCGTCGGTCACGTAGAGATACGGTGCCTGCGGATCGAACCGACGGAAGACTTCGCGGACGAACCACTGCCATCCGGGGAGATGACGCCAGGCCCCGTCATCGACCGACGCCACCCAGCCGGGATTCGGCAACCAGGCGCCGAGCCGCACGTTGGGGATCGCCAGCACCGAACCTGCGACACCGAGATCGGAACGTCCCATCCCGGGGCTCGCGGCTGCTCCCGACGTGGCCATGAGCCCGGGGAGACTCACGTCCCAGGCTCGGCGCGGCGCCATCTTGCTCCGGTACGTCCTCGTGTCCATCCAGCCGATCTCGGGCGATCCGATGTAGGAGCGCGACGCGCTGAACGACACCGCCTTTCGGGCCGTCGGCGCCCGGTTCTCGCCGCGCACGTTCACCGCGCAGCACAAGACGTGCTCCGTGCCGTCGCCGGCGAACCCTCCGGCGAAGCCACCCGTGGTGCCGTTCGTGAGGTCCTGCCACGCAAGTGACGCCGCGACCTGGTCCTCGGTGAGGGGGCGGTCCACGGCCGACTCCGAGTGCACGGCCTCGGCGCGCCCGTAGGGTCGCCGCTCCGCCGCCGACCCCGCCCTCGACCAGGCAAAGCCATATGCCAGGCGTCGACGGTAGATGGGCGCCATCGACCACGACACCGCTTCGGTGAAGCTGACGGTGGCGAGGAGGAGGAAGACGACGATGATCCACAACGTGTAGTCGGGCGGGAGTTTGCCGACGAGCAGATCGCCCCACACCATGTCGCTCAGCCACGTGAAACGACCCTGCGGACCGTTCAGTGCACCGACCGTGAGGATGGTGAGGATGTTCACGACCCCCACCGCGACCAGGCCCAGTCCGATGACGGCCCGCATGAGGACACGAGTTGCCTTCCTCGCGAACGCGCGGGCGTTGCTCTGAACGGGCTTGGATGTGGCTGCCGCGTTCGCGCCTTTCCTGCCGCCGAACTGTCGCTGCACCGACCTCACACCCAGCACCGCAAACGCCAGCAGGTTCGACAGACTGCTCGGCGGAAGCTGAAAGCCGAACAACGTGGGGCGGGAGGCCGGCGACGGCCCGTCGTTGGCTGCCTCGGAAATCGCCCGGGGGATGGACTGCACCGCGTCGGGGAGCAGCCACCACACGATCAGAATGGTCGCCCCGACCAGCGCCGAACGCAGCGCCCATCGGTTGTACGTCCGATAGCCGTGGGGCCGGCGACCGACCCGGTACACCATGAGCACCAGGGCAATCACGAAAGCGACCGCCGCCGGACCAGATGCCGATCGTCGCGAACGCTCCTCATCGCGGCGATCCAAGATGCTCACCGGCGCGACCAGCCGACGAGGGCCGGCGTCGTCGACGACGAGGAACTGGGTGATCGGCTCCGCCGGCCCGATGCCGACCGCATCAGGTTGGAGCGAGATGGTCGGCTGGATCACGCGGACGAGACCCGCTACGACGTCGCCGGCCGGGTACGTGGCGGGCGCTCCGGGGCACTCCTCCGCCGTGCACCAACGAGCCGCCATCGTCGCCTGCCGCTCGATGCGGGCCTTCCCGTCCTCGACGACGACCACGGCGGGCCGGATCATTTCGAGCCGGATCGATTTCGTGCGCTCGGTGATCGACGGCGGCGAGACAAGGGCGATGCACTGGGTCGGCGCGGCGAGGGAAACCTCGAATCGCCGCGTCGTCACCGACGGACTGGCCTCGACGGCGTCGACGATCGAGATCAGCTTGCGCCCGACGTCGGGACCGAGGTCGCGGCACTTGCGGTCGTCGGGTGCGAGCACTTTCGTGGCCACCGGCTGCTGGACTCGCAGACCGGGGGCGACGGCACCGGAACCGATGAACCACCCGACGGGTCGCACGATGGCGAAGAGCAGCAGGTACAGCAGGACGAGGTTGACGAACAGACCGAAGAGGATCCGTCCGACGGCCGCGACCAGGACGCCGTTGCTGGTGGCGAGATACCGCAGCGATCGCCGCAGCGCCTGCTCCTCCGGCGAGTTCTCGTGCCACTGCTCCCGCTCCGCCAGGGGTGCGACGATCGTCCCGGAGGCATCCACACACGGTTGGTTCATCGCCGTGAACGCGGTGGCGGTATAGCCGCCGCCAGAGACCGATGCAAGATATCGGGCCTTCCCGAGCAGGCCCCGGGCCCGGAGCTCTTGCATGACGCCGAGCGAGAACGACGCCGAACGGATTCCCCCACCCGAGAGGGCCACCCCGAAACGCTGCGCGTCGGGATGCCATTCCTTGATCACGCCTTCGGCGTCGAGTCGGCTGCGGTTGGCCGGGCCATGCCACCTCGGGTCACGTCCACGCTGCCCCGCTCCCCACCGGTCGGGCGTCTTCAACCACCAGCGCCCCCAGCTCCTGGGGTCGTCGGCTCGTTTCGGCAGCGTCACGTACCACGACGCGGCCAACGCGAGCAGGGCTGCGCAGAGAAAGCCCCACTTCGCCGCCGAAGCCGTCGAGAGTTCCCGCGCGGCGTCGGTGGTGATAGACCGCCCGTCGACACGACGTTTGGCACGAACGATCTCGTACAGCGACCGGTTCTCCGCCTCGTCAGCGAGGAAGTACATGCCGATGGTGAAGAACGCGAGCATCCGCCAGCCGCGATTGCGGCCCACCAGCAGCGCCAGGATCGCTGCGAACAGGGCGGCGAAGACCATGTCCATCACGACCAGCTGAAGCGCGTTCCGGGGAAGCGCGGTCTCGGAGATCGCTGCTGCCGATCGACCCGGCAGCTCGAAGAGGCCATCATCGTTTCGCATCCAACCGACGAACAGGGCACAGGCCACGGCCACGAGTGCCAACAGGACGAGGTTGCGGCGGACCTCCCACCACCGCCGACCGGGCGGCGCAACGCGCGCCGGCCCGGGCCCGCCTTCCGGCGAAGGCGTCGGCGCCGCCGCTCCGTCCGAGTCGTCCGTCGTCGCACTCATGGGCTTGATCGTTGCAGAAAAGGCCCCGAAGATGTCGAGTGCCCACCCACCTTCGGAGAGAGGTTGGCCCTCTGCTCGCCCGGCGCGGCGCCGCTCGCTTCGCTCGACTGCTCGCCGCACGACTGACCGCTGTGCTTGGGAGAGAGATTGCCCCCATATATGGGGGCATTCCACCTCCCAACGTGGCTGGGAGGTGGAATGGATGTACCCTGGGGGGTATGTGCAGACGTGTTCAGTGCAAGCGGTGCAACAAGCCTTCCTGGGCGGGCTGCGGAGCCCACGTCGAAGCCGTGCTGGGTGACGTTCCGCTCAACGAGCGCTGCGCATGCCGCGCTGAAGCCCCCTCGCCGGCTACCGCAAAGCAGGAGAGCACGTCTCGATCGGGACGCTTCGCTCGGCTCTTCAGCAGGTAGAGCCGGGTCCCTGGTCATGTGGCGAAGGCGGAGCCCTAGTGGGCTCCGCTTTCGACCGCTACTTCCGTTTGACGACGGAGTCGATCACCACGGTGTTGTTCGCCGGGACAGGGTCGTTCGGCGTGACCACCGCAGTCAGCTTCGTGGGTGTTCCGACTGGGGCGTCCACTGCCACCTTGAGGTAGAGCTGGACGGTAGTCCTCGCCGCGATTCTGGAGTTCTTGAGTGTGCACTTGATGACTGTGGGGCCACTCACCGCAGCACAGATCCAGGCCGTTCCCTCCACACCCAGGTACCTGAGTCCGCTGGACAAGGTGACATCGACAGTGACTGTCCCATTGCTGGCGAACGTGCTGTTGTTGCTCACCAGCAACTGGAAGGTCGTAGGTGTACCGATGAACTGCCCCGGCGCCTTGCCCGAAACCGAGAGATCGGCGGGGGCGATGACCGTGACCGTGGTGGCCGGCGTGCTGGTGCTGAAGCCACCCGTGTTGGTGGCTCTGACCTGGTAGCTGAACGACGCTGTGCCCGTGAGGGGAACGGGGCCCGACACCGCACCCGTGGTGCTGTTGATACTGAGCCAGGAGGGCGCACCCACCAGGCTGTAGGTGGGAGGCGGCAGCACTGTGCCGCTGTTGCTGACTGACACCGTGGCGGCGTAGGTGGTCCCGGCGAGAATGCTGGCCGGACCCGACACCGTGACGACGCCGGGCGGCACCACAGCGGGGTTGATGTAGTTGCTGACCGAGGCCGTGTTGTTGGAGGTGACCAGATCGACTCCACCGGAACTGACCGAGGCGGTGTTCGTCAACGTACCGACCGCTGTCGGGGTCACCGTGATGCTGACGGTCTGGGTGGCCGCCTTGGCCAGCGACGGGAACACGCAGCTAACCGTTCCGTCCACCACCGTGCAGTCTGTCGGCGAGACCGACGCGTTGGTCACGTTCGAGGGGAGGACATCGGTGAACGTGACGGCCTTTGCCGTGTCGGGCCCGAGGTTGGTGATGGTGAACGTGTAGGTCTGCGGCACACCGACCATCCCCGAGGGCAGGGGGGCCACCGGGCCCTCCACCTTCACGTCGTTGACCGCTATGACGGTGACCGTCGCCGTTGCCTGCGACTCCAGGTAGGTGGAGTCGCTGACGATCGTGTTGACGGGGGCGTCGATCTGGCCGAGGAACTTGGCGGTCACCGTGTAGATGCCAGGACCGAACGTCACGGCATCGAGTCGGGCCCGACCTGCATAGTCGGTGATGACCGGGACGATCTTCGTGTCGCCGACCCCGGTGAAGACCAGGTACACCGTCCTGGCCGCCAGCGGCTTGCCGTTGTTGTCAACAAGCGTGGAGATCAGGCCGGGTGGCGTTGTGGGGGTCGCCCCCGGGACGACCGTAGGTGTGAGCAAGGTACTGCTCTTCGACACCGCCAACGGAGAGGTGGCCGCCGAGGCGCGGAGCCCTGCGTCACCAGCGAACGAGGCGCGCACGCTCGACGGTCCCGGAAGGACCTTCACCGGGATCACGGCGGTGGCCACACCCGACCCGTCGGTGGTGGCCGTGGTCCGGGTCGAGCCGATGGTGAAGAAGATGGACTTGCCCGCGCCGACGGGACTGCCGCCGCTGGTGAGCGTTGCGCTTGCGGTGATGGTCTTGCCATAGATGGCGGTACCCGGTGCGCTGATGCCGAGCAGCGACGGGGTGAGCGCGCCGACTCCGCCCGTGGGCACCGGGTAGTAGTCGCCCAGGGCGTCGTCGAGGGTGACCAGGCCCACGCCGTTGACGGCCTGCACCATGAACCGGAGGTTGCCCGACCCGGTGGCACCCCCGAGGAGGCGGCCGACCCACAGGGTCGACTCCTCACCCGCGCACCCGGCGGGCAGCGCGGGCTGGGTGGCCGTCACCACGCACTGCTGCAGGTTCAGCGATGTCCACGAGGGTGAATTCCCGGTGTAGGTGACCCAGACCTCCTGGACACCGGCCGCGGGGTTGCCCGTGACGCTCGCCCGGAAGACGACGTCGGCGCCCTGCACCGCTGCGGTGATGCCGCTGATCGACGGAGCCGCCGACAGCGCAGGCTGGGTGAGGTTTGCGCTGTAGAAGAGGCGCAGGTTGACGCTGTCGTACTTGCGGAGGACCGCCTTGTCCGTATCCGGGATGGCTTTGTGCTGCACCGGAGTGACTTGAAGGGTCGTGGTGCCTCCACCGAGCGCACCGGAGAGCGCGTCGTAGTAGTTCGGCGTGGCGATCCGCATCGGGAAGAACACCGGAGATTCGAAAGAGACGTGGGCGCTGCGCAGTTCCGTGGTGGCGGCCCCCGTGAGAGGGACGATGCCAGGGGCGTCGGTGTAGCTGCCGCCCCGGAACCCCACCCCGCGGAGCACCTTGCCGAGTACCGACACGTTCTTGATGACCAGCGGGAGGGCCGGCTCGACCGGGTTGGACGCGACACCATCGGGGCCGGTGTAGTACGTCGCAGTGACGTCTGAACCATCGCCGACGGTCGTCAGCACCACGTTCCTGGGGGTGAGCGGCGCCGACACGGTCGTGTCAGCCGAGCTGAGGCCGAGCGTGAGGCCGGGGTTGGTGGAGTATTCGGTGGTGGTGCCGATGGTGCTCACCCTGGTCG
>JANOHI010000024.1:0-2357 GCA_031406385.1 Acidimicrobiia bacterium
GGCCCACAACCTGGTGAACACTTCCGGCGACATCACCGCCCATGCGGAGACGATGCTCATCCGCAAGCTGGAGCGAGCCGGCAAGCTCGACCTCCTTCGCACCGGGACGGTGTTCGCATCATGCGAGCCCTGCCCGATGTGCGTCGGTGCGATGTTCTGGGCCGGGGCACGTCACGTCGTGTTCGGGTTATCGGCCAAGCGGTTGACAGCACTGTCGAACGCCGGCGGAGAGCCGTTCGGCTTCACCATCACGGCCGGCGAGATCGGCGCCGCGGCGACCCCACCGATGCGCATCGACGGCCCTCATCGTGAAGATGAGGCCGTCGCGTCGCACGAAGGGTTCTGGAACTCGTAGATCGAGATCAGTTGGTGTCACGTCGGTACAGAAGGAGCGTTCCGATGGCGACGGCCACTGCGGTGAAGCCACCGAACACGAACGCGTTCTCGATACTGCTGAGTTGTGCCGCCTTGCGGGCTGCCGTGTCGTTCGTTGCTGGGATGTTGAGGAGGCCGTTGCCGGCGTTGAACGGCATGAATCGCGCCACCGATGCGCTGAGGAACTCTCGGAGGAGGTTCTCGACCACGAGCGACCACACGAGCAGGCCGGAGATCGCGGCGGCGCTGTTACGGGCGATCATGCCGAGACCGACGCCGAGCACGCCAGACGCCGTCGTGAACACGAGTGACCAGGCGATGATCCGGGGGAGCGAGGACGTGTCCCCGACGTCGAGCCCGGCGATGAGTGAGCCACTGAACCCGGCGGCCATGCCGAGAACGCCGAACCCGAGCCCGGCCGTGGCGGCCACAAAGGACTTCGCGAAGACGATCACCCAGCGGGCCGGCTGTGATGTCAGGACGCCTGCGAGGGTTCCATGTTGGGCTTCGGACGTGAACAGCAAGATGCCGGTGATCGAGGCGAAGACCGAGGTGAGCACCGTGGAGTACAGAAACACCTCCTTGGCGAACAGCACCTCGTCGGTCACGAACGTTCCAGTGGCCCACGAGGTCACGAGGCCACTCAGCACCGTGAGCCCGAGAAGGACTGCGTACGTACGAACGGTCGAGATCTTGATCCACTCGCTTCGCAGGGCGGCCGGTATGCCAAGCGCGTCGTTAGATCGTGTTCGCGTCTCGCTGTGCGGGTGGGCGGTCGGGATGGTCATTGCGTTCATGAGTGTTCCTTGTTCGGTGGTGGCGTGCTGGCGTGTTCGCGGACGGGCGGGCGATGAGGTGATGGGTGATGAGGTGATGGGCGACGAGTTCATGCGGACGCGAACTCCGCCGAGGAGCTGGTCATCTCGAGCAGGGTTTCCTCGAGCGACTTGGATGTTTCGGTGATCTCCACGACGAGAATCCGATGTTCGAAGGCGAGTCGGGAGACCTCCGAGAGTGATGCCCCGTGGACCTGGAGCTGGCCGTGGACCTGCTCGCTGCGGATGTGGCGTTCGACGAGCAGGTGGCGCAACTGGTCCGGCCGCGGCGTGTCGACGACGACGATGCTTTCGTTTCGACCGATGATCGCCTCGACTGATTCGGCGGCGATGAGCTTGCCGCCACCGACCACGACGAGATCGTCGGCGAACATGGCGAGCTCGGCGATGAGGTGGCTGGAGACGAAGACCGTGCCACCGCGTGCGGCAAAGCCGGTCAGGTAGGTGCGCAGCCAGCGAATGCCGTCGGGGTCGAGTCCGTTGGAAGGTTCGTCGAGCAGGAGCACCTCCGGGTCGCCGAGCAACGCACCGGCGAGAGCGAGGCGCTGGCGCATGCCGAGGGAGAACCCACCTGCCCGCTGGTCCGCCGCGGACTCGAGGCCGACGTCGGCAAGCACCTGGTCAACGCGTGCCACCGACACGGCGCTGAGCGCAGCCAGGGCCCGGAGGTGGTTGCGGGCCGTGCGTCCCGGGTGCATGCAACGGGCGTCGAGAACGGAGCCGACGACACGAGCCGGGTGGAGAAGGTCGGTGTAGTTGACGCCGTCGTAGCGCACCTCGCCGGCGTCGGGCCGGGCCAGGCCGACCATCATGCGCATCGTCGTCGACTTGCCCGCGCCGTTCGGTCCCACGAAGCCGGTGACCCGCCCCGATGCGACGTCGAACGTCATGTTGTCGACGGCGACCCGGGTGCCGTAGTGCTTGGTGATGCCTGAGACCGAGATCATCTGGAGTGCTCCGTTCGTGGACCTTACGGCGTAAGGTGACTGGAAGTAGTGTAGGCATACGACGTAAGGTTGTCAACGTGACGAAACGCACCCGACCGTGAGAGGAGACTCGGACATGGCGACACAACGAAAGGCAAAGCCGGAAACGAAGGCGAAGCCGAAGCGGGAGGTCCCGCTCAGTCGGGAGCGGGCTCTCGTG
>JANOHI010000045.1:0-3575 GCA_031406385.1 Acidimicrobiia bacterium
GGTGAGGAGCTCTGGATTGCCGACGACGGCTTCCTTGCACAGTCGGGGGTGGTGGCTGACCGCTCGGTAGCCGCTGATCTCGCGTTCCACGGCAGCGAGAACCATGGGCACGCCGGAGGCGAAGAGTGCCGGCGCGAGCACCCGGTCGATGTGCTGGAAGTATCTCGGGTACATCTCCTTGCGCTCGTCGGGCGACGATGGTCCTCCGTACCCGACCGGTGTCGCGCCGACGCTCTCGCGGTGCTCGTACCAAAGCGCGTCCTCAAGACTCTTGGGCAGGTCCGGCAGGTGAAGTTCTTCGATGGTGTGCCTCGTCGCCCGGAAGAGCTTCAGGTGTTTGCGGCTCATGGCGAGCACGTGGAACTCGGTGTCGGGCGTGAGCACAGGGAGCAGGGGCACCACATCGAAGCGCTCACCCACCATCACCCGGGGAGCGAGGACGCTCGGCACATGCACGACGGTCGACCGACCCGGGGCGAGGTACAGGGCGATGCCACCGCCACCCTGGGGCCACGGTGACGCGTCGTCGATCAGCTTCTCCGCTGGAGCGAGCAATGCATCGGTCTGGTGCGGTCGCAACTGCTTCGCGACCTCACCTCGTGCCTGGGCGACAAGGTTCTTGAGATCGAGGCGCGCCTGCCGTTGGTCGTAGGCGCCCCGCGCCGCCGGCACGACGATCGACACGCAGGGGGGCTCGGCGGTGTTGAGGAGGGTGTGGAGGGTGTCCAGCGAAAGGGTTTCCATGACGAACTCCGAAAAGGATGACTGCGGTGGCTTGTTGCGAACGGGAGGGGTTTGTCGGCCGTTGGGCGCCGAGAAGGGCGATCATCGGGCGATTGCTGGTGCGTCTCAGTCCGAGGTCCCCTCGGTGTCCCGGGCGTTCGGATCGACCGACACGTCCCAGAGTTCTCTGATGCGGCGATGGAGTGTCGCCTCGACGTCGGCGTCCTCCTCCGGCACGAAGTGGCGCACCACACCGATGACTGCGGGCACCAGCACCTCGGCATCCTCGACCGAGATCCCGCCGCGCAGCGCCGCCGCGGCATCGAGGGCGAGCTCGGTCTTCCAGTGCCTTGCGTTCTCGCCGATAAGGCGACGGGCGTTGATGAAGACCCGGACATCTTTCGGGAAGTGGCCCTCGAGCTGCGCCCGCTCGTCGGGCGGGATCTGGTTCATCACAGCGTTGAGGGTTCCGCGCACGGCAGCTTCGCCCGATGCCCCGGTGATGCCGATGGATTCGGCGGTGGCTAGAAGCGCCGTGAGCATCTCCGATCGCGGCACATGAGCGTGCCCGTCCGACGGACGGGAATCGCCGGGGAGCAGGCCGATGTGCAGGTGTGACTCGACCACGCTCACACCCGGCAATCGAGCCACCATGTCCTCGATGCGCTCGGCTTGCGCGACCGACCCGACATCGCCGTGCAGGAGCACAACGGTGCCTTCGGCCATGACGTGGATGCGCGGTAGGTCGAGTTCCTTCACGAGCGGTCCCAACTCCGTGCGCACCCGGTCAGCGAGGTCGGCATCTTCGGGCTGGTCGACCACCTGTCTGATGGTGGTGACCGTGAGAACACCAGTCACCGTGCCAACAATAAGTGTGCGTAGCTTCTTTTCGATCATTACATCACTCCCAGGCCCCCGGCACTTCAAGACCTTCGGCCCACAACGACCCTGCACCGCGGAGTCCTTCCTTCAGTAGAGCCGTTGGGCTCTACCGCGGGTGGCGAACGGTCCACGGCGACCGCACCTGCCGCCGGGCAGTCTGATTCGCCGCGCTATATCCTCGGTCCGAAGATCACGACGGCTGTTTCCCCGGAACGCCGCGCGGCGTAGGCGTCGAGGTTCTTGTCGATCTCGCCCCACCGCGCCCACAACCGGTCCCGCTCCTCACCCTTCGCGGCGCGGCCGGTGACAAGACGCGACCCGTCCTTCAGGTCGACCCGAGCATCGGGGTTGGCTTGGAGGTTGAGCCACCACGCCGGCTCTCCCTCACCCCAGCCGTTCATCGCCATGGTGACGAGGTTCGGACCGTCCTCGAAGTAGCCGAACATGATGCTTCGGTCGATGCCCGTCCGCCGCCCGAGCGTGGTGAGGCGGGCGATGCCGTACTTGTTCGACTGCGGCTTCGGCTTCGACAGCCCCAGGCGACCGCGGGTCAGCAGGTAGAGCCGGCGATGGGCGAACCAGAACAAGCGCACGAACCAACGCGGAGGCATTCGGGCCGTCTTCTTCGACGCGGACATCAGCGTGCCGACACGAGTGTTGGATCGAACACGATGCGCCCTTCGACGCTCCCGGACAGCACGTCGGCGATCGATGCGTTCACGGTGTCGAGCGGTCGAATCTCTCGGGTGACGCTGGTGAGCCCACGGGCGTGTAATTCGAACACTTCACGGAGATCTTGCCGCGTGCCGACGATCGATCCCTTCACGGTGATTCCGTTGAGCACCGTCTGAAAGATCGGAAGGTCGAGATGGTTCTCGGCCGGCAGACCGACCAGCACAAGGGTGCCATTGCGACGAAGACTCTCGTACGCCTGCCGACAAGGCTCCGGGCTGGCCGCGGTCACGATCGCCTGATGAGCGCCACCGAAGTGCTGAATGAACGCGACGGGGTCCTCCTTGGCGGCATTGACGACGTGCGATGCTCCCAGCTTGCGGGCCATTTCGAGTTTCGCGTCATCGATATCGACGGCGATGACCTCGGCACCTGCGATACGGGCATATTGAATGGCCATGTGGCCGAGACCGCCGACTCCGAAGACGGCGAGGACGTTCGTGGGGCGGGTGCCTGAAACCTTGACCGCTTTGTAGGTCGTGACACCTGCACAGGTGAGCGGTGCAGCGTCGAACGGGTCGACGCCTTTCGGAACCGTTACGACATACTTGCCATCGGCCAGCACATGGTCTCCGTAGCATCCGTCCACGCCGTAGCCGGTGTTCTTCTGGGCAAGACACAGCGTCTCCCATCCGGAAACGCAGTGCTCGCACGCGCCGCATGCGGTATGCAGCCAGGGAACCGCGACGCGAGTTCCGGCAACGAGTTCACTGCCGGGTCCGACGCTTTCGACGATTCCCACACCTTCGTGGCCGGGTACGAACGGAAGCGACGGCTTGACGGGCCAATCTCCGTGCGCGGCGTGGATATCGGTATGACAGAGCCCGCTGGCTTCGATACGAACGACAACTTGCCCGGGACCCGGCGCGGGGGTCGGGCGGTCTTCGAGGACGAGCGGTTTTCCGAACTGGTGAACAACGGCGACACGCATGAAACGACCTCCTGAGACGTGCGGCGAACCGGAATGATTCGCCTGGATCTGGTCTGACGGATCTGACGGCGTTCGACGACGGGCCAAGGTCAGGCTTCGCGGGACCGTTCGTCCCGTGTCGAAGTTCGGATCCCGGTGACGGTTCTGCGACGACGGCACGTGGCGGCCCGATCGGACGTGCGGTGTACGCCAGCGGTGAGCGGTTTGACGGGATCGTGCCCCGATGCGGGTCCGCTCGAGCCATGGCGCATCGCGCGGAGCGATGACCGTTGGCTTCGGTTCCGGGACTCCATGGCAAAATGCACTA
>JANOHI010000065.1:0-8012 GCA_031406385.1 Acidimicrobiia bacterium
CACACCGACGGTCTCGGGCACGTTGGAGAACTCCGCGTTGGTGGGTGCCGACGGGAGCGATCCCGAACCGTCCAACAACACCGCGATCGTGAACATCGTGGTGGAAGACCCGACGAGTCCTCCGAGCAACCTCATCGTGAGCGGGCCGACGAGCGTGGCTGCCGGAGGCACCTATTCAGCAACGGCGAACGCAGCCGGAGCCCCGGCCCCCACGTTCTCGTTTGAATCGACTCCCACTCGGCCCACGTGGCTCCAGATCGATCCCGTGAGCGGAATTGTGTCCGGTCAGGTTCCGGCGACCGGAGTGACCAGTTTCTCCTACCGGGTGCGGGCTACCAACACCCGTGGTTCGGCGGTGAGCCCGACCATCACCGTCACCGTGAATCGGATCGCCGATCTCCGCCTCGATATGGTTCCGCCGTTGCTGTTCGTGGGTCTGCCGAGCGCGTATGCGATCGTGGTCACGAACCTCAGCACGGTCGCCACGTCCGGCGTTGTCACGATCACCGACGTGCTGCCGGCCGGACTGACCTACACCGGCTTCGCCGGCCCTGGCTGGACGTGCGCGGCCGTGGGACAACGGGTGACCTGCACTCTTGCCCGTCCGCTCAGCGGCCGGTCGATCACGGCGTTGGCGATAGCGGTGCGGGTCACCGCGGCGAGCGGCGCTGTCATCACGAACACCGCGACCGTCGCGCCGACGGACAACGCGCCGTCCAACAACTCCGCCACCGTCAGGAGCACCGTCCGCCGTTGAAGGTGCGCGGGGCCGGCGCGCGAGCGCCAGGCCCCAGCCCGAACCTGTCGCGGGTGCGCCTCGTGGTTGCGAGCAAAACGGGCATGTCTCGGCGCCCCCGACGTACGCTCTCCGGAATGTGCGACGTTGCGTCTCCCGAGTTCGCAGGAATGGTCGGCCAACAGCGACCGAAGGAGTCCCGACAGTGATGACCGAGGACGAACTCGTCGCCCTTGTCGGGCACCGCTTCCCCGGAGGCCACTACCGCATCGCCCATTGGGAGAATTGGTTGCTCACCGACTGCACCGGCCGAGCGCCGATGCCCGACGACCTCGCTCATCCGGTGGTGATGTTCCACGCGCCGATCCTCGGCGCCGGCACGTCGATCAGCGAGCTCTTCACCCTCGGCCATGCTGCCGGTGCTGGTTCAGTCGGTCTCGAAAGCTACGACTGGGAGTACTTCCGTCCGCTCTGCGAAGACATCGACTACGCCGTTGACGGCGGGATCGTGGAAGCCGAACGGACAACGACCGAGACCGGCGCGATCGTGGACCGCGTGGCGTTCCGGATCGAGTTCCATGACGGGGAAGCGCTCGTCGCCCGGGTGACGAACCGCTGGAAGTTCCGGAGGACGGCGCCATGATCGTGAACGTCGGCGACATCATTCCGGCATGGTCGATGGACAACGTCGACCCGGCGCGGATGCGCACGATGGCCGCGATTCTGCGCGACCCGTATCCGGTCCACTGGGATAGAGCGGCCAACGCGGCGTTCGGACTCGAGGGACGGGTCATCAACCAGGGTCCACTGAACCTCAGCTACATCGT
This sequence comes from Acidimicrobiia bacterium, assembly GCA_031406385.1. GTDB lineage: Bacteria > Actinomycetota > Acidimicrobiia > Acidimicrobiales > JANYDT01 > JANLQX01. The sequence continues at coordinate 1,564 of JANOHI010000065.1, forward strand.
CAACATGTTGCTGGCGTGGGGCGGGCCGTCGTGTGTGCGGCGGCTCACGGTGGCGTTCGGCCGTCCGGTCCTCGACGGCGATCACGTGGTAGCGGGAGGGCAGGTGAGCTCGGTGGAGATGCACGACAACGAGCGCTGGGCGCTCTGTGAGGTGTGGCTCGACCGCAACGGTGAGCACGTCGTCACCGGCACCGCGGCGGTCGCCCTGCCAACGTGAGACCGTAGCCAGCCCACGGCCGCAGCCCGATGTGCTCGCAAAGGCCGTACGCCGTAAACTCCACCCATGGACAGTGACGACAATGACCTCACCGAGTGCGGGTCGAGCAACGGGCATCAAGTGATCACCGTGTTCCCGCCCGACCATCGAGCGAGCTCCGACAGTTCGTTCATGTCGGGCCGCTCTGATCACGTGGGGGACTGACCCGATGAGTGTGACGTCGTCCACGATCGCAGCCACCGACCACACCTCCCCCGGGGCACCCGGAGGCTCGTTGCTCGAACGGGTGAACGCGCTTCGCGACGTGATCAGCGCCGGGGGAGATGAGGCCCAGCTTCTGCGTCGGTGTCCGACGCCGACGATCGACGCATTGATCGACCAGGGCTTGTTCCGCTTCGCCATCCCGAGGGAATTGGGTGGCGAGAACGCAACCGTCGGCGAGACCATTGAGGTTCTCGAAGCCATCTCGGCGATCGACGCGTCGGTCGGCTGGAACGTGATGCTCGGTTCGGAGATCAATGCCATGGCCGCCGGTGGGATGGCGAAGGATCTCGCGAAGGAGGTGTACCTCGACAACCCTCGCGTCATCATGTGCGGCGGGGGAGGACCGGGCACGCTTCCGTCCAAAGCGGTCGAGCAGCCCGATGGCAGCTACCGGGTGTGGGGTCAGGCCACGTTCATCAGCGGCTGCCACAACGCCACATGGTGCTTCATGGTCGCTCCGGTGTTCGAGGGCGACTCGATGAAGATGGTGAACGGGCGACCCATCGTGAAGCTGTGGATGCTCCATCGCGACCAGTGGGAGATCCACGACACATGGGATGTTGCCGGGCTCCGCGGTTCGGGAAGCCACGATGTGACCACTCAGGGCGGCATTGTGCCGCCGCGATTCGCCGCAGTCGACCTAGTGAGCCTCCCGGCGCTGTACGACAATCCTGTCTACCGGATCCCGGTGCCGCTTCGACTGGCGTACAACAAGGCAGCAGTGGCGATCGGTGTCGCCCGCGGGGCACTCGACGCCTTCGTCGAACTGGCCAACACGAAGACGCCGATGCTCTCCACCACGCTCCTACGAGATCGGCCCGTTGCGCACTACCGCATGGGCGAAGGGGAAGCAACCCTCCGTTCTGCTCGCGCATTCCTCTTCGAGGCGATGGGAGAGGTCGAAGAGGAGCTTCGCAAAGGAGCGCCAGCTCCCTCAGCGCACGCCACGCAGATCGCTCGGCTCGCTTGCACCCACGCCGCCAACGCATCCATGCATGTGGTCGACTGGGTCCACAACGCCGGTGGCACGAGTGCCATGCGGATGGACAGTCCTCTCGAGCGCAAGCTTCGTGACGCCCACGGAGCGGCCACGCACCGTTGGGTCGCCCACCCCCTCTACGCGGAGCTCGGCAAGATATTCCTCGGCCACGAGGCACCACCGGAGTTCGCCGGCACGGGCGGACCGGCACCGACCCCGGGTCGGTAGCGGGCGATACACGCCGCGCCGTCAGGCGTGTTCGGCGAGAGACCGGCGACGCAGCGCTTCGAGTGTCTCGCCGACGATGCCATCGGGATCGTCATCGTGGGTCACAACGGTGAGCTGATCGAGAAGATGGGCCAGCGCTGAGCGATCGCGCGACAACGCGAGAAGCGCACAGGCGCGCAGCCATGGGCGTCGCCAGATCCGTTCTTGGTCAAGGGCCAGATCGGTCAGCTGCGCGGCGGGGGTGACGGCGAACGGGCCATCGGCTTTTGCGAGGCGACGCAAGCGTTCGTGAGCGCTGAGGTCGGGCTCAAGGATCGCTACCGCGGGGCGAGAACGCGGAACGAGCGAGATCTCGAGCCATTCGATGGCGATGGCATGTTGGCGCGGGTCGCGTTGCGCGAACTGGAACGAGACACGGTCGATCGCCTCCCGCCCATGCTGAATTGACAGCGCGGCCAGCACTCGGAGCCGGCTCAGTTCGACTTCGTCTGAGAGCGCCCGGCGAAGCTCCGGGCAAGAAACATCCTCAAGCACGACGATCGCCCGGAGCAGCCTCACGGCGTGCTCGACCTCCGCCGAAACCACATCGACACCGATCGTTGCGGCAATCGTCGATTCCGCTTCGGCCATGTCACGCAGCGCGTTGACGATGGTCAACCCGACATCTCGGTCTCGATGACCGAGGTGTCGCACGAGCATGCGGGTCGCTTCGTTCGTGCCGATGTCACGTGCCGCTCGGACGGCGAGCTCTTGACGGCGCGGGTCGGTCGCTCCCTCGGCCCCAAGACATCGATCGATCGCCGCCACGCCAGTGTCTCCGGCCCGCACGAGGGCGTCGATGGCCGTGGACGCCGTTACCCGCCCGTCGAGCAGAGCGACCACTGTCGCCTCGAGATGCGCATGCTCGGGCCAGGCAACCGCACCGAGAGCCGCCGCAGCGACAAGCGGATCGTCGTCTACGAGCAGGACTCCCACGATCGTACCGGAGGTCGCCGCAAGGACCGGGGCCGCAGCAAGCATCGATGCTGCTTCGATACGCCGCTGAGCCTCGGGGTGACGCGAGCCCGATTCGACGATCTCCGCCAAACGTCGATGGGCATCGAGGTCCCCGAGGCGACCAACAGCGCCGGCTGCGGCAAGTCGAACGTGATGGTCATCGTCGAGGAGCAGCGCAGCAACCTGGTCGGCGTCGCTGCCGGTCCCGGCGGCCGAGATCGTCCGCAGAGCGGCGGCGCGAACATCCGGCCGGTCGTCAGCCAACTTTTCTCGTGCGAGCGCATTCGCCCGTGACGGATCGACCTCGGCGAGCAAGTCGAACGCCATCGCAGTGTCGCTGGCACGCGGCGATGCGACCATGCGCTCGAGGTGCTCGATAAATGTTGGATGACCGGACCGCTGGAGCGTGGCCAGGCCGAGGCGGACGTCGCGTTGATCACCGCTCGAGAGCAACGCCTCCACGACAACAAGGGTTTCGGCGTTATCGATGACGATGTCGCTTGGATCGAGTTGTCGGTGGCGAAGGGCGTCGAGGAGGTTGACTCGGTATCCTCGGTAGACACCAAGTGCGCATACGGTCCAGCAGACGAGGACGGCCACGACGATTACCGGAATCGCCAGACCCTCGGACCCGACCGTGGCCCGGACCACCAGGAGCACAACCCCCGAAACACCGACTGCCAGAGGAACGGCAAGGCTCTCGACCACGGCCTGCGCAGCCGTCCGCTGCGCCGCAGGCACCGCCTGATAGGCCGCTCCGACGGAAGTGCGCGTCGTGCCGTCGGCAAGGACCATGTCGCAAACTCGCGTGCCGACAACGAGAAGAAACGCCACCGTCGAAAGCGAACCTTGCAGGATCGATCCCGCAATCGACGCGCCGACGAGCGTGAGCACGAGCAACGGATTGGCGAGGAGGCCGAAGCGCAGACCGAAGCGTCCGATCAGCAGGCCGGCCACGAGGATGAGGAAGAGAATGTCGGCACCGTAGGCAATCGCGCTGAATCGGCCGACGAACGCCGCCAGGTCGGTGGTGTTGGTGTACCTCCGACCGGCGTGGTCATACACGAGGAAGTCGAGCAGCTGGCTCTCCAGTGCCGACAACGCCTGAAACACCATGATGAGAACCACGTAGCGATTCGACAGCAGCGACCGAAGAGACGGCCTCACCGCCGTGTTGTCGGACGCTTCTGGAGTCTCGAACGTCGACAGCTCCCTGGGAAAAGCTCGCATCGTGACAAGCACCAGAGCCACCAGGACCACGGCAGTGGCTGCGGCCGTGGAGAGAAGATGCTCCGGTCCACCGAGCGTCGCCAGAAGCGGTGCACCAGCGAGGCCGCCGACCGTGAAACCTGCGGCGAACCCGGCGATCACCCGTGGGTACATCACCTTCAACGACCGGACATCGAGCAGCGCACCGGCCTGTCCGATCACGAACATGAACCCGACCGGAATCGTGATCGGCAGAATGACCAGCAACGCGAACGACATCCATGCAGCGTCGGCGAGCCAAAGCATGAGCCACGCGGCGGCCAGGACGATGCTCGCGGCAATCATCACGCGCATCGCCACGATCGCGAGCGGTTGGCGTCGAAGCGCCCTCGCCAGCATCACACTGGCGCCCGCGCCAGCCCCGGCGGCGAGGATGTACGTGACCGGGAGGAGCCCCGAACCGTAGGTCTCGAGGAAGATCGTGTTGGCCGGCACCGTGATCCAGGCGATCACCAAACCCAGCGCGGCTGCCTGCGCCGTGAGCAGGACAACGCGTCGCCGGGTGCCCGATACCGGCGTCGTCACGTGTGTGTTCGCTTTGCGTCCTGGTCGGCGAGGTCCTGCAATCGGCCGACCAGTTCGGCGATCACGGCGCGGGCGATTCCAGGTCGCTCGTCGAGCAACTCCTCGAATGGCTTGCGGCGAAGGCGCAGCAACAAGCACGGCTCGATCGCGGTCACCGTTGCCGAACGCGCGGCCAAAGCAATGACCGCCAACTCACCGACGACGTCGCCGGGCCCGCGATCGACGAGAACCCGATCGCCGACGTGCACGCGCAACGCACCCTCCACGACGACATAGAGCCAGTCTTCGATCGCGCCGCGCTCCATCACGGTCGCGCCGGGTCCGAACCGGACCTCCTCGGCGACCCGTGCCACGGCGACCAGGGTGTGCCCGGGGACGGCCGCGAACATCCCGACGCGCTGCAGGGCCGCCACTCGCTCGATGGTCAGGAGTTCGTCTGACGCGCTCACGAACACTTCCGAAACACAGTGGTGATCCTCTGCGTAACCGACCGGAAATGAAGGGCCGATTCGGGGCCGAGCTGGGGTGGTGATCGGCGACGTGTTCGTGCTGGATCGACCTGCCGTGCAGACATCGGCATTCCTCGGGGTGAAGAAAACAGTGTGCCAGAAGGGAACGTCAACGCCGACCAGATCGGTCAGATTCGTTCGTCAGCCGATCTGATGGACGTCGCCTTCTCGTGCCACGACGACGTCGATGTCGAGCGTCGACATCTCTTTCGCTATCCGATCGAGTTCGTCGTCGACGCGGTCGGGATCGTGATGGAAGAGAACGAGTTTGCCCACTCCGGCGCGTCTGGCGAGCGTCACCGCGTAGTCGATGGTCGAGTGACCGAAGTGGCGGACTGCGGGGAACTCCTCCACCGTGTGCTGGGCGTCGTGCAGGAGGAGATCCGCCCCACGGCACAGTTCCAGGGCCGCATCATGCACGGCGCCGAGCCCATCGTCGCCATCGCCCCATTGCACCGGCCCGTGGTCGGGCATGTACACCACTGTCGCGAGGTTCGAGTGGATGCGGTAGCCAAACGTGCGACCACCCTTGTGCGGAATTTCCACCGCGAGAACGTCGAATCCCTCGATGTCATGCGACCCCGGCTCGAGCGAGCGGAAGGACCATGCGCCGCGGAGCCCGCTCGGAGTGATCGGGAAATGCGGTGGACTCATCATCTGCGAAAGAACGGCTTCCGCGTCGCCCTGCCCGGGAAGATACAGGTCGACTCGGGCATCAGGACGATCACCGGCTCGGAAGAACGGCAAGCCGTACACGTGGTCCCAGTGAAGGTGCGAGAGAAGGATCGAGCCGTCGAACGGTCGGCCGCCGAGCACATCACTCAGGCCGGTAAGGCCGCTGCCCGCGTCGAGGACCAGCGTCGGGGCGGCACCGTCGAGCGCGAGCGAGACGCATGACGTGTTTCCGCCATAGCGCACATGATCAGGTCCGGCAACGATGCGCGAGCCGCGGACACCGTGGAGTTGCAACCGCACAAAAGATCCCTTCGAGGTGAGGACCATCGATCTTGGCCGATCGGGGAGCAGGTCACGCGCCACAAGCAACAGCGAGCGTCCCTGCACGACGCCACGCTGGGTAGCATCGCCCAATGGCGGATCGTCACCGCACTGACCATCCGCAGGCGTACATCCCCGGAGATCGGAGACACGCGCTCGCGTCGGGTACCGAGATGCCCGACCGCGTTGCGGGGTCCGGGCTCTTCGCCGATGTGAGCGGTTTCACCACGTTGACCGAGGCGCTGGCCGCGGAACTCGGACCGCAGCGAGGCGTCGAAGAGCTGACCGCGGTGCTGGACCTCGTGTTCCAGGCCGTCATCGACGACATCACCGACTTCGGTGGCCACGTGATCTATTTCAGCGGTGATGCGGTGACCTGCTGGCTCGATGGGGACGACGGGAGCCGGGCCGCCGCAGCTGCCCGCGGGGCCCTGCGGACGATGGACCGCCTCGGCCGGGTCACGAC
>JANOHI010000090.1:0-10455 GCA_031406385.1 Acidimicrobiia bacterium
GTTTATCTTTCTATAGTGATATTGTTCTCATTGAAATTGAGTCATCCGTTATGAAGTTATTAGTCTCCGAAGTAACTCAAAAAAATGATATCCCAAGGGGTGATTGATTATCGGCGACTGCACCGACCCGTCTGGCGCAACCTCGAGTTCGGCAATGTTGAAGCACCGCGAACAGAACACCACGAGCTCCTTCGCCCGCGCCACTGCCCGCGCCAGACGAAGCGCTTCTTCCTTCGACTTCTTCAACAGGTGATAGGTGATGCGCTGAGCTGACTTTGGCCCGATGCCCGGCAACCGACCGAACTCGTCAATCAGCTCTTGGACCGGACCGGCGTAGAGATTGGCCATCAGCTAACCGAGCAGCCCGCCGAGCGGACCGCCGCTGCCCAGGCTCCCGAGACCACCGGCGATGCCGCCCATCGTCTGAGCATTGGATTCGGCCACTCGGTGCGAGGCGTCGTGAAGCGCCGCTAGGACGAGATCTTCGAGCAGCGAGACATCGGTCGGATCGACCACCGACGGATCGAGCCGAACGGCAAGGAATTCTCCCGTTCCCGTGACGTCGACCTGCACGGCACCTCCACCTGACGTCCCGGTGAAGGTGGTCCGCGCCGCTGCCTCCTGCGCTGCGGCCATTTGCTGCTGCATCTCCATCGCCTGGCCGAGGAGGGCGTTGAGATCGAAACCGGGAGTATCTGACATGGGGGTCCTCGGGGGATTGGGGTGCTTACTACGCCTCGCGGACGAGTTCGGCGCCCGGAAACGTTCGGGAGATGTGCTCGAGCGTCGACGAGGTGGCGTCGCCAGCGTCGACGAGACCGTCGAGGTCCACCTCGTGCTCCTCCGACGCCGGCGTCGCCACCTCGACAGGCGTCGCTACCGGCCCCGACGCCGTGGCAAATCGACGATTGGCGAGAACACCACCGGCGTCGTCGGGGGCGTCGGGAATCGGTGCGCCGGCTGTCGGGTCGACGATCAGGCGAACCTCCACCGCGTGACCACGAACGACGCGGAACGACGCCGCCAGGTCTGAGACGAACTCTTCGCAACGAGCGAGATGCATGGCATTCGGCAGCGCCACTTCGACGTCGGTGGGCGAAGCGGAGCTGAAACGGCCAGCGGAGAACATCGCCCGGGCTTTGCCCCGGAGGCCCTCGAGAACTCGGTCGCGTTCGTCGACCGGGCCCGGCTCCGGCTCCGGCGCGGCGACCCTCGGCGTGGGGCGGGGCGACGACGTCGGCCGGGCGGGCGGGCGGGCGGAAGCGGGACGCGAACCGAGTTGGGCCCGCGCTCCGTCGGCCACGCCGGAGCGCCGCGACTCGGGTGTTTCGGTGACCGTGGCTCGCAAAGGGGCGAGGCTTGGCATCGCGCTCCGCGCTGATGTCGGCGGAACCAGCGTCGGCTCCGACGCTGGTTGCTCCGGTGATGGGTCTATCCCAGCCGCTCCGGCTGTTGGCGAGCCGGCCTGAGCGGACCCTGCCGCAGACGCCGGCGGCACCGCGACGCCAGTTGGGTGCGCAGCAGCGGGCGGCGCAACAGCGGGCATCTCGACGGCAATCGGCGGCGCCGCAACGGGCGGCACCGCAGCGGGCACCTCGACGCCAGCTCGGGGCGCGGCAACGGGCGGCACAGCAGCGGGCGGCGCAGCCGGAGGTACTGCCGACGAGACCGCTCCTGCTATGGGCCCGGTGGCAGCTGACCGCGGCGCACCCGAGCCGATCGAGGCCCCGTCGGCTCCGGATCGCACGAGGCGTTCGAGTCGGTCAAGCCGCTCGACCAACGCCGCCAAAGACGTGTCGAGGTCGGGGTTGGCGAGGCGAACAAGGGCCGTCTCGAGCACGATGCGAGGCTCGATCGCATCGCGCTGAGCGACGAGCGTTTCACCAAGCACTTCGAGCGCTCGGGTCGACGCCGCCGGGGTGAACGCACGGAGGAGCTCGTCGGACGCGCCCGGTCGGGGGACACCCATGTGGGTCAGGAAGACGTCACGGAGCACTTCGATGAGGTCGCGGGCCAGTTGGCGCGGGTCGCGGCCCCGCTCCGACGCCCGTTCGATCGATCGGAGGATCTCGGCGACGTCGCGACTGCCTACCGCCGCCGCCAACTCGGTGATGTCGAAAGCATCGCTGATACCGCCGGACGCGGCCACCGAATCCAACGCGGAGAGAGCGTCACGCGCCGATCCGTTGCCACGCTTGGCCACCGCGGCGAGCGTGGCGTCATCGAGTTCGAGGCCGGCCTGGCTGGCGACGTCACGAAGCAGACCAGTGAGCGCGTCGATGGCGAACAGCCGGAACTCGAACACTTGCGTGCGACTGCGGATCGTTGGCAGCACCTTCTGCGGATCGGTGGTCGCCAACACGAACACAACATGCGACGGAGGTTCCTCGAGGGTCTTGAGGAGCGTGTTCGATGCCGCCGTTGACAGCATGTGCACCTCATCGAGGATGTAGACCTTGCGCCGGCCGGCCGTGCCGAGCGAGGCACGGCTGACGAGTTCGCGCATGGCGTCGACGCCGTTGTTCGACGCCGCATCCATTTCGATGACGTCCATCGACGAGCCGGCCGCGACCTGGATGCAGGACTCGCACTCCCCACACGGCTCGCCGTCTTGGAGGTTCGTACAATTCAGTGCCTTCGCGAGGATGCGCGCCGATGTGGTCTTTCCACAACCGCGGGGGCCGCAGAACAGATAGGCGTGGGCAACACGGTCGTTGCGCACGGCATTGCGCAGCGTGTCGGAGACGTGCTCCTGCCCGACCATGTCCGCAAAGCGCTGCGGGCGGAAGCGGCGGTAGAGGGACTGGTACGTCACGGAGACGATCGTACCGGCAGGGGTGCGACAGCCCGCTCGAACCGAAGCAGAACGGGAGAAGAGCGCTAGCGACGTGAAGCGAAGAAGTCCTTCAACAGATTCGAGGATTCCTCGGCGCGGACGAATGGCGTCACGGCCACTTCATGGTTGAGCCGGGCGTCGGCGCAGAGGTTGTAGAGCGAGCCGGTGGCGCCCGCCTTGGGGTCGCCTGCGCCGTAAACGATGTGGGCCACCCTGGCGTTGATCGCAGCTCCAGCGCACATCGGGCACGGTTCCAAGGTGACGATGAGGGTGGCGTCGTCCAGACGCCAACGTCCGAGTGCCGCCGCGGCATCACGGAGCGCGAGCACCTCCGCATGGGCGGTCGGGTCCCCTGTGCGTTCGCGCTCGTTGTGCCGGGCGGCGATCACCTTTCCCTCGACGACGACGAGCGCCCCGACGGGAACATCGCCGTGGGCCTCGGCGCGCTGCGCCTCGGCGAGCGCCTGGCCCATCAGCGCGTCGTAATCCAATGGTTCGGCGGGGACAGCGCTCACCCGGCCGACCCTACACAGGGCGAGCAGGTGAACACGAGCGGAGCGAAGCGAGGTTGCCGCCTGTGACCCGGCCGTGGGTGAGTGCGGGCGTGAGGAGCGAAGCGACGAGTGCCGCCTCGGGTCCCCCCGAAGAGGCCACCCGGCGGGTGCCGAAGCGAAGCGGAGGCGGGGCCCGCCGGCAACGTGAACTGGCGGAGGAGGTGGGATTCGAACCCACGGTGAGTTGCCCCACACACGCTTTCCAAGCGTGCCGATTCGGCCGCTCTCGCACTCCTCCCGGCCGCTCTCACGACCCAGGGTTCCCCAAAAGGAAAACCGACCCGGACCGAAACAGCGTCGCAGAGGCTAGTCTGAGCTGGAGCCGACAGCGATGCGCGCATCGTGCGTTCCTCACAAAAGGTACCGGTGCCGCTCGGTGTGGGCGGTCGGGTCCTGCGCAACGAGAACCCCATGAACCGAGTCAGGGCCGGAAGGCAGCAGCTCTCAGTGAGGACCCTCGTGTGCCGCAGATCGCCTGGCCGTCCACTCCCAGCGGCACCGATTGCGTGTCCCGCTGTTCGAGGAACTCCTCGCAATGGCCGGCGAGCACGTAGCTTCCGTCGGCTAACGTTTCTCCGCCGCTGGAGAGGTGCGAGAGCGGCCGAATCGGACGGTCTCGAAAACCGTTGAACTGCAAGGTTCCGTGGGTTCAAATCCCACCCTCTCCGCCAGCTGACGTTCCTAGCGTCACGATCGGCCCGGCCCTTTTGGTCCGGGCCGATTGCTTTTCCGAACTGCAGCCGGGACTTGACACCGGCACGCGAACGCAGCCCCGGTTCGGGGAGAAACCGAGGCTGCGACGATAGGGAAAACGTGTTGCGACGACCCGGAGTCGCCCGAAGGTGAGCCCTCAGGCCCGTTCGGCAACCATCCCGGCGACGGAGCGCTCAACGAACCCGCCGAGGGTGTCCCAGTCAGAACGACCCGTCGCCGTCCATGCCGGAATGCAGGCCGAGAGGATCCCGAGAATGGCGTGCGCCGTGATTGTCGAGTCCTCGATGCGGTACTGACCGATTTCGACGCCGCGGGCGATTCGTGTCGCCAACTCCGGGGTGAGAAGGTCACGCATCGTCGGGTGGGACGACGACGGGGCGTTGCGCGACCCCTCCCATGTCAGCAGGGCGCAGAACAATCCCGGTGCCGTCGCCGCAGCGTCGATCACGACGCGGGCCAGCAGCACAAGGCGATCGATCGTCGCGTCGACATCGGAGTGTTCCGCGGCCAGATCCGATTCGGTCACCAGGATCGCGCGCACGATGATGGCGGAAACAGTCGCGGCGATCGTGTCCTTGTCCTCAAAGTGCAGGTAGAACGTGCCCAGCCCCACGTCGGCGCGCTCGGTGATCGCGCCGATCGTCGCCCCTTCCACGCCCATGATGGCGTAGGTCTCGGCGGCCGCGTCGAGGAGCCGTCGCTTCGTGTGTTGCTTGCGACGTTCACCGCGGCGCAGCGGGGCGCCGTCGGCGGCATTCGGTATGGCGTGATCGAGGAGCATGGTTCCCCTTCGTGTTGGACTCAAGTTCTGTGCTGCCCCTCGGAACGAAGGCCGCAAGGACAACGGATGCAACCAGCATCGGCACCCCACCCGGTGACCTGAACAGGTTTCTTGGGCTCCGACCTACACCTCACTGCGCTAGGTCGTTCGACCTGAACGCCGCGGCCGGACGGTGCGGCAGAACGCCTCCCATCGTCGCTGGGAGGTGGTTTGCCCCTCGGAATGGGGGCAACCTCTCTCCCCGCGACAGCGCGGTTCACGCCTGGTAGTGCGGCCACTATCATTTTCGGGCCGTCCTAGGGCCGAGTCATGCGCCACAGACGGATCGTTGCCCGGCCGCGAACGCGACCGGAATGCGCGTCCCCTGTTCGCTGTGCCGATGCCGATCCGCGTGCATCGTCGATCAACCTGCCCAGAAGGAGTCTCCAATTGATGGAGCCCACGTTGTTGCCCCGCGTCCCGTTCACCGGCCGGATCCTTGTTGTCGGATGCGGATCCGTCGCCCAATGCACGCTTCCGCTGCTCCTGCGACACGTCTGCTCACCCGAGCAGGTCACGGTGATGGACTTCGTCGACAACCGCGCTCGCATCGCCGACGAGATCGCCAGGGGCGTCACCTACGTGGTCGACCGGGTCGAGCAGCACAACTTCGGCGACGTTCTCGGGCGCCATCTCGCCCACGGCGACATCTTGATGGACCTCGCATGGAACATCGACAGCGCCGAGATCCTGCAGTGGTGCCACGATGCGGGCGTCCGCTATCTCAACACCAGCATCGAAGTGTGGGACGCCTATACCGACGCCGAACGCCAGGACCCACGCGAGCGGAGCCTCTACATCCGACATATGGATCTTCGTCGCATGACGGCCCGCTGGACCACACCGGGACCGACCGCGGTGCTAGAGCACGGGGCCAACCCGGGTCTGGTCTCGCATTTCACCAAGGACGCGCTCACGACGATCGGCCGGCGCGCGGTTGCCGATTCCAAGCTCGACGCCCCCACCGCCGAACGCCTCGCCGACGCACTCGACAACCATCGGTTCAATGACGCCGCCATGCTGCTCGGGGTGAAGGTCATCCACGTGGCCGAACTCGACACCCAAACCACCGACAAACCCAAACAGCGCGGCGAATTCGTCAACACCTGGAGCGTCGAAGGCCTCTATGAAGAGGGCGTCGCCCCGGCCGAGCTCGGTTGGGGAACCCACGAGCTCCGCATGCCCCCGGACGCCTACGTGCACCAGTACGGGCCGTCCAACCAAATCGCCCTCGCCCGTATGGGGATGGACACGATGGTTCGGTCGTGGACTCCGCTCGGTGAGATCCACGGCATGGTCATCCGCCATGGTGAGGCGTTCACGATCAGCGACCACCTCACCGTCTGGGACGACGACCGTCCCGTCTACCGACCCACGGTCCACTACACCTACTGCCCGAGCGACTCCGCCATCGCCTCGCTCCACGAGCTCCGCCAGAACCATTTGGTGATGCCCGAACGCCAGCGGATACTCAACAACGAGATCCTCCCGGGCGGCGCCGATGCCATGGGCATCTTGCTGATGGGCCATCCATACACGAGTTGGTGGACGGGTTCGGTCCTCACCATCGACGAAGCCCGCACGCTCGTGCCGGGGCAGAGCGCCACGACGGTGCAGGTTGCCGTCTCGGTGATGGCCGCCGTCGTCTGGATGATCGAGAATGCCGATCGGGGCATCTGCGTGCCCGATGATCTGGACCATCAACGAATCCTCGAGATCTGTCGGCCGTACCTTGGCACCTACCACTCCGAGCCCAACGATTGGACGCCACTGCGCAATCGGGCGGAATCGGCCCTGTTCGAGCGATTCACCCAACCGGTGATCCGCACCGACGACCCCGACGAGACCTGGCAGTTCACCACCTTCCTGGTGTGAGGGATCGCTGACGCGCCCATCGAGACGACATCGCCGGCATGCCGATGAGCGCCCCGAGGCACGCCACCTCGACTCAGGAGGTTCTCGGCGGTGGACTGTCGCCCCCTGGAGCGGCCGAACGTCCGTGGTGGGTGAGTCCGACGACTGCGTGACTGGCGTCGAGGGTCACGACGATGTCGGCCGAGCCCTTCGTCGGGGCGACGAATCGGTGCAGGTTCGGACCGTTGACCCCGAACCAGACGGAGCGCGCCGTTGACGCGCGTCCAGCCTCGTCAAGGTCCACGAATCTCCGATAGAAGCTGTGAGAATCGGACTCGGCCGCGACCACCATGCCCAGGAATCGCTCGACGAACCAGCCGACGATGACCGATTCATCAGCGTCGAGGTACAGCGCAAGGTCGTAGGCGCCGACCAGAGCCGGTTGGAGCGCGTTGACCCCTTCGATGATGACGACGTCTCCGACGGCGACCGCGTCGCCCGCTTCGACGTCAAAGGTGCGATGTGAGTACCGCGGCACATGGACAAGTGTGGCGCCACCGCGAACGCTGGTGATCACCTCCAGCAGCGCCGCTTCGTCGTAGGTGTTCGGTTCGCCCTTGTTGTCGAGCAGGCCGCGATCGGCAAGCAATCGGTTCGGGAACAAGAAGCCGTCCGTTCCGATGGTTGTGACCTTCCACCCCCGACGCAACGACCCAAGGGAGCGCACCGCCTCGGCCAGCGTCGACTTGCCCACCGCGACCGAACCACCCACCCCCAGCACGAACGGCGACCGCCCGACCCGCGACCAGGCCGTTTCGATCTCCGCTACGACCACTTCCGCGCCATCCCCGACATTCATCGGAACGGGAATCTACCGGCCGTCGGATAAGGCCCGCCGCGCTGAGCACAACGCCCTATTGATCGCCCACGCCGGGGCGTCGATGCACCGGGCGGATTTCTTCCGCCCCTCCCCTCGAAGGCGCCGATGGCGATCACCGAGACCAAGCCACAGGACTATTCGGACCGCTCCGGCTGGCAGAGCCGCCCCTGGATGGCGCGCGCCATCAAGTTGGTGGCGTTCGCCGTTCCGGTCGGCGGCGCGATCGCCGTGACGACAGCATTGGGCCGCGTTTTCTACCGGGGTTCATGGTCGACGCCGAACCGTTTCGGATGGATTGCCCTGATGTTCGTCGTGGCCACCGTGGTGGCGAACCGGATCGGACGGCTGACCGAGCGTCTCCTGCCGCTCTCTGCCCTCTGCCAGATGAACCTCAACTTCCCAGAGGAAGCGCCGTCCCGCGTCAAGACGGCGCTGCGCATGGGCAATACCGCCAACGGGGAACGGGTCATCAGCGAGTTCATGGACCAGGGGCTCGCCGATGACCCACAGCAGGCCGCCCTTCAGGTGCTGGATCTGATCGAGGCGCTCAACCGCCATGACCGCAAGACTCGCGGCCACACCGAGAAGGTGCGTGCGCTCTCCGAGGTGATCGCCCAGGAGATGGGTCTGAGCGAGGTCGAGCGCAATCGGCTGCGGTGGGCTTCGGTGCTCCACGACATCGGCAAGCTTGCGGTACCCGCAGAGATCTTGAACAAGCCGGGGAAGCCGACACCGGAGGAATGGGCACTCATCCAGTCGCACCCGATGGAAGGGCACGATCGGATCGGTCCGCTCCGGGCGTGGCTGGGCGAATCAGCCCGCGTCATCGAGGAGCACCATGAACGGTGGGACGGAACGGGGTATCCGCTCGGTCTGAAGGGGGAGCAGATTGCGCTGCAGGCCCGGATCGTCGCCGTGGCCGACAGCTTCGAAGTGATGACGGCGGCGCGCTCTTACAAGAAGCCCATGTCCTACGAGGACGCCCGAGCCGAGCTGGTGAAGTGCTCCGGGACACACTTCGACCCGACGGTGGTGCGCGCGTTCCTCAAGGTGGGTTCGAAGAAGACACGAAGGTCAGCGGGGCTGCTCTCCAGCGTGGTCGGCCACCTCGCTTCCGGCAACGGCCCCGTCGCAACCATCGCGCAGACCGTGTCCGGCGGCGTCAGTGCGTCAACCGGTGTCGCTGTCGCCGCGCCGTTCGTGCGGGGTATGCAGATGGCGACGCAATCGTTTCCGGAGAGCGGACTGGTCTTTGCCAGCGGTGGCGCCGGGACTCTGGTGTCGACACCTCTGGCGGCCGCCGCGGCCTCGGCAAAGGCGACGATCACGACTCTGGCCATCGCCGTGACGACCACGCTCGCACCCACGGCCCCTCCCGACAACTTGGCGCTGCGACCGATCCGGGAACAGACCCAGGCAGTCCGTGAGAAGGGCCCGGAACGAACGGACCGTTCCCCGACGACGCAATTTGGCCGACCCGGCGATGGCGCCGCTTCCTCCGACACCACGACCACCCTCGTCGCCGACGTGTTCCCGAGACCTGGCGTCGCGACAACCCGACCACCGGTCAGCACCACGTCCACCACGCTGCTCGACGGCTGGATCAGCGGAACGATCCCCATCACCGCCGCGCCACCGACGACCAGGCCGGAGGCGGACACCCCTCCGCCGACGTCGCCAGCAGCCACCACCACCCGGCTCAGCACCACGACGTCGCGACCACTGACCACGACATCGACGACCGCACCAAGAACGACGACGACCACGACCACCGCACCGCCGACAACCTCGACAACCACGACAACCACGACGACAACGATCCCTCCGACGACAACGTTCACCCCATCGACGTCGACGGTCGCCCCGACCACGACGACCGAAGCGCCCCCGCCGACTGCCCCGCCGCCGCCCCCGACGTGGTCGGTTCCGACAACGACGTGGCCGACGACGTGTCCGGGTGCGTGGCGGGCCACGTACACGTCAGGTTCGGAACAGGCGATCCAATGCGAGACGAGCCTCAACCTCTCCCTGACGAATGGCGCTACGCCGATGCCGGGCATCGGGGCGTCGTTCGAGGCATCGTGGTCTGCAACCGTGATCGTCGCAACCACACAGCGCTACAGCTTCTTCACCACCGGCGACGACGTGTCGTCGATGTCGATCGACGGCACGCGGTTGTTCAAACAGGGATCGGGCTCCGAGAGCACGGACACGCTCACTGCACTGACCGAGATGACCCTCACGGCAGGCGCGCACACGATCGACGTGACGTATCGACCGAAGAGCGGATCGTCGCGCGCCGCGCTCGCCTTCACCCCGGCCTTCGCCGCCGGACCGGTCAGCGCTCCGATGCCGACCCCGGTGCCGCTTGGCGGTGGAGCGGCCGCCACGGTGTCGTGCAACCCCGGCGAATGGCTCGTCCAGTTCTTTGCCACCACGACGGTCACCGGCTCTCCGGTATCCACCGTCTGCGACCCGACATTCGACGAGCGCTACGGCGGAAGTTCGAAGCCCCCGGGTCTGAACACACACACCAACTTCAGCGCGTCGTGGACGGGCGAATTCGTGTTCGCCGCCGGTGTGACCCGGTTCACCACCAAGAGCGACGACTCGATGCGGATATGGGTCGACGGACGCCAGATTCTCGAGAAATGGGGAACCAGCTCGACCGTCGAAGTATGGGCGACGCCCAGGCTCACCGCCGGGAAGCACACCGTCGTGGTGCACTACAAGAACAACAGCGGACCGGGTGACGCACGGTTGGAGATCTCGCCGACCCCAACCGCGCCGACCACAA
>JANOHI010000111.1:0-8887 GCA_031406385.1 Acidimicrobiia bacterium
CACCGCGCATGAGCACGATCACGGCCACGCCAATCATCACCACCACGATCACGCCGACGCCACCTCGACCGACACGCCGGGATCGCGCGCGCTGCGCCTCGGCATCGGCGGCCCGGTGGGCAGTGGCAAGACCGCGCTCGTCGCCGCACTCTGCCGACTTCTCGCCGACAGCGTGAGCACTGTCGTGGTCACCAACGACATCTTCACCACCGAGGACGCCGAAGCCCTCCGGCGCATGGCCGTTCTTCCCGACGAACGGATCGTGGCGGTCGAAACCGGTGCGTGTCCGCACACCGCGATCCGCGACGACATCTCGGCGAACCTCGATGCCATCGAGCAGCTCGAAGCGGCGCATGCACCGGTTGCGCTGACGATCATCGAGAGCGGTGGTGACAATCTCACCGCCACGTTCAGCAAGGCTCTCGTCGATGTGCAGATCTTCGTGATCGATGTGGCCGGGGGTGACAAGGTGCCGCGCAAGGGCGGGCCGGGTGTGACCGCGGCCGATCTGCTCGTCATCAACAAGACCGACCTCGCACCCTTGGTGCGGGCCGACCTCTCGGTGATGGACCGTGATGCCAAGGCGCGTCGCGGCGCACTGCCGATGCTCTTCACCTCACTGGTGAGTGCCGAGGGCGCGACCGAGGTGGCCGCGTGGGTGCGGGCCCAGCTCGCGCAGTGGCACCGGGCGTAGAGGCATGCAGGCGAGAACCGAGTTGCTCGTCGGGGTGGACGTTGCCGGACGAACCGTTCTGAAACGGACGCATTGTGAGGTCCCCCTGATCGTGCGGGTCGGTGAGTCCTGCGACGCCACGCTGATGCTGCTCTTCGTGAACGGCGCCGCCGGCCCGCTCGGAGGAGATGAGCTGCTCCTCTCGGTCGTGGTGGAGGACGGTGCGTCGGTGCGGGTGCGCTCGGTCGGGGCGTCGATGGTGCAGCCGGGCACGACGGCGGCGAGTTCGTCGCTGCGGACCACCCTCGAGGTCGGGGCCGATGCGACGGTCGACTGGGAGTTGGAGCCGACCGTCAGCGTCGCCGGGAGCCGGCATCGCTCGTCGACCCTGTTGCGTCTTGCGACAACGTCATCGCTGCGATTCTGCGAAACGGTGTGCCTCGGACGATTCGAGGAGCGGTCAGGAACGTTGGCCGTCCATCAGCGCCTTGTCGTCGACGGCGTCGGTGTGCTCGATCACGAAACGGTGTTTGGCTCGGGAGCGCTTCGCGGGCCGGGTGGCCACGGACACCATCGCGTGCATCGGTCGACCATTCTCGTGCGCGACGACGCGCCCTCGGCTCCGTCCGCGCAGGTGACGGCAGGGGCGATCGCCGGGATCTTCCCGCTGCGGAATCGAACCGCGCTCGTGACCTCGAGCGCGGACTCCCTCGCAGACTTGGTCTGACCATCAGTCCAAGAACGGCGAGTTGCCATCCGTGCGAAACATGGCGGAAACCGGGAGTTCGTAAGGTCCGGTCATGCCCCTCGATCTGGCCGCTCGCTTCGACTCGTTCGTCGCCCCGACACGTCATGTCCTGCCCGCCACTCCGGACACGTGTTACTGGGGGTACATCGATCGCGACCAGCCACCGGTCCTCGAGGTAAGCGACGGAGACATCATCGAGATCGAGGCCGTGACCCACCACGCCGGCGACGCGCCGGACCTGCTGATGGACGACGGCATCCGTGCCCTGTGGTCGGGCATCGGCGAGGCGAGCCGTGGGCCGGGCGTTCATGTACTGACCGGGCCCATCCATGTACGCGGAGCTGAGCCGGGGGACACTCTCGCCGTACGCATCGTCGACATGGTTCCGCGTATGCCCTACGGATCGAACTGCGCGGCGAACTGGGGGTTGCTGTACTCGTCGTTCGGCAAGGAGCGCATCACTATCTACTCTCTCAACGACGATTCAGTCGTGGGCCACGCTGCCGACCATCGACACGGCCTCGATGACGTTGGAGGATCTGGGTTCGGTGCGACGGCGAGTCCGATGTTCGGCTTCGACTTCACCGCCCGTCCGCTCTATGACCTGCCCGGCGTGATCAGCGAGCCGGACCCCGCATCTCGCCAGCCTTTCAGCCGAGCCGTCAGGGTCCCGGTGCGCCCGCACTTCGGCGTCATGGGGGTTGCACCGGCGGAGTCGGGCCGGCTGTCGAGCATTCCGCCCAGTGTCTTCGGCGGGAACGTCGACAACTGGCGCGTCGGTCCCGGCGCAACGATGTGTTACCCCGTCTTCGCACCGGGCGCGAACCTCTACGTCGGCGACCCGCACTTCGCACAAGGCGACGGCGAGATCTGCGGAACGGCGATCGAGGCGTCGCTCAATGCGGTGATCCAGGTGTCGGTCATCAAGGGCCTGGGGAACACTTCGCCCATCCTCGAGACCGACAGCCACTGGTTCACCCACGGGTTCTCCGCCGACCTGCATGGGGCGATGACGATGGCGGCCGAGCAGATGCTCTGGCTGATGTGCGAGCACCTCGGGCTCTCGCGAGTCGATGCGTACTCGCTCGCTTCGGTAGCCATGGATCTCGGGGTGACGCAGGTGGTCGATGCCACCCTCGGGTGTCACGCGTCGATCGCCCGGAACATCGTGTCGTGAGACCTTCGTGGCAGCCCGCCGGCGGTCCCCGATCGGTTCATCCGGGTCATCAGCCCCGGGGGGAGCAACTATGGTCTGACCATCAGTCCAAGGTCGGGCGCTGCCCGACCGGCCCCGCCGGAGAGAAGGACACGACATGCCGATCACGGGAATGAATCACGCGGTGCTCTACGTGCGCCAAGCGCGCGTCACCCAGAAGTTTTACTCCGAGGTGCTGGGCTTCACGACAGTGACCGAACATCCGGAGGGCGCCTATGCGTTCATGCGTGCGCCCGGGTCGGTGAACCACCACGACATCGCGTTCTTCACCATCGGAGACGGTGCCGGACCGAGCGAAGCAGGACGTCGAAGCGTCGGGATGTACCACCTGGCATGGGAGGTGCCGACCCTCCACGAGCTGGCGGAGATGCGCGATCGCCTCGGCTCAGCCGGGGCGCTGGTCGGGGCGAGCAACCACGGCACGAGCAAGAGCCTGTACGCGAAGGACCCTGATGGGCTGGAGTTCGAAGTGATGTGGCGGGTGCCGGCGGAGTACTGGGGCGCCGCCGAGCACGACGCCGTCATCGAACCGCTCGACCTCGCCGGGGACATCGCTCGCTTTGCGAAGGTCGGGCTGGCGTGACGACTGCGTTCGATCCGGTCACCCGTGTGACCGTCTCGGCCGAGATCCGTCAGCGTTTGGCCGACGCCATCCACAGCGGACAGCTTGCGCCAGGAACACCGCTGCCGGCCGAGCGCGTTCTGTGTCAGGAGTTCGGCGTGGCCCGCACGTCGGTACGCGAAGCCATCCAGGGCCTGGTCATCGCCGGTTATCTGGAGCGACGCGGCAATCGTTCCGTTGTTGCCGAGCAACTCCCCGAGATGAACTTCACCGGTGATGATCGCAAGGCGCTCGTCTCCCAGCTGTTCGAAGTGCGTCAGGTCATCGAGCCGGCGATCGTCGAGCTGGCGACGCGCCGGGCGACCGATGCCGACCGCGAACTCATCGCCTCGCTGGCCGCCCGGAACACGACCGACCTCGAAGAGTTCCGAGAGATCGATCGCATGTTCCACGCCGCGCTTGCCCGAGCCTGCGGGAACCCGCTGCTCAACGAGGTGCATGCGAAGGCGCTCGCCGCGCTGTTCGGCTCGGGAGAGTTCGCCTCGCTGCTCTACGCCGAGGTGAACCGCGCTGAAGTGCGCGAGATCATCCGATCGTCAACCGAGGCGCATCGAGCGATCGCCGACGCCGTCGTGCGCGGCCACGTTCGCAAGGCGGTCGCCGCCGTGGTCGCCCATCTCGACGATGTCGAGCGACGCATGCTGGAGCAACTGCTGTGAACAGCACACCGAACGAGGCCACCGGTGCAGCGCGCGTCGAGTCCGATCCTCGGTACACCTACTTCTTCGACGACGCACTCTTCGAAGAGACCGATCGCCCGGGATTCCGTCGTCGGATCATCGTCGGCGAGAACCTTGAGCTCTGGTTCTGGCGGATTACCGGTGGCGGCGACGGTTCCTTCCTGCACAACCACGAAACGAACGAACAGCTCGGCATCATCATGCGCGGCACGCTCGACTTCCGTATCGGCGCAACCGATGACCACAGCCGCAAGGTGCTCGGCCCGGGAGACGTCTATCTCGCACCGCCGGCCGTGTGGCATGGCGAGAGCGTGTTCATCGGCGATGACGAACTCAACGAGGTATGGATCCTCGACGTGTTCGCGCCGCCTCGTTCGGTCAAGCCGACCGCGCCGACCGCGCCGAGCGAAGTGGCGGCGACGTGATGGCTGCTGACTGGCGCCTCGCCGTCGACATCGGCGGAACGTTCACCGACGTGGTGTTGCTCGACGCGGTGTCGGGCCGTGTCGTCGTCGACAAGACCCTGACGACCCCCTCGGCACCTCTCGACGGTGTCCGGACCGGTGTGCGGCAGCTGCTGGCCAAGGCGGGTGTGGTGCCGAGCGAGATCACTGCGCCGATCGTGCACGCCACCACTCTGATCACGAACGCGCTCATCGAGGGCAAGATCGGCCGGGCGGGTGTCGTCACCACGTCGGGGTTCGGTGACACGCTGCTGATCCGCAACGAGCATCGCTACGACATGTACGACCTGCAGATCGAGTTCCCCGCTCCTCCCGTTTCGCGTGATCGCATCGTCAAAATCGCGGAGCGCACGAACCCGACCGGTGTCGCCAGCGAGGCACCGAGCGCGGCGGGCCTTGCCGAAATCACCGAGCAGCTACGCGCCGCCAACGTTGAGGCGGTCGGCGTGTGCCTCATCAACTCCTATGCCAATCCGGCGAACGAACGCATCGTCGCAGAACACCTTCGCCGGGAGCTCGGCGTGCCGGTGTGCATATCGGCGGAGATCTCGCCCCAGATCCGCGAGTACCCGCGCATGATCACCACGGCATGCAATGCCGCCACGATGCCGGTGATCGGGCCCTATCTCGACGAGCTGCAGAAGTGGCTCGCCGCCGAAGGATTCGGCGGGTCCGTGCTCATGATGTTGTCGAACGGGGGAGTGGTATCGGCCGACGACGCTGCTCGTGCGCCGATTCGCCTCGTCGAGTCGGGCCCGGCCGCCGGCGCGCTGGCGGGAAGCTGGTTCGCCAAGCGCATGGGGGAAGAGCGTCTGCTCTGCTTCGACATGGGCGGCACCACCGCGAAGTCGTGTCTCATCGTGCACGGCGAGCCGGAGCTCACGAACACCTTCGAAGTCGCCCGGATCTACCGCTTCAAGAAGGGCTCGGGATTCCCGGTCTCGGTCCCGTCGGTCGATCTCGTGGAGATCGGTGCCGGCGGTGGCAGTCAGGCACGCGTCGACGATCTTGGTCTGCTCAAGGTGGGTCCGGAATCCGCCGGTGCCGACCCGGGTCCGGCGTGCTACGGACGTGGAGGCACCAAACCTGCGGTGACCGACGCCGACCTGTCGCTCGGTCTGCTCGATGCGGCGTTCTTCCTCGGCGGCGACATGGCGCTCGACACGAACGCCATGCACACCGCCCTCGAATCGGTCGCCGTTGCGCTCGGACTCTCCGCCGACGACACCGCCGCCGGCATCAGCGAGCTGGTCGACCAGAACATGGCGGCTGCGTCGCGCATGCATTCGGTGGAGCAGGGCGTTGATCTTCGGGGCATTACGTTGCTGGCCTTCGGTGGTGCCGGTCCGGTGCACGCATGCGGTGTGGCCGAACTGCTGGAGTCTCCACGCGTGGTCTTCCCCGTCAATGCCAGCGTGCTCTCGGCGTTCGGCACCCTGGTCACGCCGGTACGCATCGACCTTGCCCGATCGATGGTGCGCCCGCTCGACCTCTTTGAAGCACCGGGACCGGAGTTGACGGCGCGCGACCGGTTGCTCGACGAGTTGCGTGATGAAGGCCGGCGAGTTCTTGCTGCGGCCGGTGTCGAGGCCGAGAGGATCAACTTCCGCTACGGCGTCGACGTCCGCTACCTCGGACAGGGGAACGAGATCACCCTGTGGGTCGGCGAGGGAACGGGTTGGCCGGTGACCTATGCAGGAGTCGTGAAACTGTTCGAAGCCGACTACCGCCGGATCTACGGACTGACCATTCCCGATGTCCGGGTCGAGGCGGTCACGTGGCGTCTCTCGGCGTTCGCCTCCGCGGAAACGATCGAGCCAATGGCCTCGGTGGTCGAGGGAATCGGTGCGGTGCACAGCCACCGGGCCGTCCGCTTCAGCCGCACCGCCGGTCCCGTCGACACCCCGGTGTATCGCCGAACCGATCTCGGCCGCGGGCAGGTCATCGTCGGCCCGGCCATCGTCGAGGAACGTGAAACCACGGCGGTGATCCGGCCCGGTTGGACCGCCACCGTCGCCGTTGACGGTTCGATCATCGCCGAACGGGCGGTGCCCGCAGCCAAGAGCGCAACGACCGGTGCGGCGGCGACGACGGCAACGACCGCTGCGACTGCCACGACTGCCACCACCACCACCGCCACGACAGGAGTCTCGAAATGAGTTTCGATCCGATCGAGCTGGAAGTGTTGTGGCAGAGCCTCATCGCCACGGTGAACGAGCAGGCACGAGCGTTGCAGCGCGCCGCGTTCTCGCCCATCGTTCGTGAGGCCGGCGACCTCGCCAATGCCGTGTTCGACCGACGCGGCCGCATGGTGGCCCAGGCGGTCACCGGCACGCCGGGTCACATCAACTCTCTCGCCCGCGCCGCGTCGGCGATGCTCGACGAGTACCCGACCGACTCGCTCGTCGAGGGCGACGTCCTGATCACCAACGACCCCTACAAGACCGCGGGTCAGCTGCTCGATGTGACCGTGCTCTACCCCGTGTTCCGCAACGGGAAGGCGATCGCGTTCTTCGGTTCGACGATCCACCACACCGATGTCGGCGGCTACGGCATCGGCGCCGGTGGACGTGACGTGTTCGAAGAGGGTCTGTGGATCCCGATCCTGCGTCTGATGATCGCCGGTGAGCGCAACCATGACGTGTGGAAGTTCATCCTCAGCAACGTTCGCCAGCCCGATCACATGGCCGGTGATCTCCACGCCCAGATGGCCAGTGGCGAGGTGGGGGCGCAGCGTCTCCAGGCGTTGTGCGATCGCCATGGGCTCGACGACATCGAGGCGCTGGCCGACGAGATCATCACGCGGTCCGAAGCTGCCACGCGGGCGAGCATCCGTGAGCTGCCCGCCGGTACCTACTCGGCGAGCGCACTGCTCGATCTCGCCGATGGCAGCACCATCGATATCGTATGCGCGATTACGGTTGACAACGTCGCCGGTGAGATCCTCGTCGACTACGCCGGCTCGTCGGGTGGCAGCCCGTTCGGTATCAACGTCGTTCTCAACTACACCCACGCCTACACCACCTTCACGATCCGCTCGGTCCTCAACCCGGAGCTGCCGAACAACCACGGCAGCCTGGCGCCGATCAAGGTCGAGGCGCCCGTTGGTTCCATCGTCCACGCCGTGTCGCCGATGCCGGGCACGGCACGCCACGTCGTCGGGATGTTCCTGCCGAACGCATTGCTCAAGGCGCTTGCCCAGATCCGACCAGCACAGGCCATGGCGGAGGGGTCGGGCGCGGTGTGGACGATGCAGGTGAGCGGCAATCACGACGACGGCAGTCCGTTCATCACCGCGATGTTCACCTACGCCGGTGGCGTCGGCGCCCGGGCCACAAAGCCGGGCCTGTCGGCATGCTCGTATCCGACCGGCGTGTCGGCCGTTCCCGTCGAAGTGGTCGAAGCCTCGGCGCCGATCCGCTTTCTTCGCAAAGAGCTGCGCACCGGTAGCGGGGGACCGGGCGCGCAGGTCGGAGGCCTCGGCCAGACCATCGAGTTCACCGTCGACACCGACCGGGCATGGCAGCTCAACGCGGTGACGTCTCGTCTCTCCGATGCCCCGAAGGGGTTGTTCGGCGGTGAGTCGGGTGCGGCCGGTGCGTTCACCGTCAATGGTGAGGCTGTCCGCACGCAATCACGCATCACGCTCGCGCCGGGCGACCACGTTCGCCTCGATCTTCCCGGTGGTGGCGGCTACGGGGCCGTCGTCGCCGACGCCGACGCCGATGCAGCTGACGTCGTCGAGGTCGGAAGCTGACATGGCCGACTGGGCCGGCGCAACAACCCTGTCGCAAGCCTGGGTTCGCGCCGTCGCCGAGCGCCGTGACAGCACCTTCCTGGTCTTCGAGCGACCGGATGGTGTCGTGAATTCTTCTCTTGTGACGGGCGATGGGGGAGCGCCTCCTGTGTTGCGAGCAGTGAAGCGAAGCGGAGCGGCGCAGCGCCAATCGACGAATTCTTCTGTTGTGACGGGCGATGGGGGAACGCCTCTTGTGTTGCGAGCAGTGAAGCGAAGCGGAGCGGCGCAGCGCCAATCGACGAATTCTTCTGTTGTGACGGGCGATGGGGGAGCGCCTCCTGTGTTGCGAGCAGTGAAGCGAAGCGGGGCGGCGCAGCGCCAATCGACGCAGTCGTGGACCTATGGGGAATTCGACGAACAGGTCTCCCGGGTCGCCCAGTTCTTGGTGAACCACGGAGTCGGTCCCGGATCATCTGTGCACCTAGCTTTGACGAACTCGCCGACCTTCGTGGCCGTGTGGCTGGCCGCCCTGGGTTTGCGAGCGTGGATCGTTCCGTCCGATCCAATGGCCACGGCGGCAGAGCTACGCGTGCATATCAATCGCACATCGCCGGTCATCGGCCTGTGTTCCGACACACGCGCCGAGGCCTATCGATCCGCGGCAGCCGGCTCGACCGTGGCGACCATCGTGGAGATCGATGAGGCCGACTGCTCCCTCGACGTTTTCGGCGGCGAATCGCTCACG
>JANOHI010000142.1:0-51672 GCA_031406385.1 Acidimicrobiia bacterium
CGTCGAGCAGAAAGCCCTTAGACAGGACCCGAGGTTGTTACGTTCGGCATTGCTGCCTCGAAGCCCTCGGCGAGCTCGACGTCGGTGACCTCAGGTGATTCGTAGTCCTGTTCGTTCATCCCCCCAGCCTACGTTTTCGTACTCAGCCTTACGACGCGGGGGCTCGTGACTGGTCCGATGGAGAACGTTGGAGCACGGTGGCAAGGACCTTCGCAAGTGAGTCGTGGACCAGGTCCAGATCGTTCGGGAACCGGGCCACGAACGATCGGCCGGCGGTGATGCTAACGAGTGACGAGGCGAGGTCTTGCCCAACGAATCCGGGCACATGGGTCATCCGATGACCCGAGATCGCCCGAACCGCGGCAGCTGTCGAACAGGGAACGATCGTGAGCTCGTCCGTTCGCGTTCCCAGGATGACCACCGCGCGCACCGGTCGGACGGGTAGAGGTGCCGGGTCCTCGTCGAGGCCGACGACGACGCGCCGCAGCGTACCGTCGGGACCCGTAACCCGCCGTCGTGCGCCCGCCAAACCCGGGAAGCAGAGCCAGCCTCCGGTTTCGGCGGGGTTCGTGATCATCCGCACGCCGTCGTCGGACAGGACCCTATGCCCTAGTTCGAGCGCCGCGTTGGCGATCGTGGACTTGCCGGCCATCGACGGTCCGGCCAGCAGCACGGCGCCCATATGGTCACCGGAAGTCGGCGATCGAACATCGATGGCACACGCGTGCAGTACCAACTCGCCGAACAGACCGAGCGCCTGGGGCACGACCGAGGAGAGCAGCACATGTTCCCAGTCGAGGCGGTTCACGGAACGTTCCAGGCGATGGCTGACGGTGGCCGACGCGGGACCAGTCACCTCCACCACGGCATAGCCGAGCTGCGGGTAGGACAACGCCAGTTGCGGTCCGAATGGTCCATCCCACGTGTGGCGGGCAGCAAGCTCATCGCCGGTGGATAGTGCCCCGTCGGGAACCGTGCATTCGCTCTCCTCGGATGCCGAGGTGAGCGTGAACGTGTGTGTCTCGTCACCGTTTGCGGGGAACGCCCGCGCCAGCGGGTCCTCGCCGATCAGCAGGACGCCATTGGACGCGCCAGTCCACCGGTGCACCTGGGGGAAAGGAATGCGTGCGGAGCTTCGACCCCAGCTACCGGAGTAGAGCCCCGGAGCGGTGTCTTGGCAACGGCTGGCATGTCTGGTGCCGCTCAGCCGGAGACGGCACCGCCCGGTGAGGCACTCTCGACACCCTCTCGAGCTCGATGTCGGTCAGGACGGGGGCGGTGTACCCATCAGTTGCGGCAATGTCTGGCATGTCCTGGCTCCGCTTAGACGGGGCTTCCAGCGCCCGGTTTGGCACTTTCGATACCCTCATCGAGTTCGATGTCAGTGATCAGAGGGGCTTGACATTCGATCTCGTCCATATTTCCCGACAGTAGTCGGCCGCTTCGACACGTGAGATGGCGCACGGCGGCGGTGGTGGAGCACGTCGACGCAACGCGAACGCCTCATCTCCGCGGTCTGGCCGTATCTTGGATACGTGGATTCCGGGCCAGTGCTTCCGTCGGACTCGTTTTCCCGGTCGCCGATGGCGTCGGGATCGGCCGTTGACGGTGAATTTCTTGTGCTGCGGGCCGATACCGGTGCTGTCGTCACGCTGAATACCACCGGGGCGTTCCTGTGGGAGGCGACCGGCACGGCGACGACGGTGGCCGAGCTGGCTCGAGCGCTGCGCCATCGTTTCGGAATCGATGAGGCCCGCAGCACGGCAGATGGCCTCGCCTTTGTCGGAGCAATGCTCCGCCGCGGGATGCTTGTCCGCGCGGCGGTCGGGTAGCGGCTCCCAGCTCAGACCGCGGTCGCCGTCGCGTCGGCGGTGTCGTCGATAAGACGAACGAGCGCTCCTGCGGTCTCGAGACGCCGGACCGTTCGGAGGAGGTCTTCCACCAGCGTCTGTCGGATCGCCGTGGGGAATCGATCGCTGAGGTCATCGACAACCGCTTCCAGACGGCGTCCGTCGATCAGTTCGACCATGGCTGCCGCCGATGGATTGAGACGGTGCACGGTGTCTGAGCCGAGCACGCGTAAGGAAGCCGGCCGATCGGACGAAATGATCCGGATCGGTCCGTGCACATAGCTTCGACGCAGCGCCCGAGCGGGTAGTGGCGTGCCGTCGTGACGCTCACTCGTTGCCTCACTCGGTTCCTCATTTGTCGTCTCATCCGCCGGCCGGGCCCGCTGCACACCGGCGGGGAGCCGACTGATTGCGACTGGCACCGGTGACCTTGGGTCGGGCGCAAGCACTGTTGGCGGACGGGGACTGTCAGCAATGGGGACGAGGGGATCGCGGTAGGGGATCATGTCGAGTTCGGCATCGAGATCGGGATCCCATGTGGCGCGGAGCCGCGTCCATGCCGCTTCGACCCCTTCGGTTGGGGCATGACCGAAGCTGACCCCACTGGTGGAGTCGGTTCGGATGAACCCGTCGCTCTGCACGAGGAACGCACGCGGCGGAATACGTTGCGGTCGGTGGCGGGCCCGCCGCCCCGCCTCCGAACTCCCGACAACGACGACGGCCATATCGGGGTGGGTCGCACGGAACCGTTCGGCCATGTGGTCGACGCTCGATCGTTCGACGTGCCACTCGCCGGCATCGGAACCCCGTGTCGCCGCGCCGGTCTCGATAGCGATCGCGAGCCGTACCCCGGGAACCCCGTACGCGTGAAGCTCCTGGAGAAGCGACGGCACAGCGTCGATGTTGGCCGGGGTTACGACGGAGACGACGCGGAGCGGGACGCCGGCAGCTAGCAGATGATCGATCGCGCGCACGGCTCGGTCCCACGATCCCCGTACCCCTCGGGCGGCGTCGTGAGCGGCGGCCGTGTGCCCGTCGAGTGAAAGATTCACCCGTACACCGCGAATCGTCGACAGTTCCGCGGCAAGGTCGGCATCGACGAACCAGCCGTTCGTGTTGATGATCACGTTGATGTTGGCGTCGGTCAGACGCCGGAGGATCGCCAGCGCCAGAGGCTTGCGAAGGAACGGCTCGCCCCCGGTCACCACCGCCTCCATGACACCGAGCGAGATGCATTGCTCGGCGATGTCGAGCCAACCTTCGTCGGTGATTTCGTCCTCACCGACACGGGTGCGATATGGCGAATCGGTGTAGCAGAACGAGCACAGCAGATTGCAGCGTCCGGTGATCTCCAACTTGGCACCGACCGGGATCAGCGGAATCGCTGGCCGACCGGCGGATGGGCGGAGCCGGCGACGGAGCGCATCCTCGACCGGCCCGGGCACCAGGCGGCGGGCGGTGCTGGGTATCGCAGTTCGCACGCCATTCAGTATGGGCGATGCATGTGGGAAGAGCGGTAACGAAACAGGGCCCGGTGCCTCGCGGCGACCGGGCCCCGGAAGTTCGGGTGGCCGGAGAACTCGGCGGTAGTTCTCCGGCCGACGCTTTCGCGCCCTTCCCGACCGAAGTCGAGGCGCACATCCTCGGCGGAAGGATGCGCAGTGCGGATGATATACCTCTCGGGGAGGGAAGTCCAAGTTTCAAGTACCGCGTCGGCCCTGCGGCCGGGGTATTGGCTCGGCCGTTGGTATTGGGTGGGCCGTTGCTGGCGGTGGGTGCTCTGCCGTTGGTGTCAGGCGGGTGTTGGCTCGACCTTCGGTTTGGGCGGTGGAATGCCACGCCGAGGCGACGTGAAGTTCACCGTCTGCGGCCACCGACGACGGCTCACGATTGAAAGCTTGCGCATCAGTTCGATCGCTCCCGGATCGTCATCGCCCGGCCGCCCTTCGATGACACCGGCTTCGAGCATCTCGATCATGAGCTTGCGGCCGAGTTCGGTGCGAACGATCGTCAGGGTCCAGTCATTGAAAGCGCCGATGCCTCCCGTGGAGATGTCGGCGTGCTCGGCGGCGAAGTCAGGGCATGTCATGCAGCCTGAGCGCGTCCACGCATGACACTCCTTGAGGTTGACCTCGTGGTAGCTGCCATCCTTCATCCAGATCTGGAACACGCCCTTGATGTTCATCTTCACCATGTCTTGCTTCTTGAGGCCGTACTTCGCCTCGAAGAGCTCCTCGAAGATGGCGTCGTCGAAGGTCTTCGAACACAGCAGACCGATGTTGAGCGCAAACTTTTTCGTGATTTTCCCGGCCTTGCGCGCACCCATGACGGGGGGCACCGAGCTCATGCAGCTCATACCCACCAGCGCAACCTTCTCAAGCCCCATCGCAAGCGCCTGGGGGTAGGCCATGGTGTTCGCAGAGTAGGTGTAGCGGCTGCCGGCCGCCGCGATGACCTCCTCCCTTGTGCGCGCGACACCGGGAATCGCTTTCCAGGTGGACCCGTCACCCTCGAGATAGCTGACAAGGGCCCCGTCGATGTAGCCGCGCTCCAGCGCGAAGATCAACATGGCGCTGACAAGGCCGCCGTCCTGGCCCTTGTCGAGCACGTATTTCTCCGTGGCCCGGGCCAGGATGATGTCCTTCGAGACGCCCTCCACCTCCGCATCGGCCCGGTCACGCTTGAAGAGGAAGCCATCCACCTCGGTCTCCCAGGACCGGAAACGTGGGCATGCGCGGGTGCAGCTCGTGCAGCCACGGTCGCCGTGACCACATCCGCCGGGGCCGTCTTCGGCCTCGAGGTGGAACGGTCGGTACACACCGTTCGTGTCGTCGTAGCTCAGGACGTCGTGGGGGCAGGCGATCACGCAGCCGGCACAGCCGGTACACAAGCCCGAGGTGATGACCTCGTCCCAGAGGTGGGCCCAATGGGCCTTGTCGGGTCGGGCTTTGGCAGTGGGCGGTGCGTCGGTGGGAGCTTCCAGGAGCGACATGGCATCGACTCTACGGGCGGCGCCGGGTCCTACGACAACCAGTGGCAACGCGGGCGCGGGCGGACCGGTCGCGTTGAGCGTCTGGTGGGGCAAAACACCTCCGAGCGGCGTTGGGAGGTGTTTTACCCCCATATGTTGGGGCAACCTCTCTCCCAGCGCGGTGGGCCGCTTGTTACTCGTCGAGGACCAGGTGGACCGGTTCGCCGAGGAGTTCGACGGTCCAGGTGGAGCGGTCGGTCATCGGCTTGTAGTTACCGGACCCGTCCTTGGAGGGGATGTACTTGATCTTCCACCAACCCCCGTTGGGCAGCGTGGCGAGCTCGACGCACGTTGCCACGATCGTCGGGTCGCAGCCGTAGGTGCTCGGCACATTGACCTTGATGTTGACCATGCGGTCGTTGAACTTGCCGCGCGTTGCGTCGTACGGCCCGTTTCGGCTGTCGAAGATCTCCTGCGGAACAGCTGATGCGCAGATCGCCGGTGGCGTCAGGTTGTTGGTCTCGATGCCGTTGCGGTCACCGGCGATCGGGAGCGAGAACACGTCGGGCTGGCCCTTGTTGTCGCACACGTCGCCCAGTGCCTTGCCGCTGTCTTTCAACGCCTTCGTCGGGTCGGTGTACTGGTTGATGCCCGTCTGCCCGACCGCCCAGGTGATCTTCTGCGTGCAGTAGTCAAGGACGACGGAGGTGTCAGGATTCACCCACGTCCCGTAGTCACATGTCTCCAGGCCCGACTTCGGCCGGAGCACCTGGAGGCTGCTGCCGCCCTCTCCCGCGTCCCACAGACGAACCATCACGGTCTTGCCGCGGTAGATCGAGGCGGGAGAAAGCTTGGCGAGATAGAACTCTTTGATCGCCGGGGCGGTGGCGAACACGCTCATCGACGAGTCGCCCGACACCGATGCACAGGCGAGAACTGGAACGGCGCTGCACGCTTGCCAGTTCGACGACGCCGGAACATCGAAGAAGCTGCGAAGGGCGAAGGAGTTCGAGCCGAAGCTGTCGACCGAGGTGAGGGTGCGGACGTTGATGCGGAAGCGCCCGCGCTGGGCGAGGGCACCCGACGACACACGGGCGATCGTGACCCAACGTCCCGCCGCCGTTGCGCACTGCGGGTCGGGATTCACGTCCTCGCTGTCGACGGCACCGGCGTATGTCGGCGGGGTGTCATACGCGACGACGCACGAGCCGTAGTCCTGCTCGGCGATCTTCACCGGATCATCGTCGGAGTAGTCGAGCGGCGTGAGGTCGGGCCCGTAGAGCGAGAAGCGGGTGGTGACTCGCACGGTGTCGGGCCGGGGGTTGCCGGCTCCGGTGTCGACGATGCAGCCGGCGGGCGTGGCGCCTGCGCACGGGGTTGGCTGCGGCGGGAGGTCGTCAGGGATCCCGTAGAGGTCGGGGTTGGCTGCGGTCGGTGCCGAATCGGTCAGCCACGACTCGATCGACTTCGGGTTGAACACCGGGTCGTAGACCTGGATGACCAGTTCCTTGCCCGCTGTGCTGGCGTCGTTCGCGAACTGCTGGTCGGGTCCGTCGCAGGGTGGCGGGGGAGGACTCGTCGGGTCCACCGAGTTCCGGCATGGCACGTCGACGATGTAGTTGTAGCCCTCCGGACTCCAGTCACGATTGAGTGAGAGAGCCGGGAAGTGGCCGGCCGACAGGGCGTTGCGGTCGTCACGTGCCTTGCCGACGTGGTCTCGAAGTCGGGCCAGGTAGCTGGACTGGTCCTCGATGGCCGTCGGCTTGTTCAATGCGACCGGTTCGAGGGGGAAGGGAGCACGGGCCGGGTCGCTCTCGCTCTTGTTGTAGTCGCAGACCATGGCGTTGTTGCGGGCAGCGTCCGCTGTCGCGTCGAACCGTCCTCGCCGGACGCCGGTTCCGTCATAGCGGGAGGCGATCTGATCGCCGGCCTCTTTCGGCGCGCACGGACCGGAGATGGCTAGCCAGAAGCCCTGAGCCGGTCCGGAGTCGGCCAGCGTGCCGGTGCCGATGGCGTTCTCCTTGGACCCGAGGGGGATGTTCGACACGTACTCGGCCACCGAGGTCTTCTGGATCTTCCAGTTCTTCAGCAGCGTGGTGCCGAAGAACAGCGGCGTCGAGTTGTCGACGATTGTTACCCGAAGGCGCTTGTTGGTGTCGGGGGGTGGGGCGACGGTGATGCTCACGCCCTTCACGCCGTTCTGGTATCCGTTGCGCTTGGCGATGTCGACGGCGAGGCGCTGGGCGTCAACGGTGCGCGGCATGCGGGTCACGCCGGCGAGTGCGGCAGCATCGGCCGTGCGCTGGACCTGCACGCTCTTGAAGAAGAACATGCTGACGTCGACGACGAAGGCGACACACATGATGAGCAGTGGGAACATCAGGGCGGTGATGACCATCACGATGCCCGATTCGGGGTTTCGTCGCGGTCGTCGACGGCTGCACATGGACTGGTCATCGACATGTTCGCCCGCCGGGTTGAACGACGGGCCCGGCTGTGACGGAGTCGGTGTGGTTCGGTGCATCGCTACGACCGGACCGTGAAGGCTTCGATCACGCCGACGTAGGTGTGGGCAATCTTGCGGCCCTTGATGAGCGAGGTCATCGAGGTGTAGCGCGACTGGACGTAGACACCGGCGTAGTCCTGCCGAGCGGCGATGGTGTCGTTGCGATACGACGCCGGCCAGAACCGGTCGAGGCTCAACGGGCTGCCGGTGGAGTTGTACTGGAATCGGCTCTGCGGTTCGGTAAGTGTGCTGAGCCGATAGACATTGCATGCGACGGTCGGTCGGGCCTTCGTCCAGTCGAACCCGGCCATCGCGCTCTGGTCGCTGCCGGTCGTCATCGTGAGCCCGCTGTCGGCCCGTTTGAAGTACCCGATCGGTTCGTCGGCGGGCAGGTTCGCCGAGATAGCGGCGTCGGCGGCGGCAACGCACTCCGGGGGCACTTTGTCATAGAGGTCCTTGGCCCGGAACACGATCACGTAGTCGAGACGGTTGCCGACCGGCACGAGCGGCACGGCCATCGCCTTGAGGATGCTGTAGTCGGCGGTGCTGGTCTGCCCGGCGACGGTCGCCATTCGCGCGCCTTCCTGTGCTGAATGCTTCGTCGACGACCAGAGCATGAAGAGCGGTCCGGTCTCGATGATCATGAAGATCAGGAAGAAGAGGAATGGCGCGATGAGGGCGGTCTCGACGACGACGGCTCCGCGTTCGCTGCGCGGTCGGCGCGGCGCGATGAGGGCGGTCTCGACGACGACGGCTCCGCGTTCGCTGCGCGGTCGGCGCGGCGCGGTGAGGGCGGTCTCGACGACGACGGCTCCGCGTTCGCTGCGCGGTCGGCGCGGCGCGATGAGGGAGGTGCGACGTGGCTCGGCCACGACCGTTCCGCTTTCACGGTGTCGGCGCGCCCGAGACGCTCGGAACCACGAGGTGAGCCGGGGTTCGATCATGTGCCGCCGAAGACCCTGGTTGTGGTGGTGGCGATCGTGGTGGTCGTCGTGGTGACGATCGGGTTGATGGCGTCGTCGTCGGTGGCAGTGTTCTCCGAGCCGGCCGACGTGGTGTCACGGTCGGCGGGGCTGGAGGGCGTTGCCGTCACGGTGTTGACGAGGCGGCCCGATGCGCTCATCGAGACCGTTCCGGTCACGATGAAGTTGATCTGGGCGTTCGCCGCAAGGCTGATGTTCGTGGCAATGCTGCCGGTGCCCGAGGCGCTTGTGCAGCTGCCGGTTCCGGTTACCACGGTGCAGGTCCAGTTCACGCTGCCGGCGTTGAACTTGGTCGACATCACGTCGGCAATGGCGATGTTGTTGGCGGGGCCGGGGCCCTTGTTCTTGACGGTGATCGTGTAGGTCGTCGACGAGCCGACCGTCACCGCGGTGACGCCGTTGCCCTTGGTGACGACGACGTCGGGGAGCGTGATGAGGTCGACGTCATCGTCGGTGTTGTTAGCCAACGCGGAGTCTTCGGTATAGCTCGGCACCGCCACCGTCGCCGTGTTCGTCACCGTGCCGGTCGCGGTGTTCTTCACCGTGGCCGTGAGTATGAACGTCGCCGAGGAGCCGACCGGCAGGTTGACCGCCGAAGTGCTGATCGAACCGGATCCGCTCGCCGGGCAGGTGCCTCCGCCCGAACCGCTGCAGGTCCACGTGGCTGACTGGAGTTCTGTCGGGACCCCGTCGGCAACGGTGGCCCCGGTGACCGGCACGGTGCCGGCGTTCGAGACGACGATCGAATACGAATACGTTCGGCCGGGCCACACCTCGGCGAGGCTGTCGTTCTTGTCGATCGACAGGTTCGCCTTGGTGCTGGTGTTGATGTCGGTCTGGGAGTCGTTCGAGCTCGTCGGGTCGGTGAACCCGGCGGGCGGGGCGATCAAGGCCGTGTTCATGATCGACCCGAAGAAGCTGTCGGCCACCGTGTAGTTCACGGTGAAGGTTGCCGTTGCGTTCACCGGCAGGTTGACCGACGATGCGCTGATCGAACCGGTTCCCGACGCAGTGCACGAGGCGCCGGAGGACGCCACGCAGGTCCAGGTGACACCGGTGAGGCCGGCCGGGATGGTGTCGGTGACCCTCGCTCCGGTGATTGGCCCGGGGCCGAAGTTCCTCGCCACGATGGTGTAGGCACCCGAGTAGCGCGGGTACACGATAGAGATGCCGTCGGTCTTGGTGACGCCAAGGTCCGGGTGGACGACGGGGTCGGTGTCATCGTCGGTGTTGTTCGACGCGTTGGGGTCGGTGGCCGACGTGATCGTGGCGGTGTTCGCAAGGTTGCCGGCGGGTGCGGTCGACGACACGGTTGCGTTCATCGAATACACGACGGTGGCCCCCGCGGGCAGGGTCGGAAGGGTGACGCTGAGGTTGCGGCCGGTTCCGGGAGACACGCAGCTGGTGCCGGAACAGGTCCACGGGCTCGACCCGGTGATCAGCGACGCGGGCGGCGTGTCCGCCACCCCGATGGTCGAGGCGGTGGTGGCGCCGAGGTTGCGGACGGTCACGGTGTAGGTGACGGCCTGGCCGGGGATGAGCTGCGTCTGGCCGTTGTCCTTCACGACGGAGATGTCGGGCTGGGTGATCGGGTCGGTCTTCGTGTCCTGGTTGTTCACGGTGTTCGACTCGACGATGCTCTGACCCGAGGGGGGATCGACGCGAGCGGTGTTGCTGACGCTGCCCGTCGCTGATCCCGGGATCGACCCGTTGAAGGTGACCGTGAGCGACGAACCGCTCGGCATGAGTCCCGTGGTGATTCCGGCGGCGAGTGCCGCAGCGGTGTTCGGGGACGCGGGCGGACAGACCGCTCCGCCGCTCGTCGTGGCGCACGTCCATGTCGTTCCCGTGAAGTTGGTCATCGTGGCGTCCCTGATGACGGCCCCGGTGACCGATCCCGGTCCGGCGTTGGTAACGAGCAGGGTGTAGGCAAATGCCTGGCCGGGCACGAAGCTCGACGGTGCCCGGTTCTTCGACATCTGGAGGTCAGGCGACGAGATGGTGAAGGAAGCGGTCGACGAGTTGCTTGTCGCACTCGTGTCACGATCAAGGCTGGCGGTGATGGAGGCCGTGTTGTTGACGGTGCCCGACGATGCGGTCGGGCCGACCACGCCGCTCACGGTGAAGACCAGGCTGCCGCCGGACGGGAGGTTGGTGATGTTGCGCGTCAGCGTGGCACCCGTGGCGAGAGGGCTCGTGCCGGAGGGGCATATGGCCCCGCCGCTCGCCGCGCAGGACACGGTGGGGGTGAGGATCTGGGCGGGCATGACGTCGGTCAGCGTGACCGTGGCGACGGGCCCCGGTCCGCTGTTGGCGACCGTGATCGTGTAGGTCTGCGTCTGTCCGCGACCTCGGGTGGAGTTCGACCGCGTCTTGGTCACGGAGGGATCGGGCAGCAACACCGTGTCGATGTCCGTCGCCGTGTTGTTGGCGATCGTCCCGGCCGGCTCGGTGCCCGACGAGTGATTGAACGTCGCGGTCTGGGTGATCGTTCCGGTGGCCGCCGCGGCGACCGTGGCGTTCACCGAATAGGTCACGCTCTGCCCGGAGAGGAGGTTGACGTTGTTGATGGCAATCGTGCCACCGGTGGCGATGGGGATGACGCCCGACGTTGGGCAGGTGGCGCCCACCGTCGACGTGCATTGATAGGTGACACCGGTGAGCGACGACGGCAGCACGTCGTTGAACCGGGCGTTGGTCACCGGTCCGGGGCCGTTGTTGCTGAGCACGATGGTGTAGGTCAGCGCCTGGTTCGGACCGACGTTGACCTGTCCGTCGTTCTTGGTCACGGCGAGGTCGGACAGCACGATGGTGTCGGTGTCGGTGGAGGAGTTGTTCCCCGGTGTCGGGTCGGTGAACCCGGTGGGCTGGGCCGCGCCTGCGGTCTGGACGATGGTCCCCGAGGTCAGTGCCGGGTTGACCGTGCCGGTGAAGCGGTACGTGATTGATCCGCCGGCCGGAATGGTTGCGGTCACGCTGAGGTTGCGGCCGGTTCCGGGGTTCGGGCAGCTCGCCCCACCGGTGGTCCCGTTGCATGTCCACGGAGTGGAGCCGGTGAGGATCGACGCGGGCGGGGTGTCGGTTATGGCGGCACCGACCACCGGTCCGGGCCCGGCGTTCGACACCGTGATGTTGTAGGTCAGCACCTGACCGCCAGCGACGTTGGTGACGCCGTCGCTCTTGGTGATGCTGAGGTCGCTC
This sequence comes from Acidimicrobiia bacterium, assembly GCA_031406385.1. Lineage (GTDB taxonomy): Bacteria > Actinomycetota > Acidimicrobiia > Acidimicrobiales > JANYDT01 > JANLQX01. Next base: position 11,512 of record JANOHI010000142.1, read on the forward strand.
ACGCGGATCGTGTTGGTGTCCGTCGCCGTGTTGTTGCCCGAAGTACCCGGCGGCTCGACGGTTCCTCCGGGATGGTTGAGCTGGACGTTCTGGATGATCGAACCGCTGGCGAGCGGACCGACGGTGCCGGTGATGTTGTAGGTCACCTGCGAGTTGGCCGGAAGACTCGGAATGATCGACGTAAGCGTTCCGCCACCGGCGATCGAACCGGACGCCGGTGTCGGGCACACGGCGGAGTTCGTCGGCAACGAGCAGGTCCACGTGACGCTGGTCAGTGCGGCCGGAGGGGTGTCGGTGAGGATGGCGTTCGTGACCGGCCCCGGGCCGTTGTTCCTTGCCACGATCACGTAGGTGAGCTGCTGTCCGGCGGCCACGTTCGTTTGCGTGTCGGACTTCGTGACGCTCAGATCCGGGATCACGATGGTGTCGGTGTCGGTGATCGAGTTCTCCGACCCGACCGACGAGGTGTCGCGATCCGGGACCGCAGGATTGGCCGTGATGGTCGCGGTGTTGACGAGCGAACCCGTCGCCGTTCCCCTCACGGTTGCATTGAGGGTGAAGGTCAGCAGGCCGTTGGCGGGCAGGTTCACGGTCGCGTTGAGCGACGTGGTCGGCGTTGTCGGGCAGACTGCTCCGCCGCTCGCAGCACAGGCCCAGCTCGTGACGTTCAGCTTGGCGGTGTCGACGGTGTCGGCGATGGTGACACCGGTGACCGGACCGGGTCCTCTGTTCCGGAACGTGATCGTGTAGGAGTTGGGCTGGTTCGGGCTGATCTGGGTGATGCCGTCGGTCTTGGTGACCACGAGGTCGGGAAGCTGGATGGTCGTGGTCACCGCGCTGCTGTTGTTGGCGGAGACCGGGTCGACGAGGCCGTTGGTGGTGGCCGCGGTGGCCGTGTTCGACACGCTCGTGCGGGCGGCGTCGAGGACCTTCACACTGACCGTGTAGGTGAGCGTTCCGTTGAGTGCAATGTCGCCCGATACCTCGTTGATGTTCCCGGAGCCGGATGCGTTCGGGCAGCCCGAGCCGGCACACGTCCAGGTGATGGTCCCGAGTTTCGAGGCGTCGAAGGTGTCCGTCGTCCGGATCGCCGTGGCGAAGCCCGGTCCGAGGTTCGTGGTGGCGATCGTGTAGGTGAAGGTCTGGCCGGGGCCGACATTCGTGGCAGAGGCGGTCTTCACGACGCTCACGTCCGGATGGCCGACGCTATGGGACACGGAGTCAGCGTTCGGGGTCGAACCGGATTCGGCCATGCCCACCGGCGGCACGACGGTGCCGATTGCGGTCATGGTGCCAACCGTCGGAACGTCCTTCAGGGTGCCGGTCACGGTGTAGACGAGGCTCTGACCTGGTGCCAGCGTTGACGTGGTCGTCTGATTGATGGCACCCGAGCCGCTGGCGTTCGGACACGTTGCCCCGCCGACGCCCGCGCAGGTCCAGGTAAAGGTCTGCATCTGCGTCGGCATCGGGAGTGTCACTCCGACGCCGGCTGGAGCCGTTCCTGCGGCGGCACCGGTGTTGCCGACGGTGAGTGTGTAGGTCACCTCGGACTTCGGACCGAGGCTCGAACCGCTGGCCGGATTCGACGTGAGGGTGGCGAAGAGGTCCGGCGAAACCACGACGTTGGAGATGGCTCCGGTGTTGTTCCCACCCACGGTGTCGGGAGTTGCCAGGTTGGCGGTGGCGACGGCGGTGTTGGTCACGGTGCCCGTCGCGCTGTTGGCGATCTTGGCGGTGATGGTGAAGGTGAGCTCGCCGCCTTCGGGCATGGTCTGCACGGTGGAGATCGCACCCGGGCTCGTGATCGGACAGGTCGCTCCGCCCGTGGCCGCGCATGTCACGGCACTGAATGCCGAGATGCCGGTCGGGATCGGGTCGGTCAGGGTTGCGCCGGTCGCTGTTCCCGGTCCGTTGTTCTTGTATCTCACCGTGTAGGTGACGGTCTGGCCCGGGCTCACGGCGCCGAGAGGGCTCACGTCCTTGGTGGTGCGAAGGTCCTGGTAGCGGATCGTCGTCGAGTCCGTCACGGTGCTCGATGGAGCGTTCGAGAGGCTGATCGCCGGGTCGTTCGTGGCCGTCACCGTGTTGATGAGCGTGCCGGTGGCGCTGGTCGAAAGCGTGCCCGCGAGGGTGAACGAGAGCTGACCGCCCGCAGGGATGTCGCGGACGATGTTGAGGCTGCCGGAACCGGAGGTCACTGCGCCGCAGGTCGCCCCACCGCTGGCGCCGGTACAGCTCCAGCTGACGCCGGTCAGTATCGCCGGCGGAGTGTCGACGATCGAGACGTTCTTTCCGGGGACGGTGCCGTCGTTGCGCACGGTGATCGTGTATTCGTTCGACATTCCCGGCGCGATGAACGATCGCCCGTCGGTCTTGGTGGAGACGAGGATCGGGAAGCGCACCACGTTGGGTTCCACGTCGTCGGCAACGTTGTTGGCGTTGGAGAGCTCAAGGAGCCCGGCCGGAGCAATGATCTCGGCCCGGTTGGTGATCGTCCCGCTGGCGCTCCCGATCGCCGTGGCCGTCAGCTTGAAGGTCAGTGACGACCCGCCGGCAAGGTCGGTGGTGACGTCGATTGGCCCGGTGCCCGATGCCGCCGGGCACGTGTTGCTGGGCGGTGCTGTGCACGTCCAGGTGATGTTCGTGAGCATGGCGGGCGGCGTGTCGGTGATGCGGACACCTTCGACCCGGTACGCCCCGGTGTTCTGGGCGATGATCGTGTATTCGGTCTCCTCCAGCGGCCCGATGAAACTCTTGCCGTCGTCCTTGCTGATCTTCAGGTCCGGCCGGATGATCACGGTCGCTGCAGCGTCGGCGCGGGTGTTGTTTCCCGGCGTGTCGTCGACGAGGCCGACGGGCAGCGTGACGGTCGCGCTGGGGTTCATCGAACCGGAGGCGTCGACCCGGACGGTGCCGCGCAGCACGTAGCGCAGCACGCCGCTCTTCGGCAGCGTCACGATATCGGTGAAGGGTCCTGTCTGGTTGGTTGTCTGGCACACGGCTCCGAGCGTGGCGCTGATGCACTGCCACGAGGTGAGGTCGAGTTGCGACGGGAGTGTCCAGTTCACGCTCGCTCCGGTCACGCTGATCTGGCCGACGTTGGTGACTTCGATCTCGTATTCGATCGGCTCGAACGGTGATGCCGTGCTCAGCCCGTCGTCGACCTTGGTCACGGCGAGGTCGGGCTTGACGAGCGCCGTCACGTCTGTCGCCGAGTTGTTCGACGGCGTCGGGTCGGTCACGTTCGATGCGGTGACCGTTGCCGTGTTGGCGATTGTGGCGCTCATGCCGCTCACGTCGCTCTTGACCCTGGCGTCCCAGGTGAACGTGACGCTCTGTCCGACGGCGAGGTTCACGGTCTCGTCGAGCAGGGTGCCGGAGTCGCTTTCGCAGATGGTGATCGGTGCGCAGGTCCAGCCGAGATTGACGAGCTGTACCGGCCAGCTCGGGTCCTTGATGAGGACGCCGTTGACGTTGTCCGGGCCGTTGTTGCGAACCGCGATCGTGTACGTGAGAGGGTCGTTCGGACCGGCTTCGTCGAGCCCGTCGGTCTTGGTCACGCTCAGGTCGGCTGAGGCGCCGGGGACTGCCGGCGGGGCGTCGCAGGCCGATCCGGTGCAGGCGTAGGGCGTGTTGTCGTAGGGGCTCGGTTCGAGACGGAAGAGCGACCACTGCGCGATCCGCTGTTCGCGGCCGAAGAGGCCGGTGATCATGTTGTGCTTGAGCTTCACGTAGACGCCGAGGTTCGACGAAGCGGCCAGCCCACGCTTGCGGACCGGCTGGTTGTCGACCGTCTTGGTGGGGCAGAACGGCGCCGATGGCGAGGTCGCCGACGAGCAGTCGAACGTGGTGTTGACCAGTTCGACCTTCGCATCGTCGGCCTGCACAAGCGTCGTCGGGGGCGGATTGCCGGCGGCGAGGGCGGCCGCGATGTCGGCGTTGTTCCTCGCCGTGGCTTCATCGGCGGTGTAGAAGAACTTGTCGAGGTTCTTCAGGAGCGGGATGTTGTTGCCCTCGTAGAGGAAGAGGGTGTTCTCGTCGAAACGGGTGCACCAGTCGTCGTAGGACTTCACCTCACCGTCAGTGCCGGTACAGAAGCCCGGCGGTTTGCCCTGCCCCCGGGCGTTGTACTCGCCCGGAACCTTGTAGATGAGGATCTTGTCGACCTGGGTCCAGTCGCGTCCGAGGCTCGCCTGCAGCGCCCGGAGCGTCTCGAAATCGTCGGATGCCTTGTTGCCGCCGATGCAGTCAGGGTCGGACGCAACGCGGTTGTCGAGGTCCGACGGCGGGATGCAGGCGGTGGCCGTGACACGCGCCGCGGTCCTCACGCCGTTCGCAAGGGTCTGACCCTTGTTGAGAAACAGTCCGTACTCCCAAGCGCCGAAACCGATCAGGAGGAGAAGCAACGCGCCGATGGCGAACTCGACGGCGGCGATGCCATGTTCCGCGTTCCGGGCACGGGCGCGGGTGAGGTGCACGGTGCGGCGGGCTTGGTTTTCGGGCGCGGCGGAACCTCGGGTGGCTTCATCGTGCGCCACAGTCGCGAAGGGGAGAGGAGACTCCGCGAAGGGACCTGGTCGTTCCATTCCTCGTTCATCGGCAGCGCAGATGCGGTGCTGAACAGGTCGAACGACCCATTGTGACCACTCTTTGTGGTCGCGGCCGGGTCGAGGAGCCCAACGTGGGTTCGTAAGCTTCGTGGCCGTGCCGGAGTTGATCGAGGTCGAGATCTACCGACGGACCGCTCTGCAGGTTGTCGGCCACCGCATCTCCTCGGTTGAGGTCGTTGATCCGTTTGGGCTACGCCACGACCGGGCCGGCCGCAGCGTTGCCGATATCACCGCGGCGATCATCGGTACGGCGGTCCTCGGCGTGCGCCGCCACGGCAAGCTCCTGCTCCTCGACCTCGGTCGTCGGTCCGCTCCCGACGTCACCCTCGGCCTGCGCTTCGGCATGACCGGCCGTCTCCTCGTGAACGGTCGCTCCGACATCGGTGAGCTCCTCTATACCAGCGGCCGAGACGATGCCGCCTGGGATCGGTTCCGGGTGCGTCTCCATGGGGGTGGCACGTTGGCGGTGCGCGATCCCCGTCGCCTCGGCACGGTGGAGCTGGATCCCGACGTGCGTTCGCTGGGCGTCGACGCAACGGAGGTGACGTTGGCCGAGCTCCGACGGGTTCTGGCGCGCTCCTCGGCCGCAGTCAAGGCGAAGCTCCTCGATCAGCACGCCGTGTGCGGCATCGGCAACCTGCTGGCCGACGAGATCCTGTGGCGGGCGGCGATCGCCCCCAAGGTGGCGGCGTCGGGAATCGGCGCGTTGCGGGTCGGCCGACTGCACGCGGCGCTGCACGAGACCCTCCGCGAGCTCACCGAACGTGGCGGATCGCACCTCGGCGACGTCATGGAGGCGCGCCGCCCCGGCGGGACCTGCCCCCGTGACGGCGCATCCATGCGCGTCGCAACCGTCGGTGGCCGCACCACCTGGTGGTGCCCCAAACACCAACACTGACGAACGCCCTGGGAGAGAGGTTGCCCCCACCTTTTGGGGCAAAACACCTCCCATGGGCGTTGGGAGGTGTTTTGCCGCATCGACCCCACCGTCAAATGCTCCAGTAGCGGTGGAACGCGACCGAGACTTGAAAAGTGCGAACCGTCTCCTCCCGCCACATTGGAGCGCTCCTTGTCGGGTTCGCCCTTCTCGCCGGGGCTTCCAGCTGTGGGGGAAGTGCGTCCGACACGCCAGCCGATACCTTGCTCCCCGCGGACACGACCATGGACTCCCGTTCGCTCCCGACGGTCAGCGGCGGCGCATCATCCGCGCCGACGACACAGCCGATCCCCACGGCGTCGCCACCGACCACCCGCACGCTCCGGGTCCCCGCGGACTTCGCCACGATCCAGTCGGCGGTCGACGCCGCCCGGCCCGGGGATCTCGTTCTGATCGCCGCTGGCGAGTATGCCGAGGCGGTGACGGTCCGCACGTCCTCGATCGTTGTCCGGGGCGAGGACCGGAACACGGTGATCCTCGATGGCGCGGATTCTTTGGAGAACGGGATCCTCGTGGCCGCCGACAACGTCGCCGTGGAGAACCTCACGGTCCGGCGCTACGTGGTGAATGGCTTGCTGTTCACCAAGGCCTACGACGACAACGTGGAGGACCCCGCCGATCATGCGGTCCTGCAGGGGTATCGGGCCTCCTATGTCACCGCCGCGAACAACGGCCTCTATGGCCTCTACGCCTTCTTCGCCAGGGGAGGCGTCATCGAGCACAGCTATGCGAGTGGCCACTCCGACTCCGGCTTCTACGTCGGGCAGTGCAAGCCATGCGACGCCGTCCTGATCGACAACATCGGTGAACTCAACGCGGTCGGCTACGAGGGGACGAACGCCAGTGGGAACCTCTTCGTCCTCAACTCGATCTGGCGGCGCAATCGGGTAGGCGTCACGCCCAACTCCCAGAACATGGAGCGACTCGCCCCACAGGGTGACACCGTGATCGCCGGCAACGTCGTCGAGGAAAACCAGGACCCGGGTGCGCCGTCGGCGGCGCAAGGCGGGTCGGGTCTCGGTATCGCCGTCGGAGGCGGTGAACGCAACCTTGTGTTGCGCAACCTCGTGCGGGGCAATGCGACCGCCGGCATTGTCGTGACGGACCTCGCTGGATATCAACCGTCGGCCAACGAAGTGCGCGAGAACGTCGTGACCGGAAATGGCGTCGACCTTGCGCTGTATGCCGCCGATGGCGCGCCGTCGATCCCCGGTCGCTCGAACTGCTTCCGCGAAAACAAGTTTGCCTCGTCGCTGCCGGCTTCGATCGAAACAGTGGCCGGCTGCCCCGAAGCTGGCCCCGGGACCGACGGGCTCACCGTCGCGTCCGGTCCGCTCTCACTTCAGCCGGGCGCTCCGAATGTCGACTACCGGATGGTGCCGCTCCCCACTGCGCAGCCGTCGATGCCCGACGCCCTTTCGACGCGACGCGCCCCGGCGTCCGCCGCGGTGCCGGTCATCGACCTCACTGCGATTGTCGCGCCGTCATGAGCTCGCTTCGGGCGGGCCGGCTTCGGTGGAAGCTTGCTGCGGCGCTCAGTCTGGTGCTGACGGGCTGTGGTGGGAGTGGCTCCGACAACCCGTCGACGGCGCCGCCAACCTCGGTCGCGATCGGCCCGACGGTTCCGTCCACCGCCGTGGCGCCGGCGCTCGATTTGCGAGGTGATGACAAGGCTCGCCTCACCACGTCGCAGGCTCTCGCACTGTCGCGGATGCTGCTCAAGAACGAACAGGCCAAGGGCGCCGTTGCCGCGATGTACCTGCCCTTCGGTTCGGCGGCGACGTTCACCTTGCGTGGACCGGTCGACTGGGTGGAACATCAGGGTGCCTTCACGATGTCCACAACGCGCTCCGACGGTGTCGCTGTCCCCGACAGCCAGGTGATCTGGGATCGGGGGTCGTTGCTTACGCAGGTAGATGGGCTCGACAAGGCCATGGAGGCAAAGGGTCGCCCGGGCGTGGCGTTTGTGCAACGTGCTCTGAATCCCGAACGGGCGTCGCTCGACCAGATCGTGGCGTTCGTCGGATCACTTGCCGTTGATCGGGCGGAGAACCCGATCCTGATCCGCCAGGGCGACACGGCCTACCTTGGGTCGAAGACCGTTGACGGCGCGACGCTCGACGGCTACCGGTTCGGCAAGACGCGCTACTGGATCGAGCCGTCCTCGGGCCTGCTGCGCCGGATCGAGGCCCGCTTCGCCCGGTACGACCAACCCGTCGTGATCACGTTGACCGATCACGGCCCGCAGAGCATCACTGTGCCACCCCCCTCGGCAGTGGTTGACGCCGCCTCGATTGGCGACGTGCTCGCCACGCTCGACGCGCCGACCCCGTAGCGGCGGCGCCGGGGTTGGATCGAGGGCGCCGGGGTTCTTCGTCTGCAGCAATTGTGCTCACCGGTCCTACGATTGCGGCATGGAGTTGAGCTACCCCACCGATACCGACGCGTTTCGATCCACCGTGAAGGAGTGGCTCGTCGAAAACCTGCCGGCCGGGTGGTTCGAGCCCGGCTTCGAGATGTCAGCTGACCAGAAGAAGGAGTTCCAGGCAAGCTGGACGCGCAAGCTTTTCGGGGGTGGCTGGATCTGCGCGTCGTGGCCGAAGGACTACGGCGGCAAGGGCCTGTCGGTCATGGAGAACGTGGTTCTCAACGAGGAGTTCCACAAGGCCGGGGCACCCCTCCGCGCCGACTTCTTCGGTGACACGCTTGTTGGTCCGACAATCTTGCAGTGGGGCACGGAGGAGCAGAAGAAGCACTTCCTGACGCAGATCCTCAAGGGCGAGATCTCGTGGTGCCAGGGCTTCAGCGAGCCCGACTCGGGCTCCGACCTTGCGTCGCTCAAGACGACAGCGGTGCTTGACGGCGATGAATGGGTCATCAACGGCCAGAAGGTGTGGACGACTCGAGCGCAGCATGCGGACTACGTGTTCCTGTTGGCCCGCACCGACCCGCAGGCGCCCCAGCATGCCGGCATCAGCTACTTGCTGGTGCCGATGCGCCAGGCTGGCGTCGAGGTCCGGCCGATCGTGCAACCCGACGGCACGGCGGAGTTCAACGAGACGTGGTTCACCAATGCCCGATGCCCGAAGGAGAACGTGGTCGGCGGCGTGAACAACGGTTGGAAGGTAGCTATGACCACGCTCGGTTTCGAGCGCGGCGCGTCGGCCACGACGAGTCACCGTCGCTTTGAGACGGAGCTCGATCACATCGTCGACAAGGCGAAGAGCAACGGCGCGATCGAGGATCCGCGCATCCGTCAACGGTTGGCGAAGGCGTATTCGAAGGTGCAGATCATGCGGTTCAACGGGTTGCGATCGCTGACCTACGCGCTGCACAAGCGCGGCGACGTGGTTGCTCTCGGCGCGACCAACAAGATGTTCTGGTCGGAGTATCACCGCGACGTGATGGAACTCGCCATGGACGTGTGGGGGATGGACGCCCAGGTGATGAACGGACGTGAGGGTTCGCCATCGTGGCCCGGCGTGGTTCGGATGGAGACGCGCCGTGGGTATGAGCCGTCGGGGATGCAGAGCGCGTTCTTCTTCAGCCGTTCAGAAACGATCTGGGGTGGCACGGCGGAGATCCAGCGCAACATCGTTGGCGAGCGGGTGCTCGGTCTTCCGAAGGAACCGAAGCCGGCAGCCAAGGCCAACGCGTAGGCGTCGCCACGCGAGCCGCGGCAGAACTGAGTCGGAACGGCGGCAGAACACCTCCCAGCGGCGTTGGGAGGTGTTTTGCCCCCATATATGGGGGCAACCTCTCTCCCAACGGGCCTACGGCAGGGTGATGTCGGTCCAGTTGCCTTCGGGGAGGTCGGCGACGGACCAGGAGCCGAAGTGGGTGCGGTGGAGGGTGTCGACGTGGTTGGCGCACGCCGCCACCATCCGACGGACCTGGTGGTACCGGCCTTCGGTGAGGCTAATGGCGATCGTCGGCCGGCGCTCGTCGATGAGCTCGACCGTGGCCGGAAGGCATGGCGTCGATTCGCCGTCGAGAACGAGGGTCCCGCTGGCCAGTCGCTCGCCCAGCGAGGCGTCGTACGGCAGCGTCAGGGTCGCCTCGTAGCGCTTCACCACGTGATGCTTCGGCGACGTGAGCCGGTGCAGGAGTTGGTGGTCGTCGGTGAGTACGAGCAGGCCGGAGGTGTCTTTGTCGAGACGGCCAACTGACTCCACGCGGGGGTTTCGGTACTCCCAATGCGGAGGGAGCAGATCATACGCACGCATGCCTTCTGACGGCTCGTGCGAGCAGACCACATCGACGGGCTTGTTGAGCATCACCAGAATGCCGTCCGGGTGATCGAGCTCTTCACCGTCGAGTCGAACGTCGTGTGCAAGAACCTTCGCATTTGGGTCGCGAACTGTTGCGCCGGCAACGGTGACGTGTCCGTCCTTGATGATCGGTGTGACCTCGCGGCGTGAGCCATAGCCGAGGTTGGCCAACAGCCTGTCGAGCCGCACTCTCGCGTTCACGTCGCGCCCGTGCCTGCCGATAGCGGTCGCAGGATCACGACTTCGCTGCCGATGACGACGAAGCCGAGCGAGGCGAACATCCGGAAGGATCGGGCGTTCCCCGGGGCCACGGCGGCGAAGACGGTCTCGCCTTCGGGGAATAAGCGGAGCGCGTCGACGACCAGAGACCGGCCCCATCCGCGACCCTGCCCCGCGGGGTCCGCCTCGACACTGATCTCGGGTCGGCCGGCGAGCCCCCGCCCGATGGTGACGAGGCCGCGTTCATCGCCCAGCACACGAACATCGTGGCGAATGGCCCGAGCGTGGCGGACTCGTCGGTGGTCGTCGAAGTCGCTGCGCTCCTCGAGCGAACCCGATCCTCCGCCCGAGCCCCGGCCGACGAGCGTCGCGTCGAGCACGCCGATCTGCGCCGGGCTTGGTGTCCTCGCCGACGAGTTGGCGATCAACCGCAGCACATCAGGCGACGATGCACCCCCGTAACCGTCGGCGCCGGCGGCGATCAGCGATGACTCGTCGACGGAGGTCGCGATGAACGAGTGTCCGGTGAACGCCACCACGGCGTTGATCTCGTAACCCGAGTCGGCCGATCCCGGAGGCGCCGGGAGGGCCGGGAGCACCGTGATGCGACCGTCGACGGGGGGAAAGTCGTTCTCCGCGGCATTGAGAAGCGCGCGTAAGAGTTGGTTCACGGGAATCGGAGGCGCAACGCGTTGGCGTGTGCCGGGAAACCCTCGTGGTCGGCGAGCGCAAGGATCGATGGCGCCATGTGCCGGAGTGCGTCCGCGGACGCCTGGGCGAGTGCGGTGCGCTTGAGGAACGCTTCCGCGGTGATGCCGGACGAGACCGCAGCAAAGCCGCTCGTTGGTAGCGAGGCCGGGCATCCGATCACAAAGTTGGCGGCGGAGAAGGGGGTGTCCTGGCCAAGCAGGATCTCCCCGGCGTTGCGGAGCAGGACGAGCGCCTTCGAAGGATCAGCGATTGCGACCTGGAGGTGTTCCGGCGCGAACTCGTTGGCTACCGCGCACGCCTCCTCGAGAGAAGTGACGAGCACACACCCTCCATTGACGGACAGCGATGCCCGCGCCGCTTCGGCCCGGACGGTGGGGAGCGCGGCGATCTGGCGGGTGAGTTCTTCTTCGACGGCGTGGGCGATGGCCCGGGACAGGGCCACGAGCACCACGGTCGAGTCCGTTCCGTGTTCGGCCTCGATGAGCAGATCAGCGGCCAGGCGCGTCGGGTCGGCGGTCTCGTCGGCGATGATCAGCGACTCGGTCGGTCCAAGGAGCATCATGGTGGAGCAGCCGTGTCGCTGAACCTCGACCTGCGCGCACACGACTGCAGGCGAGCCCGGGCCCACCACCTTGACGACCTTTGGGATGGTTTCCGTGCCGAAGGCAACTGCCGCGACCCCGGCTGGACCGTTCACTCGGAACACGTTGCGCAGCCCGAGTCGCTGGGCCACGACGAGCGTGGCGGGATCGACCGCGGCCGATGCCGATCGTGGCAGCGGGGGGGTGATGACGACGGTTTGGGGAACACCGGCCACGACGGCCGGGCCGCCCAACTGCGCAAGAACGCTCGGGTACGACGCCTTGCCGGCCGGGCAGAACAGCGCAGCCGAAGCGATCGGGGTGACCTTCTCGCCGATGAAGAGTCCCGGTGCGCTCTCGCACCACCAGTCGCGGCCGTGACGAGCCATCACCTCGTCGTTGAACCGGCGCACATTGGCGATCATGTGATCGATGGCCGTGCTGAGGGCACCGTCGACGAGGTCCGAGGCGGCGGCGAACTCGTCTTCGGAGACGCGCAGTCGGTCCGGGGTCAGGTCAACGCCGTCGAAGTCACGCAGAGCCCGGCAAACGGCCTCGTCGCCATTGTCGCGAACGTCGTCGATGATGCGTTCGATCGACCGCCGCAGCGAGGGTTCGAAGATGTCGTGGATGCCCCGCTGGAGCAGCTGGGCACGATCCTCGGGTGGCATCGTGGCCCAAGTCATCGTGCGGAGCACCGGCGTTTTCATCTGTTCCAGTCTGGCTGAGGTGCGGTGGTGGGGGTGGCGGGGTGACGGGTGTTGCGAGCAGTGAAGCGGACGGGTGTTGCGAGCGGTGAAGCGCAGCGGAGCGGCGCAGCGCGGAGCGACGTCGACGTGACGTTGGTCACTTCCTACAGAATTCCTGTCCGTGAACCGAGAATGGTTACTCACCACTGCGTCAGACGGCGCGGCCAGACGGTCCGCGCGCACACGTGAAAAAAGGAGTTCCACCATGTTGCTCACCTCCCGCCCGTCGAAGCGCTCTCTCGCGGCGATCGCCGTCAGCGTTGCCTCGGCATTCGCTCTCTCGGGCTGCATCAAGCTCGACATCGATATGAAGGTCAAATCGGACACGAAGCTCGACGGCACCATGATCGTCGCCTTCAACGAAGAGGTCATGAAGTCCTTCGAGGGCATGGCCGAAGGGATGAGCACCAGCAACACCAAATCGAAGACGCCGACCACCAAGGCCAAGAGCTTCGAGGAGCAGACCAAGAACGACATCAAGGATGCCCAGAGGAAGCTACCGAAGGGTTCTTCGGTCAAGCTCTACAAGAAGAAGGGCTGGCTCGGCCAGGAGATCTCGTTCAAGGACGTCGACGCCTCGCTCGTGCTCGGTGCGGGTCTCACCGCGGGTGCCGGCGGCGGGACGTCGACCGACAAGAGCAAGCTGAAGATCGTCAAGAAGGGTGACTCGCTGATGCTCGATGGTGTGCTCGACATGGGCGGCGGCACGGGTGATGGCGCCGACGCCGGGATGGACATGTCGGGGTTGATGGCCGGCGGCAAACCGGAGCTTCGCGTGAAGTTCACGTTCCCGGGTGGGGTTTCGAGCGCTAGTAAGGGCGGCAAGATCTCGGGCAACTCCGTCACCTGGACCCCGGAGTTCGGCAAGACACTCGTGATGAAGGCAACTGCCAAGGCGAGCTGAACGCCGGCGCCGCGGGGCGTGGGGGCCGGTGGTCCCCACGCCCCACCTTTGTCCCGTGATCGAAAGCGCCGACTTCACGTTGGCCGTGGCGGCGTGGTTGCCTTGAACAATGCCTGCCGACCAGCTTCTCTATGACCCGAGCAGTGCGTCGTTCCGAGCCAACCCATACCCGACGTATGCGCGCTTTCGATCTGAAGCCCCAATCGTCCTTTCGGCGACAGGTCTGCGGGTGGTCTCCCGTCATGCCGATGTATCGAAGGTCCTGCGATCTCCCGATGTCAGCCGAGACATCGACGAGTCGGCGATCGATCTCGCTCCAGAGGAGCGCGAACGACGAGATCTCCGGAGTTCGAACCGCAGCGCCAAGTCGATGCTCAATCTCGACCCGCCCAACCACACCCGGCTTCGCGGGCTCGTCACGAAGGCGTTCACGCCGCGGGCGATCGCCCAGTTGCGCCCCCGTGTGCAGCAGCTGGTCGATGACGCGCTCGCTCCAGCGATGGACACGGGTGCCATCGAACTCATCGATTCGCTGGCGTTCCCGATCCCGTTCCAGGTGATCTCTGATCTTCTCGCCATGCCTACGGAGCGGTCCGAGGAGCTGCGTGAGTGGAGCCAGGTGATCACGCTCTCGCTCGAGCCGACAGCCACCGACGCCGACCTCGAGGCGGCAACCGCGGCGGTGCAGCAGGTGATCGGATTTCTCGTTCCGGTCGTCGAAGACCGCCGGCGAAATCTCGGTGACGATGTGCTCAGTGCGCTTATCGTCGCCGAAGAGAGCGGTGAGCGGCTTTCCCTCCCGGAGCTCATCGCGACCGTTGTCCTCCTCTACATCGCCGGCCATGAGACGACCGTCAACCTGATCGGCAACGGTGCCCTCGCCCTCGCTGCGTACCCCGACCAGCGAGCGATGTGGCGCCGGGCAGGGGAGGCACTCGACGCCAATGCCATCGAGGAGATCCTGCGCTACGACGGCCCGGTCCAGCAGACGATCCGCGTGCCCCTCGTCGATTTGGAGGTGAGCGGTGGCGTGATCCCAGCAGGCCATCGCGTGCTCACGCTCCTCGGTGCTGCCAATCGCGACGACGCGGTGTTCGATGCTCCGGACGAATTGCGCCTTGACCGCGACGGCGCGCCGCGACATCTCGCGTTCGCCTCGGGCATCCATTACTGTCTCGGCGCCGCGCTGGCCCGGCTCGAAGCCCAGGTCGCACTGGGCACGATGGTCCGGCGATTCGACGATTGGTCGGTCCTCGGGGCACCGGAGTGGCGCGACCGACTGACCATCCGCGGGGTGAGCCGCCTCGAACTCGCCCTTGGGTGAGATCGCGCCCGCCGACCGAGTGGTCGACGATTGATTGTCTGTCGTTGACGAAACCGCCAAACGCCCGGCCGGTGCTCCCGGCGCCAAAAGGCCGAGGTTCTCAGCCGCCGGGAGGGGTATAGCCGATCGTCATCTTGGCGGCGGCGTCCACTTGCTCGGGCGTGAGGAGCGTGACCACCTCGGTCGACGCCCCACCGCTCGCTCCGACCTGCAGTGCAAGGGCGGCGGCGGACACCGTGTCCGGGAGGTCGACGACGAGGAATGCGTCGTGGTCTCCGAGAGCGAAGTAGAAGCATTCGACGCTCCCGCCGACACCGGCGATTGCTGACGTCACCGAAGCGACGCGGGCACTGCCTCCCTTTGCCAGTAGTCCTTTGATGCCTTCGACGCTGTAGTTGGCCTTGATAAGGAACTTGGGCATTTCTGATTTCCCTTCGTCGTGCCCGCTCGGGCGGGACGTGTGCGGCGCGAGGCCTGCGTTGAGTGTGCAATCGGACGGCCGCTGTGTCTGTGATCTGCATCACACAGCAGTCGACGGCGGGCGTGTCGTGATCGTGTGCTCGGCCTACGATCGTGTTCATGAACGATCACCCGCTCGTGCTCGTGGACCTGCCGGCCGATGGCGATTCGATCGCCACGGTCACCCTCAACAACCCCGGCAAGCGAAATGCGCTCTCGTTGGAGATGATGACTGCGTTGCTCGCCTCCCTTCGGGCAGCGAGCGAGGCCGAGGGTGTTCGGGGCATCATCCTGGCCGCCAACGGGCCGGTCTTCTCGGCCGGTCACGACTTCTCCGACATGGCCGGCGCCGACCTTCCGTTTCTCCGCAAGCTGCTGTCCACCTGCACCGAGCTGATGACCCTGTTGCAGCAGCTGCCCCAGCCCGTTCTCGCCAAGGTGCACGCGCTTGCCACGGCCGCCGGTTGTCAGCTCGTCGCCAGTTGCGATCTCGCGATCAGCGCGGAGACCGCGCATTTCGCGCTTCCCGGTGGGAAGGGCGGGTTGTTCTGCACCACGCCGCTGGTCGCGGTGGCCCGCAACATTGGTCGTAAGCGCGCGTTGGAATTAGCGATGACGGGTGATCCGATCGACGCTGCCACCGCCGCCGACTGGGGTCTCATCAACCGTGCGGTTCCCGCCGATGCCCTCGACGACGCCTGCGCCGACCTGCTTCGTCGGGCGACGCGTGGTTCTGCGTTCGCCAAAGGGGTTGGCAAGGCCGCGTACTACGCGCAGGTCGATCTGGACCAGCCGCAGGCCTACGCCTACGCCATCGAGGTCATGGCGGCCAACGCCGCCGGTGTCGACGGGCAGGAAGGCATCGCCAGCTTTTTGGAGAAGCGCCCGCCCGTGTGGCAGAACCGGTGAGCGTGCCCGCCGTTCACCGCCGAAGCGACGATGCCGACCCGGATCCCCGTGATCCCACGCGCATGCACCGATATGACCCGAGCACCGAGGCGCTCGCGCAGGCGGTCGTGCACTATGCCCTCGACCGGGTCCGCCTCGATCCTCCTCCGCTCGACGGTCCCCGCTCCAAAGCCGACCTCGACCGTCTGGGCCCGACGATCACCGCCGAGGGGCTCGGAGGGATGGAGGCGCTTCGGGTGTTCTGCGAGCATCTCGCGCCGGCCACAATCAGCCAGGACCATCCGCGAGCGGTGTCGTTTGTGCCGACGGCCCCGACGGAGGCCGCCGTGCTCTTCGATCTCGTGGTCGGCGCGTCGTCGATCTACGCCGGCTCCTGGATGGAGGGTGCCGGGGCGGTCTGGGCGGAGAACCAGGCGATGCGATGGATCGCCGATCTCGCCGGGTTTCCGGCGACGGCTGGCGGGGTCTTCGTGAGCGGGGGGACGGCCGGCAATCTGAGCGCCCTTGTCACGGCCCGAGATCTCGCCCAGCGACGGTGGGGCAAGCCACCGACCCGGTGGTATGTGATGGCCGCCGCCGGGGCTCACAGTTCGATCGCATCGGCAGCGAGGGTGATGGACGTAGGTGTCATCAAGGTGCCCTCCGACGCGACCGGTCGTCTGCGCGGAGATGATCTCCGCGCCGCCATCCGATCGGCTCGTGCCGAGGGGATC
This sequence comes from Acidimicrobiia bacterium, assembly GCA_031406385.1. GTDB lineage: Bacteria > Actinomycetota > Acidimicrobiia > Acidimicrobiales > JANYDT01 > JANLQX01. Next base: position 27,899 of record JANOHI010000142.1, read on the forward strand.
GCCGTCGGTGATGCGGACCGCAACTCCGGGTTCGCGGCCGACGTGCCAGTCACGCCGAAGGGCATTGTGTTCGCCATTGCCGCCACCGGCGGAACCACGAACCTCGGGCTGGTCGACGATCTCGCCGGGGTTGCGGAGATCGCTCGCGACGAGGTCGTGTGGCTGCATGTCGATGGGGCATACGGTGGAGCGGCGCTCGCCGCGCCGAGCGTCCGCCATCTCTTCGACGGGATCGAAACCGCCGATTCGTTCATCGTCGATCCTCATAAATGGCTCTTTGCCCCGTTCGACTGCTGCGCGCTGCTCTATCGCGATCCGGCCACGGCCGCGAGAGCGCACACCCAGAGCGCTGAGTACCTCGACGTGCTGCAGGACAACGGCGAGTGGAATCCATCGGACTATGCGATGCACCTCACGCGTCGGGCCCGTGGTCTTCCGCTGTGGTACTCGCTGGCCATGCACGGGACCATCGCCTATACCGACGCCATCGAAGCGGCTATCGCCGTCACCCACGAAATCGCTGAAACGATCCGGGCCACGCCACATCTGGAGCTGCTCTTCGAGCCCGAGCTGTCAGTGGTCGTGTTCCGTCGACGCGGATGGAAAGCCGAGCAGTACCACGCGTGGTCCAGCCGAATGCTGACGGAGCAAAGGGCGTTCTGCGTGCCGACCTCGGTCCCGGGCCCCGACGGATCACCGGAGACGGTCCTGCGGTTCTGTGTGGTCAACCCACGCACCACGGCGGACGACCTTCGCGACATCCTCTCGACCTTGGCGTAGTGCACTGAGTCGTTCCGCGAGGATGCACTACCGGGGTCCATCGGCTCGTCCGGGCTCCTCGATTCCGGACGAAGTTCGGCAGTCAGTAGCTCGGGCTGCTACGTTCACGACGGTCAGTGATCCACCACCGCGGATCGGAAACGTCAGGGAGAACCACATGGTCGTCGCCGCTATTGAGCTGTTCCAAAAGGAAGGCATCCTCTGGATCTTCCGTTGGTGGCACGTGGTGTTCGGGGTCGCCTGGATCGGCCTTCTCTACTATTTCAACTTCGTACAGGTCCCGTCGTTCCCAACGATGGAAGCAGCGCACCGCAACGGGGCGATCGACAAGCTGGTTCCCAGGGCGCTGTGGTACTTCCGTTACGCCGCGTTGGCAACGGCATTGACGGGTCTCGTCATGCTCGCCGTGAAGGCGGGCGACTACTTCGATCCGGGCCCCACGCAATACGGTCACGCCGTCTACATGGGCTCGCTGATCGGACTGGTGATGCTCGCGAACGTCTGGCTGGTGATTTGGCCGAACCAGAAGATCGTGATCGAGAACGCCCGTGGCCTCCTCGCCGGTAACGCTGCCAACCCGGGTGCGGCCGGGGCTGGCCGAAAGGCGCTCCTTGCATCGCGGACGAACGCGATCTTTTCGATCACGATGCTGATGTTCATGACCGGCGCCCAGAACTACTTCGGCGGCGTCAAGCCCTCGATCCCGCTGATCTGGATCGTGGTGCTCGCCGTGATCATCGTGCTGGAGTTGAGTGCTCTGGGCTACATCGGTGGCATGGAGGGACCGCTGACCAAGCCCCTTGCCTCCCACAAGAACATCGCCCACATCGGGGTGCCGATCGCCCTCGTGATCCTGATCCTCTGGCAGATCACGTCCTGAACGTGTCGCCGCGTCGAGCGGCGTGAACAGGTGCCAAACGACGGCCCCGTCGGACATCGGTCCCACGGGGTCGTGTCGCGCCCCGCTCCGAAACGGCGGAATCGCACCGTTCGCTCCGGCAGATGAACATCGTACAATCGATCGGTGACGAGGATCACCCTCCCGGCGCTGTCGTAGCTCGGGGAGTCGTGGAAGCATTGTTGGCATGAACGAACGTGACGTGACCGGGGCAGCAATGGAGCGGGCGGGTCGCGTGGCATGGCGTCGGCGCGGGCGCGTTCTCGGCGTGGGGTTGGCCGTGGCGCTCGGCTTGGGATGTTCGACCGGAGTGCCGGCGGCCCAGGCGCAGCTCGGCACGACCAAGCCAGTGACCGTCGCTGTCCGCTCGCTCACGTTCGTTCCGAAAAAGGTCGACGCCAAGGTCAAGCAGAAGATCAACTTCGTTTGGCGCGAGAACGTCGCGCACAACGTCATTTTCGACAAGACGCGCAAGAGCCCGACCCAGAACAAGGGAAGCTGGACGACCAGCTTCGATAAGGCCGGCACCTACAAGTACAAGTGCACGCTCCACCCGGGCATGGTCGGCGAGATCAAGGTGAAGTAGGCGCGGGGTTTTCGGTCGGCGATCCGCTGGACGTGCGTCCAGAGCGTCGCTGCGTCGCTGCGTCGCTCCACGGGCTGAGTCGGTTGGGCGAGATCAAGGTGCAGTAGGCGCGGGGTTTTCGCTCGGCGATCCGCTGGACGTGCGTCCAGAGCGTCGCTGCGTCGCTGCGTCGCTCCACGGCTGCGTCGGTTGGGCGAGATCAAGGTGAAGCCGGCCGGCGGGCGTCGCTCAGTCGGTGATCCGGTGGACGTGCGTCCACACCGTCGCGGAGTCGCCCCGCACGAAGGTGGCGAGCGTGAGGCCCATCCGATCGGCAGCATCGATGGCGAGATCCGTGGGCGCGCTTACGGCAGCGATCACGGCGATGCCGGCCATCGCGGCCTTCTGGACGATCTCGAACGACACCCGGCCGCTCACCATCAGCACGTGGTCGGACAGGGGGAGGCGGCGGTTGATGGCGGCATGGCCGATCACCTTGTCGACGGCATTGTGGCGGCCGACGTCCTCGCGGACGACGACGGCGGTTCCGTCCGGCCGGAAGAGACCGGCAGCGTGACTCCCCCCCGTTGCGTCGAACGTGCGCTGCTCGGTGCGGAGCCGACCGGGGAGGGCGACCAGCACGCTTCGCTCGATCGTCGGTCCCCGTTCCGGCGTCATGGTCGGCGTCCTCAGCTCGAGTGCGTCGAGCGAATCGGTGCCGCAGATGCCGCAGCTCGACGAGGTGACGTGGGCGCGTCTGGACTGACCGCCATGATGGTGGCGGGCAAAGACCGAGACCACGTTGTAGTTCTGGACTGCTCGTTGGGTCGAGGGGTCGCCGTCACCCGCGCGAACGCAGTACTTCACCTCGGCGAGCTCAACAGGTTGGGGAAGCAGCCCCTCGGTAACGCACCATCCGACGGCAAGCTCGAAGTCGTCGCCCGGTGTGCGCATGGTGACGTTCACTGCCGTCGGTTCGACGAGCGGTGAGCCGAGCCGGATCTCGAGCGGTTCCTCGCCGGCTACCCGTTGTTCGCTGCGGACGCGGCCGTCCGGGCTGATCACCGTCGCCGGGAGTCGGGCGACCTTCGCCCGCCCGCGAGCGGCCACACGGTCGGCACTGGACATGCCTCCACCGTAGGTCAGGCTTCGGGCAATCGTCCCGGTATCGCGCAGGCCTGGTCGACGTCGATCTCGACGGTGACGAAGGGGTTGGCGTGGGGCCCGGCGCCCCATGAGGGAAACACGGCCGAGTAGATCCCGCCTCCGCCGGCGACGATCACGATGATGTCGTCTGGTCGGGCCGTGGCGTGCACGAGCGTGTCGTCGGCGCCCTGTCCGGCGTAGATGGGGTTGAGGGCTCGAAGCCGCGATCGCGGATTGGCGGCGCGGGCGTGGAGCGCCTTCTGGATGGAACGTCGGGTGTGTCCCGCACCGGCGAGGGCCTGGGCGTGATCCGGGTTGAGGGCGACGACCACGGCGCCCTGCCGGAAGAACGCGTTGTTCGATCCGAGATTGGCGATCGTCGCCGCCAGTGAGCCGAGGAGACGGTCCGGGGCGGACGGATCATCGGCGTCTCCCACCGAGATCACGGAGTGAGGTGGCTCGGTGCCGACGACGGTGACGACGGAGGCCTCGGCGGCGAACCCGAGCGACGCCGACCACGGCTCCCATGGGCTCTCGTCCTCGTTTTCGGCCAGGACCGCTCCGAACTTCGCTCCGTGACCGAGCAGCGCCATGTCGCTGATGCCGGGGCGGGCACCACCGATATTCGTCAGGACAAGCCGGACCGCTCGTCCGATCGACGCATTGGCCCGATGACCGGGTCCGAGTGCTCCGAATCCAAAGGCGATTGCGCCGCACGAGCTTCGGGCCGGGCCGTTCACGATGATCAGCGGACTTATGGCATGCGTGGTGCTCTGCCACTCGGTGGTGTCGAACCGCTCGTCGCAGATCGCCTTCACTGACGCGATGACCACGGGGAGATGATCCGGCAGGCATCCGGCCATGACGGCGGCGATGCACACCTTCTCCACGGTCGCGACGCCCTGGTTCGGCCCCACGGCACCGAGGCTGAGGTCCGGGTCGAGGCCGCTGGCGATCACCATCCGCTCCACTCGCTCGGGGGTCGGGATGACGACGGGGAGTCCGTCGGTCTGGCCGGCCGCGTGGAGTGCTTCCAGAGCAGCCCCCTCGTCCGCCGCGTGGAGCACACCGCTGGCGAAGTTCATGGGCGTGCCCTGCGTGCGCAAGAGATTGCTGGGGCGGTGGTTGGCGTGGTCATCGGCGGCTCCACAACGCATGAAGGATCGAAGGTGCAATTGCTGCGGCGATCTCCGCCATGCGGTCGGCGCCGGTACCGGCCACTGGGTGAGGCAGTTCGAGTCGGGGTATGTCGGGCATGCCGGCCGAGCGGGCCACGAAGTCGCCCTGGGGCCAGAACACCGTGGTCACGAGTGCGACGGCCGGGCGGTTGTTGCGGGCGAAGAGGATGCCGTCACGCACGGTGCCGGAGGTGCAACTGCCTCAATGACCGTAGGACGTGACGACGGCTTCGCATTCGTCGGTCATGCGGGCCAGCACTTGATCGGACACCACTGCGGATGCGTTGGGCTTCGCGTAGCGCCGCACGACAGTGCCCGCCGGCGCGACAGCGAGAAGGGCGCGCTCCACGTGATCGAGGAACACGATGGAGTCAGGGAAGCCGTTGGCGAGCAAGCCGATAGTCGCCGAGTAGCCGCCCGGAAGCGATGCGACGACGTATGGCTCGACCCTCAAGCCCGGTGCCGATGAGGGATCGAGGTAGATGGTCGTCATGGAAGTGCTCCTCCTGTTGGAGTCCGGTTGGTCCTCGCCCTCGGGTCGCCGCAACCGGGCATCGTAGGGAACCTCGGACCATTCTGCCCAACCCGAAAGCGTCCGGCCTTGGCGTTGCCGGGCGACTCGGCCGTACGCTCGGTCATGCCCGGACCTGCTGTTGCAACCCTCCGTCGCTTCGGTTCCGTCGAAGACGACGGTCAGAAGTACACGTCGCTCCTCGAACTCTTCACTGACGACGCGGTGTACTACGACCCCATGCTGGGCGCCCAGAAGGGCCGCGCCGCGATCACGTCCTTCATGGAGCACATGGAGAAAGTGGTGCCTCTGGCCAACGTGAAGTTCCGGAATTGGACCGTCGAGGCCGATGAGAGCTGCGGCTGGGCCACGTGGGACATGATTGCCAGCGCCCCCGGCTCAGAGGAGATCGTGATGCCGGGCCAGAGCCTGTACCGTCTACGTGACGGCAAGGTCTGCTTCGTTGCCGACTATATTGATCCCGTTTCCTATGCACGCCTACGTCCGGACGGACCGGTGCCGAACGCCGCCGCAGGACACGCTCTCGCCCTGCCGTACGCTCCGTCGCTCGCATCGATCGGCGCACGGCCGGCGGAGGCGCTTCTTCGTCGCTTCTGGGAGCTCCAGGACACCGGAGACTACGGACTCCTGGCTCCGCTGTTCGCCGAGGATGCCGTGTTCACCGATCTGATTTATGGACGCATGGAGGGCGGTAAGGCCATCACCGACTTCATGGCGAAGATGAAGACCGAGATGCCGGCTCGCGGGGTCACCTTCGAACTGGTCGACGCCGCCGGTGACGCCAACGTCGCATGGTCGCAGTGGTGGTGCCACTTCCCGAACGGATCGGTCCCCGGTTGGACCCTTCACACCGTCCGCGACGGGCAATTCACGTTCGACGCCGATTTCTTCGACGTCGCTGCGTCGAAAGCACTGCGCGAGGCTCGCGAGGGTGGCACGGGGACGACAGGTTGACCGCCGTCGGCCAAGACCTGGACCCGTCGAGGTCCGGGGCGTTTCTGGACCGGATGAAGGGGGCCTTCCAGGGGTCGATGCTGGTCATGATGATCGACCTCGGACACCGAGCCGAGTTGTTCAGCGCGCTTCGCATCGGGCCGACGACCGTTGGCGGGTTGGCCGAAAGGACCGGCCAGTCCGAACGTCATCTGCGTGAATGGCTCGGCTCGATGGCCGTTGGTGGGGTCGTGGAGTTCGATGTCGAAACCGAGGTCTTCACGCTGCCCGCCGAACATGCGATGTGGCTGACCGGATCGAGCTATACCAACCTCGCTCCCACTGCTGGTCTGCTCACGGGACTGGCCCCGCGCATCGACGACGTGATCGAGGCCTTCAGGAACGGGGGCGGTGTTTCCTACGACCGATACCGGCCCCACTTCACCCACGCCATGGATGCGCTCGGCCGCGCGAAGTATGACGCCCTGCTCGTGCGCGCCTACCTGCCAAAGGCTCCGGGCCTCGTCGAGGCTCTGACGTCCGGCGTGCGGGCGGCTGACGTCGGGTGCGGCACCGGCCACTGCGCGAACCTGCTCGGCGCCGCGTTCCCGGCGTCGACCTTCGTTGGATTCGACATTGCCGAGGATGCGATTGCGCTCGGCCGGGCCGAGGCTGTGGCGCTTGGCCTGGCCAACACCACGTTCGTCGCCGTCGATGTGCGCCACGGCCTGCCGACCGATCCACCCTTCGATGTGCTGTTTGCCTTCGATGCGATCCACGACCAGCATGACCCGGCCGGAGTGCTCAGCCGGATGCGCCAGGCGCTCCGTCCAGGCGGCACGCTGTTCATGCTCGACATCAAGGCATCATCGAATCTCGTCGACAACATGGCCGATCCAGCGATGATCGTCCTCTACGGCACCAGCGTGCTGCACTGCATGCAGGTGGGTCTGCACAACGGCGGGGCCGGCCTTGGAACAGTCTGGGGCACGCAATTGGCCACTCAGATGCTCAACGACGCCGGTTTCACCTCGGTGACGATCCACGACCTTCCCGGCGACCCCACCAACTGCCTCTATGTCTGCACCTGACTGCCCTGATGCCCGGCGCCTCTCGCTCCGGGCAGGGCTCCATGCCCGGGCTTGGTGACAACATGCTCCTTCGCTCGGTGTGAGGGTGAGCAACACATGCCGCGAACGTCGGTCTACCGGCGGTCGCCTTTGATGGCATTGAGGTAGTTGTAGATCGTGATTCGGCTCACGTTGAACGCGTCGGCGACGTCTTCCACCGACCGCCGGAGCACGAACGCCCCTCGCTCGTCGAGGAGTCGGATGGCCTGCTGCTTGTCCTCGCGGCTGAGGTCCTCGAGTCGTCCGCCGAGTTCGCGTTCCACGCCTTCGATGAGCCGATCGAGGGCGTCGTGAAGCTGCGGGAGTTGCAACGCGCCAACAACGACGCCGCCCCAGTGCAGTGGCACGTCGGATGGGTGCGCATCCTCCACTCCGACAATGCGAGCCCCGATGGCATGGGCGACCGGTTCGAGGGCGGCGAGAAACGTTTCGGCACCTTCGGGGGCTGCAGGCATCACACACGAGGGTAGTGGACCCTCGTCGGAGGCCGCTCATCGGACGCGAAGAACGCCTTATCGGCAGCATGGGCGGCAATCTGACAAGTCCGACGAAGCTTTTCAAGACGAAAATAGTCTCTCGTGGGATCTCTTCTATTCATCTAAAGAACGAGTGTCAGGACGCCGAAGCGTCCACTCATGCACCCGTCGAAGCGTTCCTCTTCCGTCACGGCGGTTCCGGTTCATCCGCGGCACGGTGCGTCGTGCTGAAACGCCGGCGCGAGCGCATCGAGGAGCAGGAGCAGTTCGTCGGCACCGCGATCGTCGATCCGGCGCTCGACCGAAACGGCGAGCCCCCGCCGCCCATCGGGACGCTCCTGCTGTCCTCCGGCGCCATCGACGCCGGAGCCTTGAGCAATGCGCTCGCCGTCCAGTCGGGCAACGGGCGCCGCCTCGGCACGGTCCTCCTCGAGAACGGCCTGATTTCCCAGGGGCAACTCGATGAGGCGCTCTCTCGCCAGTCGAACATCGCGTTGGTCGACCTCCGTCGTCTCGAGCCGTCAGCTGAGGCGCTCGCGCTGATTGCGGAGTCGGTTGCCCGGAGCCTCGACATCATCCCGCTCACGCTGAGTGAGGGGCTGCTGACCGTGGTCATCGCCGACCCGCATGACCGTCGGCTCCCCGACGTCCTCGCCGCCATACCGGTTGATCGGGTTGAGGTTCGCCTGGCCTCGCAGACAGCCATCCGCGAATCGATCAACTCGTCGTACACGGCGCTCGCCGGCATCGAGGATCTCGTGCGCGAGGCGAGCGAGTCCGGGGCCAACAACTGGCAGCGCGGCGACGCGGACGGAGACGGGAGCGAAGGTCCGGTCAGCGAGGTCGTGAACCGACTGGTGGCCCAGGCGCTGCGGGATCGGGCCTCCGACGTGCACCTCGAGCCGACCCCGGAGTATCTCCGGGTCCGCTACCGCATCGATGGTTCGCTCAACGAGGTCATCCAGATCCCGATGTCCTTCGGACCGGCAATCGTGAGTCGACTCAAGATCATGGCGGCGATGAACATCGTGGAGAAGCGTCGCCCTCAGGACGGTCAGTTCCGCACCGTGGTCGATGGACGGGACCTCGACGTCCGGGTTGCCACCACCGCCACGATCTTCGGGGAGAAGGTGGTGCTGCGACTTCTCGACAAGAGCCGTTCGATGTTCGACCTCGTCGACCTCGGCATGCCGAGTGAGACCAAGGAGCAATTCGACGACATCGTGAAGTCTCCCTTCGGAATGGTCGTTGTCACCGGTCCGACAGGTAGCGGCAAGACCACGACGCTGTATTCGACGTTGTCGCGCATCGCCCGCCCCGAGATGAACGTGACGACGATCGAGGACCCCGTGGAATACGTCTTCCCGTCGATCAACCAGATCGAGATCAACGTGCAGGCCGGCGTCACGTTCGCCGGTGGGCTCCGATCGATCCTGCGCCAGGATCCCGACATCATCCTGGTCGGCGAGATCCGAGACTCCGAAACGGCGTCTATCGCGGTGCAGGCGGCATTGACCGGCCACCTGGTGCTCTCCTCGCTCCACGCCACCGACGCGGCCTCGGCGCTGTTCCGACTCCTCGATATGGGGGTGGAACGCTTCCTCGTGGCGTCGTCGATGACAGGCATCGTGGCCCAGCGCCTCCTTCGTCGCACATGCGTCTCGTGTGCTGCTTTCTACGAGCCTGCCCCCCAGGAGCTGGCGTACTACAACCAGAGTGGTGGTGCTCCGAAGACAGCATTCATGAAAGGTGTCGGGTGTTCCTACTGCGCCAATACCGGATATCGCGATCGCATCGGTGTGTATGAGATCCTGAAGATGACCGACGACATCCGTCACGCGCTGATGGACGATGCATCACCCCGGGAGATTCGAGACCTCGCCGTGAAGTCGGGGATGCGGACCCTTCGAGACGAGGCCATCCGGCTCGTCACCAATGATGTGACCACGATCGAAGAGGTCACCCAGACGATCTACACCCTCTGATCGGTGATGTCATGAGCATGCTTTCCTCGCGCCGTCGCGGGCCCCGCGACGCACCACCATCGCTGCACGCGCCGGACCCGTCGTTCGACGCGCACCGCCCGCTCGGCCCGCCGAAGGATCAGACCAATCGCGGGCGCCGTTCCGCCGACAAGCGCAGCGCAGTCGCGTCCGCCCGAACCAGCGCCATTGTTGCCCCCGAGCCGGATCCGACGTCAGCCGGCTCGCTCGCCACGAGTCGTCGTGTCCCTCGGGTGCTCCGCCGCGTCGAGTCGTCGCGACCATCGCGCCGCCGCGTCACCCTCCGCCGTTCGAAGGATGCCTACGACGGCGCGTCGAAGAAGTCGTTGCGTCGCAAGGAACGCCCGAGGCGCCGCAAGCTCAGCGAGATCGAACTCACTCCCAAGAAGGTCAAACGCGAGGAGGTGATGATCTTCGCCCGGCAGATGTCGTCGTTCGTCAGGGCCGGCATTCCGGTGATCGACGCGCTCGGCATCATCGCCGAGGACTCGGAGGACAAGAAGCTCAAGGCAGTGCTCGAGGAGGTGGCAGCGAACCTTCGGGGTGGCTCCAGTCTGACGTCGGCGCTCGAGAAGCATGCCGCCTCGTTCCCGAAGTACTTCATCAGTATGGTGCGTTCGGCCGAACTGACGGGCCGCCTCGATGAGGTGCTCGACCAGGTCTCGATGTACATCGAGCGTGACGTCGAGACGCGCCGAAAGGTGAAGTCGGCGATGACCTACCCGTCGGTCATCTTCATCATGGCAATCGGCACCATCGTTGTTCTCTCGGTCTTCGTGCTCCCGAAGTTCACCGAATTCTTCGACTCCTTCGACGCCGAGCTTCCGTGGTCCACAAAGGCGCTCATCTCGCTCTCGGGGTTCATGGGAGCGTGGGGGGTCTTCCTCTCGCTCGTGGTGCTGTGGTTCGTGATGTTCCTCGCGCTGCTGACGAGACGGGAGAGAGGCAAGCTCGCCCGAGACCGGGTGTTTCTGCACATTCCGAAGGTTGGTGTGCTCTTGCGGACTGCAAGCATCGAACGGTTCTGTCGGATCCTCTCCGTTCTTGTTCGTGCCGGAGTTCCCCTGCCCGATGCGTTGGCGGTCGCTTCCGACACGACGGGCAACCGGGTGTACCGGACTGCGATCAACCGCATCCGGTCGGCCATCATGCGGGGCAACGGGCTCGCCGGCCCGATCCAGGACTCGAACCTGTTCCCGGCGGCAGCTCGTCAGATGATCCGGGTTGGCGAGAGCACGGGCACACTCGAGGATCAGCTCATCGCCTCGGCCGAGTTCTACGGCCGCGAGCTGGAGTACAAGCTGAAGCGTTTCACCGATCTATTTGAGCCCGCCATCGTCGCATTCATGGGCATTGTGGTGGGTTTCGTGGCATATGCACTGGTATCGGCCATGTATGGCGTGTTTAACCAGGTGAATCCGTGAAGTTCAGGTGGGTGTGTGTGGCGCGGAGCGTGTTTAACCAGGTGAATCCGTGACGTTTCAGGCGGGTGTGTGTGGCGCGGAGCGTGTTCAATCAGGTGAATCCGTGAAATTTCGGGAAAGGGTAGATGGGCGGAGCGTGCGGGTGAATGAGCAGGGCGACACCCTGATCGAGATTTTGATCTCAATCATGATCCTGTCGTTCGGTGTGATGGGGATCTACAGCGCGTTGACCGGCTCGCTGGTCGCCGCCGATGCCGTGAAGGGCCGCGCCAGCGTAAGTCAGCTCGTGACCCGGGTGACCAACGAGATCCAGCTCGCCGACTGGGAATGCACCGACGATCCACTAGGTAGCTACGGCACCCTCCTGGAACGACTCAAGCCGACGCCGAGCTGGACGATCATCGTCACCACGATGACGCACTGGGGTCCGTCGCGCTCATTCGAGGATGGTTGCCCGGACCCTGGACAGGACGCCGTCTTCCGCACCCAGAAGATGACGCTCCTGGTGAAGGCTCCAGGAGCCCGCGGTCGCCAGACCGTGGAGCTCCTCAAACGTCCCTGACGCGCGGCACGCAAAACCCCGGCGCGCCACGCGCCACCCAGGGAACCACTGATGGTGGGTGTCGCCGCGAGGGCATGGACCATTCCGTTGAGCGACGGGGCCTGGCGTTTTGATCAGGTGGCCGGAGATGGTGCCGATCGGGGTCTTGTCGGGCAGTGACCGGCACCTTGACCATGAGTCCTCCACACGTTGTGCGCGTCGTTCGTTTTCGGGACCTCGTTCGTTCAGCGCGGGACCGTTTCGACGGACGGGAGGGAGAGCGTGGCTTCACCTTGGTCGAACTGATGGTGTCGGTGATGATCCTGGGGTCGATCGTCAGTGTGATCGGGCTGGTCTTCACGGTGAGCCTGCAGAGCACGGAGAAGGTGCGCCAGATGCTGCCCGGCGCCCGGGCCGCCAACAGCGTCGCGTTGTTCCTGTCGTCCGACGTGTCGTCCGCAGTGCCCGTGGACCTCGACTCGTGGCTGTCGACGGACCCGAAGGCATTGAGCGGTTGTTCCGGTGAGGGTGTCGACGAAGGCGTGAACGTGCTGAGGGTGCAGTCCCGGAGTGCGATCGATCCGAATCTCACCTACGTGGCCTCGTACCGGTTCCTTCCGCCGGTCGGCGGATCCGGGAAAGGGGAGGTGTGGCGGGTGTTCTGTCGCACCGGCGAGGTCGCGTCGAGCCGATCGAAGGTGGCCGAGGGAATCGATCCGGACGATCCGCCGATCGCCACCATCGCCGAGGGCAATCGTTCCGTGGAAGTGCTGTTCCGGGTGTGGTCGAGCGACTCGTCGTCGGGCCTGGTGTCCGCATGTAAGGGTTCGACGCCCACGGCGACGGTGTCCCCGCGGTGTCCGTATGAGGTGAAGGTCCGGGCGGCGATCAGAACCGTGGATCGTGCACCCGCGGTGGTGTCCGGCGGGGCTACGACGCTGCCGGTTCGTGAGCCGTGCCAATTCGTTGAGTCGTCGATGAGCGTCCCCACGCGGGTCGGCAACGATCCCGGCCCCCTCGACACCCCGGTGGCCATCGTGGTGCGGACCAACGAGTCCAATGGCGCGCAGTGCCGGACCTTGGTCGTGAAGGTCCCATCGGTGGCCGGTGCGCACTGCGAGCTGACTCGCAATGGCACCGCCGAATGGACCGGTTCGTGCTTTGGTGCCGAAACCGGAACGGTTTGGCCGAAGACGCCATCCACGTTCGCCGCCTTCGTGTTCGATCGCGTCTACCCGGGGACACCGAAGTCCGATCCGGTCGACCCGCCGATCGATATCGATGTCCCCGGCGGTGACCTGACACTGAGCGTTCGGACCCTGATTGCACCGGCCGCGCCGACCGGCCTCGTCGTGAAGCCAAAGGACAAATCGCTCCAGGTCTCGTGGATTGCACCCGTTCTCACGGCCGACACCCCGCCCGTCACGAACTACGTCGTGACCTCGTCGCCGGGCTCGTCGACATGCACGACGACGGCGATTACCTGCACCCTGACCGGACTCACGAACGCCACGACCTACACCGTCACCGTTCGGGCGGTCAACCGCATCGGCACAGGGCCTGGCGTATCGGCCAGCGGTCGTCCATGGCCGCCGTTGGTGATCTCCGGGACCGTGTTCGAAGACGTCAACTACGGCGGAGGATCCGGTCGCTCCAGGGGCGTTGCGGCGTCGGCAGGGGGAACAGGTCGTGCCGGTGTGCTCGTCGAGCTCTACGACGTCAACGCGGACTCGGCGAGCTACCTCGAAGGGACGAGCACCGACACGTCGGGCAACTATTCGTTCCTCACGCCCACCTGCAAGAGCTGCGCCGTTCGGGTCGTGACGTCGTCGGTCACCTCAGGCCGGGCCGGGGCGACGAGCGCGTTGCGGCCCGTGCTGACCGCTGTCGTGGCGCAGGCCGGATTAGGCACGAGCCTGCGCACCGACATGATCGGCGGCACGAATCCGGCCGACGGTGATGGCGGCGTCGGATCGACGGGTACGACGTTCAAGGTCTCCTCCGGCGCCTTCACCGGCGCAACGACAGGAACGGCACAGGCGTTCACGACGGTCGACGACACCATCGCCGATGCCTCGGGGTTCGACTTCGGCTTCAACTTCGACACCGTGACCAACACCAACGACGCCGGCCCGGGCTCACTGCGTCAGGTCATCGCCAACGCCAACACCCTCGGCGGCGACGCATCGTTGGTCGTGAATGGCCGCGCTGCGGCGGTCGAGCACGTGGTGTTCATGATCCCGAACGCAACAGGGGGTTCCGGTGGATCGCTCTCGCTCACCGGTGGATTGCGTCCGAGTCTCGACGCCTTCACCACACCGGCTGGTTCCATCGAGGCCGCGACGATTCCGCTGATGTCATCGAGCCTCGCGATCACAGCACCGCTTGTCGTTGATGCGCAGACCCAACCGGGATGGTCCAGCGCCCCGATGGTGGAGCTCAACGCCGCAGGCATCGGTGCCGGCGCCGACGGAGCGGTCACCGTCAGCGGAGGCGCATCAACGATACGTGGACTTATCATCAACCGGTCGCGCCGCTCTGGCCTACACCTGTCCTCGGACAAGAATCTGGTCCAAGGCAACTTCGTGGGGACCGATGCGTCTGGCACCGCAGCGTCGGCGAACAACGGCGGCGTCGTGGTGGCGGGCAGTGCAAACGTGCTCGGTGGCGCCACCACCGGGGAGGGCAACGTCGTCTCCGGCAACGCCGGTGCCGGGGTGTACCTGATCGGCGGGAGCGCCAACTCGGTCACCGGCAACGTCATCGGCCTGAACGCCCTCGGTACCTCCGCACTGGCGAACCTCCGCGGTGTGCAACTCGACGGCGGCACCGACCACACGATCGGTGGCGCCACGGCGGGCGCCGGCAACACGATCTCCGGAAATGGTGTCGCCGGCACATCGACCGAGGACTACGCGGGCATCTACGTGCACAACGCAGCCAGCGGCGTGACGATCGCCGGCAACACCATCGGCCTCGGGACCGACCGGACCACGGCGATCGCGAACTCGAAGAATGCGATCTTCATCACCGGCACATCCAACGTGACCGTCGGCGGCGCAACGAGTGCGTCTCGCAATGTGCTTGCCGGGAATGCCTCTCACGGTGTGTACGTCAACAGCAACGCCGGTGCGGGGGTGACCGTGCGGAACAACTGGATCGGCCTCGCCGGTGACGGCACCACGGCTCGCGGCAACGGGACCGACGGTGTCGTCTGTTGGGGCGGCACCAGCGACAACTGCATCGTCTCGGACAATGTCATCGCCCAGTCCGGCCGCTACGGGATCTGGCTGGGGACGGGTGGCGGGCACGTCGTGAAGGGGAATGCCATCGGCACCGACGCGGCCGGCCTCCTCGCCCGCCCCAACAACGGGGGCATCTACGTGAGCGGAGGGGCCGGCGTCACGATCGGCGGTACAACGGCTGCCGATCGGAACGTGGTGAGCGGGAACAACTCGTTCGGCGTCCGCGTCGAGGGCGCCGGCGCCGTGAATGTCCAGGGGAACTCGATCGGCTCGAACACCGGCTCGACGGCATTGCTCGCCAACAACGGTCCCGGTATCTCGATCGTCAACTCGAGCAACGTCGTCGTCGGAGGGTCGACGGGGGGCGCCGGCAACCTCATCACGGCGAACACCGGCGGCGGGGTCATCGTCTCCGGTTCCAGCGGCGCCAACGCACTCCTCGCCAACACCATCACGGCGAACACCGGATTGGGGATCGACCTGGGAGCCAACGGCGTGAGCGCGAACGACGGGGCCAAGACCGCCGGCCAGCCGAACCTGTTCACCGATTTCCCGACGTTCACGTCGGCCGCGTTGTCCGGCAGCACGCTGACTGTGCGCGGCTACGTCGGAACCGCACCTGGCCAGACGGCTTTCGCCAATCACCGTGTCGAAGTGTTCACATCCGACAACGACGTTTCCGGCAACGGTGAAGCTGCGGCCTACATCGGCTCCGTCACCACCGACGGGAACGGCAACTTCCAAGGCCCCATTCAGGTCCCTGCGGGCATCGCGCTTTCGACGGGTACGACGAAAGTCACCGGAACGGCGACGGACGCGGGCAGCAACACGTCGGAATTCGGAACCAACTTCACCGTCGGCGCCAACGGACAGGGGGCGTCGATGTGGGTTGACGCCTCGGACATCGACGGCGACGGGAACGACGCCAACGAGCCGGCCGCCAACTCCAGCATCGGACTGCTCACCGACAAGAGCGGGAACGGCCGCCACTTCGCCTCCCAGGCGGGCAGTCAGCCGACGCTGATCTCGTCGACCGCGTTCTCCCGCAACGTGCTTCGCTTCTCACCGTCGCAGTGGATGCGACAGAGCCACAACTTCGCGGCTCCGTCGACCGTGATCTATGTGGCGCGTGCCCGCACCACTGGAAGCGGTCGGATCCTGCAGGGCGTCGCCAACAACTGGCTGCTCGGATGGTGGGGCAATCTCGAAGGTGTCGCCTACCACGACGGATGGGTGAGCTACCCCGGCACCACGGCGACACAGAACGCGCGGGTCATGAGCTCGGTGATCCGCGGCTCCGGGCAGCCGACCGACGTGTTCGTCGACGGCATCGCCGTGGCCAGCAACGCCTCCGGGCAGACCGGTCCGAACGGCCTGGCCGTGAACAACGGTGGGTACGCCGGTGAGACGACCGATGCCGAGGTCGCCGAGATCCTCGTCTTCCCCCGTGCCCTCGACAACGCCGATCGCCTCTCGATCGAGATCGGCTTGGCGGCGAAGTGGGGGATCTCGACATCGAACATGCGGCTCGCAGCAGCGTCCGTGACGAGTCAGCCTGGTAGCAAGGGGGTTCCCGTTGCCGTGCGGCCGAAGGTTCTCGTCACCGGATTCGGGGCGGCGCCGGCACCAGGTGTCAACGTGACCTTCACGGCAGGTGCCGGCGGAAGCGTCGGGGGTGCTTCCACCGTGACGGTGTCCACCGACGCCGACGGGATCGCCACGGTGCCATCGTGGGTGCCCGGCTCGTCGGTCTGCATCGACCGCCTCACGGCCACGAGTGCGAACAGCACCGACGTGGTCAGGTTCTCGGTCCTCAAAGGCAGCTGCCCGATCCCCTATGGCGTCAGCGGCGCGTCGATGTGGGTCGACGCTTCCGACACTGACGGCGACGCCAATGCGGCGAACGAACCGGCGCTCAACTCAAGCGTGATGCAGCTGACTGACAAGACTGGCAACGACCGCAACTTCGATTCCATCGCCGGCAAGCAACCGACGTTGATCGCCTCGCCGGCATTCGCGAAGAACGTCCTGCGGTTCACCGCTGCGCAGTGGATGAAGCAGACCAACAACTTCAGTGCCCCGTCGACGGTTATCTATGTGGCCCGCTCGCGGACGACGGGGAACGGCCGAATCCTCCAGGGAGTGGCGAATAACTGGCTCCTCGGCTGGTGGAGCAACCGCGAACAGGTGGCGTACCACGACGGCTGGATCTCCTATCCCGGGACGACGGGAACGACGAACGCACGGGTCGTGAGCAGCGTCATCCGCGGTGGTGGGCAACCTACCGAGATCTCCGTCGATGGCATCGTCGTGGCCACGAACACCGGCGGACAGACCGGACCGAACGGCATTGCCGTCAACACCGGCAATGTCGCCGGCGGGGAGGTAACCGATGCTGAAGTCGCCGAGATCCTCGTGTTCCCTCGGACGCTCACGAACACGGAGCGCTCCGCCATCGAGGTCGGTCTGTCGGTGAAGTGGGGGCCAGCGACCATCACGAGCCTCACCGCGACAACGCCGACCTCGCAGCCCGGTAGCAACGGCACTCCCGCGGCGACACCGCCCAAGGTGCGGGCCGCCGGCTTCGCCGCGGCGCCTGTTGTGGGTGTGAGCGTCACCTTCACCGCCGGTGCCGGCGGCACGGTCGGGGGCGGGCCCTCGGCGACCGTCCTCACCGACGCCAACGGCATCGCCACCGCCCCGGCCTGGATACCCGGTTCGTCCACGTGCGTGGATCGCCTCACGGCGACGACCGTGGGCAGTCCCGACGTGGTGAAGTTCACGATTGCCAAAGGTGGCTGTCCGGTCCCCTACGGCGTGAGCGGCCCGTCGATGTGGGTCGACGCATCGGACACGGACGCCGACGCCAATCCGTCGAACGAACCCGCACTGAACGCAAGCGTGCTTTCGCTGATCGATAAGAGCGGGAACAACCGCGACTTTGATGCGGTGGCCGGTTCGCAGCCGACGGTTGTGTCCTCACCGGCGTTCGCCAAGAACGTCCTCCGCTTCACCCCGAGTCAGTGGATGAAGCAGACCGCGAACTTCG
Organism: Acidimicrobiia bacterium; assembly: GCA_031406385.1. Classification (GTDB taxonomy): domain Bacteria; phylum Actinomycetota; class Acidimicrobiia; order Acidimicrobiales; family JANYDT01; genus JANLQX01. The sequence continues at coordinate 45,799 of JANOHI010000142.1, forward strand.
GTTCGCCGTCGACGGTGATCTACGTTGCCCGGGCCCGAACCGGATCGTCGAACCGGATACTGCAGGCCGTTGGCAACAACTGGCTCCTCGGCTGGTGGGGAGGCCAGGAAGAACGCGCCTACATGGACGGCTGGGTCCAGCCCGCCGGTGTCGCTCCCACGACCAAGGCTCGCATCATGAGTGCGGTCGTCCGTGCCGGCGGACCTACGGACTTCGCCGTCGATGGGATCGTCACCGCGAGTAACTCCGGTGGCGTGAGCGGCCCGAACGGGCTGGCCGTCAATGGCGGTGGCGCCTATCCGGGCGAGTCCACCGACGCCGAAGTCGGCGAGATACTCGTGTTCCCTCGGGCCCTCACGAACGCCGAGCGGGTCGCCGTCGAATCCGGACTGGCAACGAAGTGGGGTGTCGTGCTCGGCCAGACGCTCAGCGCAACGACAACGCTGACACCGGTCGGCACACGCGGCCAGGTCGTTGCGGCTTCGCCTCAGGTGAGGGTGGCGCTCGCCGACGGGACCAGCGTCGCCGGAGAAACCGTCACCTTCACCGTGAGCCGTGGAGGAGGCACGGTCGGCGGCACCGTCTCGGCCAACGTCGTCACTGATTCCGGCGGCCTTGCGACCTCCCCGTCGTGGCTCCTGTCGTCGGCGTTGGGGTACCAGCAACTCACCGTCACGTCGCCGCTGACGAAGACCCCCGTGGTCTTCACCGCAGACACCGGCACCTGTCCGGCCTACGGCGTCTGCACGGTCCCGGCGATGTGGGTTGACGCGTCCGACACCGACGCCGACGGCATCGCATCGAACGAGCCCGCGGTCGGAAGCAGCATCCTCCAACTCGGCGACAAGTCGGCGAACAACCGCCCGTTCGTCTCGCAGGCCGGCAGTCAGCCGACCCTGGTCGTTTCGCCGGGTTTCTCCAAACCCGTTCTGGCCTTCAGCCCCAGCCAATGGATGCGTCAGACCTACGACTTCGCCTCCCCGTCCACGGTTGTCTACGTGGCCCGAGCCCGCACCGCCGCGTCGGGCCGCATCCTGTCGTCGATCGGGAACAACTGGCTCCTCGGATGGCACGGCAACCTCGAGGGAGTGGCCTACTTCAACGGCTGGGTCGCCTACCCGGGTCCGACCCACACCAACACGGCGCGGGTGATGTCGGCGGTGATCCGCGGAGGCTCGGCCAACAGCGACTTTGCCATGGACGGCGTTCTGAAGGCCGCAAACACGAGCGGCATGGCGGGACCCAACGGCCTGACCATCAACAACAGCGGCGAGAACACCGATGCCGAGGTCGCCGAGATCGTGGTGTTCCCCCGGGCGCTGAGCGATGCCGAGCGTTTCCGGGTCGAGACGGGTCTCGCCGCCAAGTGGGGCCTTGTTGTCGCCAACCCGGTCACGACGGGTCTCGTGTCATCCCTCGACGCCAACAGCCTGTCGTCGATGTTCCAGGCCTCGGCGGGGACCACGCCGGTGACAGCTGCGGGTCAGCAGGTGTGCCGATGGACCGATCTCTCCGGAACCGGCAATCACGCCTTGCAGCCGACGACCGCTTCGTGCCCGACCTATGGCACCGACGCCGTCGGCGGCTTCCTCAACTTCACGCTGAACGGGTTCTTCACGACAAGCCCCACGCTCTCCCCTGCGGCCACCGTTCTGGTCGTGGCGCAGAGCAACACGAGCACCTGGAACACCTGGGGGTGGCTGGCGTCGGCGCGCGGTCCGAACGGCTTCATCGTCCATCCTGCCCGTGGCTCCACGAGCGTCGACTTCTACCCGGTCAACTCCGGTGGTTCCTACACGTACGTGGGCTCACTGGCGTCGCCCACACTGACCGGTCCGACGCTGTACAAGATGACGATGAGCGGATCGAATCCGGTGATCGGTTCCTACGGCGTGAACGGCTCGTCGACGAGCTACTCCGCCTCGGGTGTCGTCCGCACGGCCGGGTCGGTGCTCGTCACTCTCGGCGCCGACGGCAACCTCGGCCGACCCGGAAATGGCCGGTACCGCGAGGTCCTGATCTACAACCGGGCACTCTCTCCCGCCGAACTGACGCAGGTCGAGACGTACCTCCGCGCCAAGTGGGGCACGGGATGAGTCGGGCGACGCCAACGTGGCTTCGGCCACGTTGTTCCGGAAGGTGCCTCATGGGCCAGCCACGCAAAGCCGGTGACGATGCCGTCGGCGCGAACGAGAACACCGCTGAAGTCGGATCGACACTGCTGCTCATCCTTGTATTCCTCACCTCGATCGGGCTCCTCGGTGCGGCGTTGATGAACTACGAGATCACGCTCACCAAGCAGTCCTTCTCGACGCGGCGGTTGCAGACCCGGGAGACGGGGGCCAACACCGGCTTGGAGTGGGCGGTCAACAGCCTGAAGCAAGGCAAGGACGGGTTCTGCCAGGGCGGGTACGACCGCGACGTGCTCACGGTGGGCGGGCGAGAGGTCGAGGTGCTCTGCCGGGCCGACGATCCCGACCGTAATGCGAACAGCAACGTTGCCCTGTTCCTCAACCGCTCTGAGCCGTCCGAGCTCAACGCCTTGCGTACGAGCGGCACGCTCGGCCCCGACGGCGCGACGCAGATTGACGGACCCGTCTACTTCGGCGTGAAGGGCGGTTGGTCGATCGAATCCCCGTTGCAGGTCGACGGCGATGTGCTTGTCGGCACCGAGGATGGCCGTTGTGAACCGACGGAGACGCTGGACCTCCCGGACAACCTGACTGCCCTCTACACGAACGCCCGGAACTGCAGCATGGACCTCTCGACCGTCACCCCGCCCCTGGTTCCCCAGCCCTGCGCGGTCTTCGACAAGTGCCCGGACCCCGAGCCCCGACTCCTCGACGTGAAGGGCAACGAGACCACCTCGGCGCCGGCATGCAAGATCTTCTCCCCGGGCTATTACCGCAATGCTCCGGCGCTCGTCGGAAACAATTACTTCACGCCCGGCACGTACTACTTCGAGCTCGACGACGAGTGGCGGATCGCCTCGGCCGTCCGTGGCGGTGATCCTGCCCCCGAATCGAGCGTCGCCGAGGCCGCTCAATCGACAACGTCGGTCCCTCGCTGCGCCGGAGCCCCCGAGCCGATGGAGCCGTGGGGCGTGACCTTCGTCTTCGGCGGATCGTCGACGGTTCGGGTGATGGACACGGCGCGCTTCGAGCTGTTCTCTTTCACGACCGACGAGGTCGAGCTCCCCAACGTCGTGTCGGGCGGGCAGAAGCCGACAACGGAGTGGGCGCGTCGCCCGGACTTCGCGCTTGAGCGCAATCTCGTGAGGGTCGGCGGCGGCTCGCCGGAGTTCGTCCTCCACTCGGGGATCTACGCACCGGACTCTGCGGTAGCCCTTACCGGCACGCCCAGTGCCAACGTGCAGATCGGAGGCACCGTCGTGGTCGGTCGGCTCGAGCTCAATGGCGAGACTCCGGATGCGGGCAAGGGCGCCTCTGACGCGTCTGCGGGAGTGCCGGGCAAGCTCGGCATCTTCGTCCGTGCGGGCACGGCGAAGAAGTTCGTCCTGTTGGCTCGGAGCTGCCCCGGTGGGCGAGACGTGATCACCCGCAACGCGTGCTCCAGCCCGCCCATCGGCCCACTCGAGCCCGAACTCTGCGCTGTCGCATCGGCGACGGTCTACGACGACGGCCGTCGGACCCTTTATGTGGACAACTGGCGTGTCGACCGCGATCCGTCCCGGTTCGATCCTGCAACGTGCGTTCTTTCCTGAACGCTGATTCCGCAGATCTGTGAAAAGCCGTCGATAGGTAGTGCACGAAATGGTCGACGCCGTGTCTGCCGTTCGACTCCTACGCCCACCGGTCTTCCCGGGAGGGAATGTCCAGAAAGGCAGAAACCTGAACATGTTGAAGCGACTCAAAGTCCAGCAGAACGAAGGTGGATTCACGCTCGTCGAACTCCTGATCGTGGTGTTGATCCTCGGCGCTCTTGCGTCGACGGTCGTCGTCGCGTCCGGAGGGTTCAAGGACAAGGGTGCGGTGGAGTCATGTCGCGCGGCGCGCAGCACCTACGAGACTTCCTTCGAGGCCTATCGCGTCGACGACGCCGACGGCATGTACCCGATCACGAACAGCCAGATCGTCCCGAAATATCAGAAGGCCGCCGGCGGTTCCAGCGCAACCGTCTCGGGAACCCCGGAGGTCGCCGTGGTCAAGGGCAAGGGCTGGAACTTCACGGTCACCTATGGCGCCGCCGACAGCGTCGTGACGACCGGATCGCCCGACGCCCCGGTGTTCAGCGCTTTCACGCCGGCATCCTGCGCCAGTTGACACCGCGGCCGGTTTCGCCGGCCGACAACATGTGACCGAGAACGGACCGGCCCTGGTGGGCCGGTCCGAGCTCGTTTGTTCGGCGATTTTCGGAGCACTCGATGCGGCGAAACGGAGTCTTCACATTCCCACGGGCGCAAAGCGTTGACATTTTGTAAAGATCGCGACGAGAATGCGTCGTGGGCACATCCTCGATTCGGTCGGAGCCAGCGATCCCCGGCGAATTGTCGGAGCTCCGTATCGACCCCGATCGCCTTCTTCGTCGTATCGGTGACCTTGGTGCAATCGGGCCGATCACCGGTATCCACGGAGAAGCCGGGAGCGCCCGGCTGGCGCTGACCGACGATGACCGGCGCGGTCGTGACCTGGTGGTCACGTGGATGCACGATCTCGGCCTCGAGGTTCGTGTCGACGCAATCGGCAACGTGATCGGGCGTCGAGCCGGCACCGACCCGACGCTCGCCCCGGTCATGACGGGCAGCCACATCGACACCGTCCGCACCGGCGGACTCTACGACGGCAACCTCGGCGTGCTCGCTGGGCTGGAGGTGATCGAGACGCTGGCCGCCCGGGGGATCATGACCCGTCGGCCGATCGACGTCGGTTTCTTCACCAACGAGGAAGGCGCCCGCTTCAACCCCGACATGATGGGCAGTCTCGTCTACGTCGGCGGCATGGCCGCAGAAACGGCCTACGACGTCGTGGGTATAGACGGCGCCCGTGTCGGCGACGAGCTCACCCGCATTGGGTACCGCGGCACGACCCCCTGCCCCGGCAGCCGTCCCCATGCGTTTGTCGAACTCCACATCGAGCAGGGACCGGTCCTGGAGGCCGAGGGAGTGCAGATCGGTGCCGTGACCGGGGTGCAGGGCATCTCGTGGCAGGAGCTCACCATCACCGGCCAGTCCAACCATGCCGGCACCACACCGATCTCGCTGCGACACGACGCCGGCTACGCCGCCGCCCGGATCGTCACGTTCGTCCGCGACCTGGCTGTCGAGATCGGCGGCCCTCAGGTCGCGACAGTAGGTGCACTTACCTTGCATCCGAACCTCGTGAACGTCGTTGCCGGATCAGCGGTCATCACAGTCGACCTGCGCAACACCGACGAAGCCGTTCTCCAGCACTCCGAGGAGCGTCTCGCCGAGTTCATCCGCACGCTCGAGGTCGACGAGGGCGTCGTGATCACCAGTCGCCGGTTGGCCCGATTCGAGCCGGTCACCTTCGACGAGCGCGTGGTGACGCTCGTCGAATCGGTAGCGACCCGTCTCGGCGGTTCGGTGAAGCGAATCCCGAGCGGTGCCGGCCACGACGCGCAGATGTTCGCCCGCATCTGCCCGAGCGCCATGATCTTCACGCCGAGCGAGAAGGGGATCAGCCACAACCCGGCCGAGCACACCGAGCCGGCGCATCTCGAAGCGGGCGCGAACGTGCTGCTGCACACGCTGCTCGAGCTGGCCGCGTAACGGGAGGACTCATGACAAGAATCGTGACCGTCGGGGCCGCGCAGTTGGGGCCGATCGCGCGCGCCGAAACGCGCGCGCAGGTGCTCGGGCGGCTCATCGAACTGATGCGGCAGGCCAAGTCGCAC
>JANOHI010000169.1:0-2046 GCA_031406385.1 Acidimicrobiia bacterium
CCACTGCGGGCGCCACCCTTGCAGCGGCTGCCGCCTTCCGGCCCGTTCGCCGACGCGCCCAGTCGCTCGTCGACCGCCGCTTCGACCGGAATCGTTACGACGCGCTGCACCGGGTCGAACAGTTCATCGACGACCTGGGCAATGGGCGCGCCGCGCCCGAAGAGGTGCAAGCGTTGCTGCGCGACGTGACGAGTGATCCGGAGCTGACGATCCACCATCGGCCGCACGGCAACGACACCGGTGGTGTGGTCCCGGCCGGCTCGGCCACGGGCGTCCCGGTGTGGAGAGGCCACGCGCTCATCGCCACCATCACCGCCCCATCGGCCGTCCACGAACGGCGGTCGCTCCTCAACGACGTGCTCGCCCACGCCGGCGTGGCGATCGAGATCGCCGGGCTGCGCACCGAATTGCGCCACCAGCTCGACGAGGTCGAAGCGTCCCGCGCCCGACTCGTGGCCGTGGCCGACGAGGAGCGACGACGACTCGAACGTGATCTGCACGACGGCGCCCAACAGCGCCTGGTTTCCATCGGACTGGCGCTTCGCCACGCCCAGCACCAACTCCGAGACGACGTGTCCGGTGCCGACGACACGCTGGACGCAGCAGTCGGTGAGATCGCCGTCGCCATCGCCGAACTCCGTGAGCTCGCCCACGGGCTGCGTCCCTCCACCCTCGACGCCGGTCTCGGGCCGGCGTTGCGCGAACTCGCGCAACGGGCGCCCGTCCCGGTCAGCGTGAATACGACGGACGCACGCTACGGTGCGGACGCCGAGACCACGGCCTACTTCGTCGCCTGCGAGGCACTCACGAACGCCGTCAAGCACGCGCACGCCAACCATGTCGCACTCCACGCGACGGCGAGCAGCGGCGCCCTGGTCGTGCGCGTGGCCGACGACGGCATCGGTGGCGCCACGCCGGCTGGTGGGTCGGGCCTCCGGGGTCTGGCCGACCGGCTCTCTGCTCTCGGCGGCACGCTGACGATCGACTCGGGCCGAACCGGCACCACCGTCACCGCGAGGATCCCATGCGCGTCGTGATCGCCGAAGACCAGGCCTTGCTACGAGAAGGGCTCGCCCGGCTGTTCCATGACGGCGGACACGAGGTCGTCGCGACCGTCGGCGACGCGGAGCAGTTGATGGACCAGATCGACCGCCTCATTGCCGCCGAGCAAACGCCCGACCTCGTCGTCGTCGACATCCGCATGCCGCCCACCTTCACGACCGAAGGTGTCGAAGCCGCGCGGGCCATCAAGCAACGACACCCCGAGATCGGCGTGCTCGTGCTCTCGCAGCACATCGAAACAGCACACACCGCCGATCTCGTCACCCGGAGCGGTTTCGGCTACCTCCTCAAGGATCGCGTTCTCGACGTCGCCGACTTCCTCGGTACCGCCGAACGTGTCGCCAACGGCGGCTCCGCCCTCGACCCGAAGGTCATCGCCCGCCTCGTCACCCCCGACCAGCACGGCCCGGTCGGCCGACTGTCCGAACGCGAACGCGACGTCCTCGCACTCATGGCCGAAGGACTCACCAACAACGCCATCGCCCAACGACTCTTCGTGAGCGATCGCACCGTCGAGGCCCACATCCGACACGTGCTCACCAAGCTCGACATCCCCGATTCCAGCGACGCCCACCGTCGCGTGCTCGCCGTCCTCACGCACCTCCGCTCAGCTACCCAGCAACCCTGAACTGGGTTTGGCCGTTTCCTCGCCTTCGCTGAACAGGACGGGAACGCAGAAGGCCGACCCCGAGGTCGGCCTTCGTACTTGGTGGCGCGGGCCGGATTTGAACCAACGACCCGCCATCCTCAAAGCATCGTCGGTCAGAGCATTGCGATACGGCGGTCGAAGTCGGCAGCAAGGTCGATCAGCGCGGCGCGGCAGTCGCCGGTGTAAGCCGGCGCGTGCATCGGGGCGAGCGTCTCGACGCCAAGCTCGGCCAGGCGACGGCACGTCGCACCACTCGACGGATGCAGCGACAGCGACCCGGGCATCTCGTCCTCGGCCTGCACGGCAGGCCCCACGATGTCGGCGTTCGTCGTGGC
>JANOHI010000185.1:0-23686 GCA_031406385.1 Acidimicrobiia bacterium
GAACCGCAAACCGGTCCCGCACTTCATGCAAAATCGCGATCGCCAGACGTTTCTCCGCCTGCCAAACAGGTTCCTCAAAATGCGCCAGAAAGCGATTGACCGATAGCGGAATCACTACCAGATGCAAAAGCATGATCGGCAAGAGGATTCGAAGATGACGCATAGGCAGTTTCACCGCGGAGGCGCAGAGGACGCAGAGAAAATACTAGGCCTCTACCTGGCCGCTGTCTGCAAATAAGCGCCGAATGAACTGAATCTTCTCCAGGCTATTATCCTGAACTGCAAGCAATCGCAGTTCGCAAAAGGAAGATTGCAGAATCTTATCGATCAGCCGGGAAGTTAGCTTTTCCACTCCTGCCCTTTGATGCTCTGTCAGCGATTCAAGCCGGGAGGTAGCCGACTGCAGTTCATGCATCTCGGCGGGCAATGAGGTCGGCGCAGATCTCGTCGACGGTGCCGATCAGCACGATCGGCATCTGCAGAGCCTCGTCGGCCGCCAGCCCGAACGCAGGCGCAAGCTTCGCCGCTACCTCTTGACGATTCGGGACGACCTGTTCAATCTGGCCGAGCACCTGGAGTTCGATCGACGCAAAGCGTTCGCCGGCCGCCTCGCGGATCCAGCCGATGCGTTCGAGGTATCGCTGCGAGACGGCGGTCTTCGCCGCCTCGATTCCGGCGACGCCGCTTGTCATTTCGGGGTTCACACCGATGATTGATGCATATTTCGCAGCCGCGCTGAGCACCTTCTTGCCGCCACCGCCGATGCAGATCGGCGGTCCGCCCGGGGTGAACGGACGAGGGTGGCACGACGCATTCGTGAGGGTGTAGTGCGTGCCGGAGAACGACGCCCGATCGTCAGTCCACAGACGTTTCATGCACTCGATGGCCTCGATCATGCGATCGATGCGGAGACCGGGACGATCGAGCACGATGCCTGACTGCTCGTAGTCGGTCGTCATCCAGCCGGCGCCGATGCCGAACTCGATCCGACCCTCGGAAAACAGGTCCATTGCTGCGATGTCACGGGCGAGCGTTACCGGGTGGCGGTAGTCGTTGTCATAGACCAATGCGCCGACCTTCAGCGATGTGGTGGCTTCGGCCGCAACGGTGAGCGGAACGGTCGGGCTCCACGACTCCTCGAAGTGATCGGGAAGGAACAGCGTGGAGTAACCGAGCCCCTCGGCCTTGCGGGCCATGTCACGCCACGCCGCGCCCGACGATGCGTTGCGGAGTTGGATGCCGAATCGGAACGGATGCACGTCGAGCACGGTAGTGCTCCAAATCCGCGCAGGCCGTCGAGCCGCCCGCAGCGTGACACCCTGCGACGGCAGCCGCACGGGTCGACCGCGATGTCCTCAGACCGACGGCGCAGCGCGTTCCTCGCCGGCCAATGTGACGCCGCGCTGGCGTGATGCCTCGACCGGGAGGATCTCGTTGAGCACCGACAGGAGCGCGCGGGCCGGAGCGGGAAGCATGCCCCGCCGACGTTGCACGACGCCGACCTGGCGCGGCGGCATCCGACGAACCGGAATGGCCTTCCAGGGACCGGTCAGGTGTGGCGGCACCGCGGTTGACGGCACGATGGCCACGCCGACACCGTCGAACGCGAGCGATGTGATCAGGCGAACCCCGTCGATTTCGGCCAGCGGCATGAGGGAGATGCCAATGGCTTCAGCCGCCCGGTCCAGTTCGGTCCGGTACGCCGTCCCGCGCGGGGCCAAGATGACGGGGACCTTGTCGAGTTCGGCTGCGTCGAGCTCGGTTCGGTCCCACCATGGATTTCCCTCCGGAATCACGGCGAGGATCTCCTCGTCGAACAGCGGCGTGACCGACATGTCCGGATCGTTGAGGGGCAGGTTCACGATGGCCAGCGAGAGCGAGCCGGCGAGTAGCTGGGGGGCGAGCGAGGTTGTGGATGCGTCGACAACCACAATGTGCACCCCCGGGTGACGGAGTCGCATGCGCTGGTGAAGCGCCGGCACGACCCAGCGTGCGACCGTGCCGATGACCCCGACACGCACTTCACCGACGACTTCGGCGCGTAGGGCGTTGACGTCGGCGATCAGCGCTTCGAGCTCACTGCTGATCCGGCGGGCTCGACTGACGACCACCTCACCCTCCTCGGTGAGACGCCCGGCGGAGCGGTCGATGAGGGTCACGCCGAGCTGGCGTTCAAGTCGAGCGATGTGCGCGGAGACATTCGATTGGACGGTGTGGAGACGCTCGGCTGCGGCCGAGAACGTTCCACAGTCGGCCACGGCGGTCAGAGCCGCAAGTTGGCGAAGATCCATCGACTAACCCGGGTTCCCATCCACGCTCATGTCGTCCGGAATCCCCAACGACCGCCCCATGATCGCTCACAGCGATACCTTCTGTCACTTCGATCGCTCCGTGTCGGAGCGATGCTCAGCCGTCGTCGACCGGATTGACGTTGTGGCCGGGAGCTGGGCGACGTTCAGTTGGTGCTGGAAGCCACGTCGTCGCGCACGACGGTGCCACGGTCGAGTAGCAGTTGCCGCACGCCGTGGAGGCGAACCCGGGGGTCGGTACAGGCGAGAATCACCGTACCGCCATCGGCGACCACGTGGTGGAGGCATGCCAACACCAGGGCCGCGTCGTCATCGGACAATCCGGCGAACGGTTCGTCGGCGAACACGATCTCCGGCGACGAGACGAGCGCGCGGGCCACGGCGGCCAGGCGCACCTCACCACCCGACAGGACTGCCGCCGGAAGACCGATCACCGAGCCGAGGCCGACCATGCGAAGCGTCTCGGTGGCGGCGCCGCGGGCCATCACCGGGCTGACGTCACTGGCGAGGAGGGGAAGTTCGACGTTTTCGGCGACCGTGAGATCGGGCACCAGGAACGGAAGCTGGGGGATAAACCCGGCGCTGATCGCTTCGCGCGCCGCTCGGTCATCGGGATGAATCGACTCGACTCGCTCGCCACCGACCAGCCCGGTGCCATTGGTCGGCGCGTCGAAGCCGGCCAGCAGCCGCAACAGCGAGGTCTTGCCGCTCCCCCGCGGACCGCTGACGACGGTGAATGACGTTGCCGCAACGTCGATGGTGATGGACGCGAGCGAAACCGTCGCAGCATCGCGAAGCTCAATGATGAGGTCCGTTTCGTCGAGGGCCTCGCCGCTCACGACAAGATCGGCGGCGTCAGCCAGGTTCACCGGGCGGCCCGAGTTGAGCGAGCGAGGCGCCGGCGACTCAGAAGGGCTGGCGGCGTCCGTCGGCGGCATCTCGAGTCGCCGATCGACGTAGGGCCAGCCGAGTGCGTCGGGCTCCCAGTCGAGGTGCGATGCCGCCATGGCATTTATCGGGCGAGCAGTTTCGACCGGGGCCTCGGTCAACGACGGAGCGAATGGTGTCGATTGCCCGCGCGACGGTGCCTGGGAAGGCTGATCGGAGGAACTCGACGAAGGACCCGGAACCGGTTGCGACGTCGGCGTGACCACCGAACCGAGATCCGAACTCGGGGGCTGGGACGAACCGGGAGCGACCGTCGCGGCCTTTGCTTCCGGCGCCGATGTTGGCCACGTCGCCCATGAGCCCGCGCCCAGATCGGCGGCGGGATCAGAAGACGGCGGCGTCTCGACAGAACCATCGCTGGCGTCGGCGTCGGTGGCCTCAGCGGCAGCGTCGGGCGGTGCGGCAGGTGCCGATTGCGCGAGGCCGACGATCTCGACCGCCGGGCGACGAGGCAGGATACCGAGTGAGAGCAACGACTCGTCACTGACGTCAAGCACCGTGAAACCGTTACGCTCCGCCAATGCAACGCTCAGCGGTACCAACACCGGACGATCGGCAACCAGCACGACGCTCACCTCATCGAGCGTGAGGCCGAGCATCATCTGGTCGAATGCGAGTCCGCCCGCCGGTGGATGCGACTCGTCGGGCGGAACATCACCGCTCAAACGACCGTCGGTGGTCGGCGGACCGCCCTCTGCTAGCTCAGTCATGGACACGTCGGTTCCTTCGGCATCGCGCACCGCGGACTTGAACGATGGCTCAGCGCATTGGCGTCATCGCATCGACGCCTTGACGACCACGATGGATGAAGCGGGAAGAGCGACAACCGTACCGGCGGAGCGGCCGGCGGCCGGGCCGCTACGGAAGCCTTGCGGCGAACCATCAAAGGTATAGGTCTTCACCTTCGAGAGACGCCCGCAGTTCTTCATCACGAGTGGCGCCGAGAACGCCTTCGCCGGGTCAGCATTCACCAGCACACTGACGAGCTCGGAATCGCTCGCGTTGGTCGACGAGAAGGCTGAGACGGCATCGGCGGCGCTTTTCGTCTCCACTGAGTTGTCGAGGAACCTGCCGCCGATTCCGTCGAAGTTTCGGAACGCCCGGAAGGCCCAAAAGGTGGGGCTGTTGGCGGGCGGCGCAGTCCAGTAGAACGCCGCGGTTAGGCCCTCGGTGCCGAACGTACCGAGCGCGATCGCCGTGGCGAGCCCGCCACTTATGTGTCCCTCACCACCAAAGCTCCACTCCCCGATGGAGAGACCGGTGCCCGGATAGTTGTCGTTGATCAGCTGTCGCATCCGTGGCAGCAACTTCACCGACTCACCGATCCACGACTCATCGACATAGGTCGGATCCCACAGCGCTCGTGTGCTGCGAACGCGCATCTTGGCTGTCGCCGAGTCGAGTCCTCCAACACCGCCGCCGTAGACGTTGGCCTGTTGCGGGTAGAAGTGAATATCGAGCACGTCGAGCAGGCGCTGCCCGGTCCGGTCCTCCTGCTCCTTCATCTTGCGGAGGTACCACGCAAGGAGCGGAACGTCACCTTTCGACTTCCGATCCGGAGCCTTGTCGAACCCGGCTTCAGCATCGGCGGCGGAGTAGAAGTAGGCCGGCCAGCCCCATGAGGCCGGACCGGCCACGACCGCTGACGGATCAGCCGCCTTGATCGCGGTGGCATACCGAATGCCGGTGTCGAGCACTTCGTCGTACGTGGTCGCCTCGGGATGCACGTCACGATGCGTGTCGTTCCACAGCTCAAGCTCGTTGTCGAGAAAGTACATGTTGGTGCGGCCCTTCAGTGACGACGCCACCCACTGGCGCACGTCGTCGGGGCCGATGGCAACGCTGGTGGTGTTCGGATCGGGCGGGCTGAGTTTTCGTCCATCAGGGGAGCGCCCGTTGCCGATGTCGGTATTGCCCGGATCGGTGGCCTGTTGACGCCCGAACGCCGACGTGGAGAACGAGTAGGACGAGGCGTCCTTCGCGACCCAGCCGATCATCGGGACAGTCACCGCGCTGAGTCGGCCGGACGCCTTGTTCTTCGCGAAGAAGGTCTCCAATGCGTTGGTGGTGCTATCGGTAATCGTCACGTTGCGCCAGAAGTAGTCGAGCGCGACGTTCCAGACGTTGCCGAGCTTCCAGTTGTACCGCGATGTCGGATTGCCACCCCAACGATTGATCGTCGCGCCGAGCTTCGCAGGATCGGCGCGGAGATAGCTTGCGCCGGAGAAGCCGATGCCATAGATGCGGGAATCGATCGCCTTTCGCTTCGGCGACTGGCAATCGATCGTGACGATCGCTTTCGCTGCGCTCGCTGCACCGCGCCGCGCAACCGATGCTCCGCCTCCAGGTTTCGCTTCGATCGATGCGAACTCGACGATGGTCCCCAGGGGAAGCTGTCGGTTCGGCCGAAGCCGGATCTGAAAGAAGCCCAAGCTCGGCGAGAACTCGGCCACGGGAATCGAGACCGTGCGAAATCCGTCCGGTCCGGCGGCGGCGCTCGGCAGGAGGAGTTCGGTGACAACGTCACTCTGCCCCGTCGCTGTCAGACCGATCTGCAGGAACTGACCAAGGTCGGTCGAGGTTCGATAGCGGAGGGTCACTTCGGCCGCCTCGAGTGGTTGGGTATTGCGATCGAGCAGCCAGCCCTGCCAGTTCCCCATGTCGATGCGCGCCGTCGCACCGAGCACGCGGTTGGTCGACCATCCATAATCGGTCCAGCCGTTGCGCAAGCCGCCGCTGTAGACCACGAGTGCTGCTTTGCTGGCCGCGGACGGCACCGGCGGTGTCGACGTCACGGTCTTGGCGAGAATAGGTGCCGCCGATGACGCACCAGGCGACGAAGGCGTCGGCGCTCGTTTCGTCGCGCCGCCGGTGATCACCAGCAAACCGGCGAGCGTGATCACCTGCGCGACAAACACGGCGGCGCGGCCGATACCGATCTGAAGACGACGCTGTTTCAAAACCACCTACCCTCCGCCGCGCTCGTCACGGCTCGAACGACGATGCCGAGTTTCCCGCACTGCCCGCCATGACGTGGCCGAACCGCGTTCAGGAACTCAGCCGCGTCGGGTGACGACCCCGACGATGCGGTTCCGGCCAGTCATGGTGACGGTACGCTCCAGGTCCGTTCGCATCGTCTTGCCGAGGCGCGCGACAAGGACTGCGCCGTTCACGGCACGGACGATCGGCGCGGCTGCGGGGTTGTCGATCAGGGCGTCGACGGCGACGATGGCGCGGTCACCACGCGCTTCGGCAGCACGAATCATGGCGATGATCCGGTCCGTGTCCGAAACTTCAGCCCCTTCGGCAGAAATGAGGGCCAGGCGCCGGTTGGTGTTTGAGACACCAACGACGACGAGCCGCTCAGCGATGTCGAGTTCGGTTGCGCCAGGCGTCGTCGGCACCAGCGCAAGCGACTTCCACGACCACGAGCGGAGTTCGAACCACAGCTCTTGGTAGGGGCGTTCCGGCAGTTTCGTGAACTCGGTTGGTTCGAGCACCCATTCCTGGGGGTGGCGCGCGGGCGAAACCTCTTCGGGAGGCGCGCTCCTCGGTCGCCGACGGAAGCGATCACGCGACGACTGGGCGACGGGCACGTGACCGGTCATGACGTCTCGCGCAGTCTCGATGCGTTCAGCGATACTCACGATGCAAACTCCTCATTGGAGGGTTTCATCGGGGTCGCTCCTGACGAACATGAGTCCCAATTCTTCAGCGCGCTCCCCTCAGCGTTGCGAGCCGTGCGTATCCATTGCTCAGGCGACCCGGTTCCGCCGGTGCCGGGGCCGGTCGACGACGCTCGCGTCTGGACCTTCCAGAGGAGGTAACCCGGGACGCGGGCGAGCGCCGAGAGTCCCCGCCAGCCGGTACCCGAGGCCCGCCAACCAGCAGCCACGTGCGACCCGAGCCCGACCGCGGCAATTGCCGCAGGAACGACCGACAGATCAACGCGGCGACGAAGCAGGCTCGCGAAAAGAGCGACCAGACCGGAACCGACCGTGAGGCCGGCGACCGTGCCCAACGGAGGCACGAGCACATCGGCGGCAAGATCGACACGAAGCGGGTCACGAGCGCGCAAACCGGCCTGGAGCATGGTCAGCGCGCGCGGACGTAACCCCGCCCGACCCCGCTCCCACCGATCGCGTTGGGAACGCGACCCCGCATCGTTGGTGGGCATCTCGGCCAGAACCGACGCGCCGTCGACGTAGGCGATGCGGATTCCGGCATCGGCGAGATCCATGCCGTGTTCGAGGTCTTCGACAAGCGATGACGCACGGTGCGGCACGGCTGCAAGGGCCCGACGGGTAAACACCATGCCATTCCCACGAAAACCACACGACAGGCCGAGCGTCTCTCGTCCGGCGGAGCGAACATCGTGGAAGCAGGCGAATGCCACCGCGAGGAGCTGTGTACGCCAGGAATCGTCAGGGTTGCGGATGCCGTAGCGGACCTGGAGGGCTTCGTCGCCGGCAGCGATCCGGCCAGCGCATAACGCCAGCAGATTCGGGGTGACCACCGAGTCCGCATCGACGACAACGATCGCGTCCACCCACGGGTCGGCGAGAACCTGCGGAAGCACGTCACTCAGGGCGAAGCCCTTCGAGCGACGGAGGTCGTCGATGCGCTCGATCACCTGCGCACCGGCCGAACGGGCAACCGGAGCCGTGTCATCGGTGCAGTTGTCGGCGATCACCACCACGCGAAACGACTGCCTCGGATAGTCGACCGCCCGCAAGCTGGTGATGGTCTCGGTGATGCCGAACGCCTCGTTGTGCGCCGGAACGACGATCACAAAGCGCACTGAGCGATCGGTGCCCGTCGAGGGCCGATGCCGCTTGGATGCAGCGCTCAGAACACCGAGGTAGCCACCAACGAACGCACCGGGAACAGCAACCAGGAGAGGTGCCGATCGTATGAGCCGGGTCGCGATCATGGGATGTCGACGAGCAACGGCAGATTCAGACGACGAGACGCCTGCCACGGCTCGAGGATGCGACCACGCAGCACATCGAGCGCCGTGGTGACGAACGTGGCCAGGATCGCCGCCGCGATGAGCGATGCGGCGATAGGGATGAGGCTGCCAGACACCGGAGCGACCGGCACCTCCGGAACCGTGACGACGCGGTACCGATAGGCGAACGCGGACTCGGCGTTCTTCAACGACACCCGGGCGTCCTGAAAGCGAAGGTCATATTCCTTTTGGATATCGAGCGCTGATCGCAGCGGCGACGAGTCGGGCAGACTGCGGGCGTCGTCCGGTGGAATGTTCAGATCGAATCGAAGCTGCTCGACTTTCTTGTCGGCCTCGTTCTTCGTCTCCTCCACGATCCGCAGCGCGTCTTCTGCCGGTCCCACCTCGGCCGTGCGTCGATCTTCGAAGTAGTTCTTCGTTGCCGACTCGATGATCTTGGTGGCAACAACCGGATCCCCCCAGAGCACGCCGATTTCGACCGTCTGACTGTCGGGCACCTGCTTCTGCGATGCCGAGCTCGTCGTCGAAACCGACAGGCTCGCCCGGAGCCGATCGGCGACGGTCTTACGCTCGGTCGTTGCGTCGGGGGTCCCGAACAGCTTCTCCGTCAGCCCACGCAGGGCCGATGGGATTCTTCCCTCGCTGTTGCGCGAGTTCGCCACGAGGGCGAGTTCGTCGATGATCCGGTAGATGTTGTTGTCGGCCTTGATGGTCGGTTCGGCGAGGGTGGCCGGCGGATCGGCAGGATCGGCGGCCTGGCCGGGCAGGGTGATCTGTCGAATCGCCGAGTCGTTTCGGGCAATCAGCGACGTGCCGGCGTAGTAGGCCTTCGGAACAGCAAGAGCCGCCAAGGTGCCGAGGGCGCTTGCTGCGAGGAACACTGCAGCCCACGCTTTCTTGCGGCGACGAATCGAGCGGAAGACGAATCCGATCCAGAGCTTGCCCTGACCGAGATCGAAGAGGTCTCCGCCGTCCATCGCTGGCGCGACGGGCGCGTTCGTCATGCTCGCGGTCCATTCGGGACCGGCAAGGAAGAAGGCACGGCGGGGTTGTTCGTCATGTTCAGAGTCCCTTCGAACGGAACGAGGTGATCAGTGCACGTACGGCCGTCACATCGAAAGCCTTGAGCAACACGAGATTCACCGCGTAGACGCAGACATCGGCAATCAACCTCAGCCAACTGAAGCCATAGTTCGAGAGGATGCGGTCGACCAGCACGACCGGGACCGACGCAGCCAATACCCGAACGAGCGTGGCGAAGGTCCCATCGTCCCATGCCCGCCGGCCGAGCAAAACCAGCATCGCCGCGGTGACGAACACCTCGTTGGCGGCGGCGGCGAACCCGGCGACGACACCGGCCCCGCCGCGGCCGAACCATGCAACGCCGGATCGCTGAAAGGCCAGATTGAGCACAGCGTTGAGGACCACGCCGAGCAGAGCAACACGCACGCCGACCCACGCGCGGCCGAGCGACTGCAAGAACACGCTGGCCATGGTGATGAAGTACGTGAGGGCAAGGACGAGTGCGAGCAGCCGAAGGCTGGCCACCGACGGTTGGAACTGATCTCCCTGCAGGCTCACAACGACATCGGCATTGAGCGCCAGAAGGACGGCGGACGGGATGCCGAATAAGATGGCGAACTCGAAGGCCCTTCGCGCCAGTGCGTACAGCTCGCGGGTCGAGCGGGTCGCGGCACGCGATGCCAGCGGCATGAGCACCCAGGGGATGAGCGGTCCCACCGCGAACGCAAGCGATGCAAGATTCTGCGACGCGCCGTAGTAACCGACCTCCGTCCTACCGACGAGAAAGCTCATGATGGTGACATCGAGGAACATGGCGCCACCAGCCACGATGAGTCCGGCCGAATACGGAACACTGGCCCGCAGCACCGGCGCGAACGCCCCCGGAGTACGGCGCACGCGCAGCCGCAGCGAGTGCCGGGCAAGCACACCCAATGCGACGGTCTTGATCCCCTCAGCCACGACCCAACCCGCCGGGACCGCGATCGGCCCGAGACCGGCACCTACCCCGCCGAGCACGAGCATGGCCCACAACACCTTTGTCGGCAGGGTGACCCGGCGGATGCCGGAAACTGCCCCTACGGCATGCAGGCATGCGGCAAACAGTTCACCGGTTTGGATGAGGAACCGGCTGATCCCGAAGAGCACGGCCAGCGCAAGCTCAAGGCGTGGCTTGCCCAGCCCGGTCAGCACGGCGACCGCTGCGAGGACGGCGAGAACCGACGTGATCAACCGGAACGCAATGACCGACGGTAGGAACTCACGCGCATGATCCGGTCGGACTGCGACCTCCTTGCGGATGTAGGTATCAAAACCGAAAGCGATGAACGACAGCAGAAGCGACATCGTCGCTTCTGCGCCGCGCACCGCGCCCCAACGTTCGGGCCCGAGCCAGCGGGGCACGATCAACAGCACCGCGAAGCCAATGGCAAGTGTGCCGCTCAGCGAAAAGCCGAGGGTGACCGCATTCCCGAGCGCGTTGGCGGCATCCGCGGCGTTCTCGTCCCGCCGAGTCGGCGCACCGCGCTCCTCTTGGAGTTGGAGCGGGGCGCCCATTGTCTCCGACGGGACATAGGGATTCGACGACAGGTATGCCGAAAAGGGCTGCCATCCGCTTCCTGGTTGCGTCCCCGCCATCGAGGCAGAACTCAGCGACTCGTCGAAGTCGCCGTCAACGATGACCGGTCCCGCGAGGATCGGTCTCGCAACGAGCGCCACGCGATGAGGGCGAACAATCGGTCATCGACGAGATAGCGCCGCCACAACCGCCGCGGATTGCGGGTCAGGCGGTACAGCCATTCGAGGCCCGCTTGGCTCATCCACTGCGGGGCGCGTTGCTGCTTTCCGACGAGAAAGTCAAAGGTGGCGCCAACGCCCATGGCGACAACTGGGCGGTAGCGATCGGCGTAGCGCCCGAGTGCGTATTCCTGCTTCGGGCTCCCCAGCGCAAGCAGGAGGAGATCCGGATTCATGGCGCAGGCGTCATCGAGCGCTGCGACGAAGCCGGAATCGTCACCGTTCGGGTCGAACATCGGACTCGATGTGCCGACGATCCGGAGCCCCGGAACGAGGACCTCGAGATCGATTGCGAGCATTCGACAAACGTCGTCGGTCGCGCCCATCAAGAAAACCGATCGATCAGCGTTGCGGAGGGCTCGCAGCAATGGGAGCGTCAGGTCAGATCCGCTCACCTTTTCCGGCACCGGTGTCTTCAAGGCTCGAGCGAGCCACACCAACGGCTGGCCATCGGTCAGCACGAGGTCGGCTCGGGCGTAGATCGAACGAAGCTCGCCATCGCGCTCGACCAGACAGACGTGGTCAACGTTGGGGGTGACAACGAAACCACCACGTCGGGCGTCGATCATCGAGATGATGTGGTCAATCGCGCCCTCCATCGTCACGGGATGAACGCGAAGGCGACCGAGCTCGATCGGCGCCGGGAGCGCCGGAGCCAGGTAGACGTCCTCAATGGTCATCGCGACTCCGACACTCGACGAACAGCAATCTCCGACATCGGCGACCGGACCACAGAACCGGGCGCAACATCGGAATCGACCACGGCGTTGGCCCCGATCTTGGTTCCGGAACCGATCACGATCGGGCCCAGCAGCACGGCGCCGGGCATCACATGCACATCGGATGTGAGCGTCGGCGACCCAACGGTGCGATTCGACGGGTGCACCGACTCCCCTAGCGTCACGTTCTGGAACAGCAGGCAGTTCGGTCCGACCCGAGAGCTGTGACTGATCACGAGGCCGTTGCCGTGCACCACGCAGACGCCCGGTGCGATATCGGAATTCCAGTGGATCTCGGCGCCGTAGTTGTGGCGGATCAATCGGCTGACGACCTGCGCCGCACCGGGGACGCGCAGGTCGCGGAGGAGGCGCATGAGCCGCACCACGATGAGCATTTGAAAGCCCACCTGGGTGACACCGGCGACGAAGAGCCCGCGCTGGCGCATCGAGGGACCATCGGTTGGATACCGCTCTCGAAGTCGTCGCGTCGTCGCGTAGTCGGCACGGACGGCGTCTCGGAAGTCCGAGAGAGCGCTCACCGTGGCACCGAAACCCCGTGAGACCGAACACGTCGACGCCAGGCCGAGATCGACTGCACGACTGCGACCGGAGAACCGAGCTGGTGCCCTGCTCCGCAGAAGTAGTCCAATGCGTATGCGACCGATGCACCCTGGAGGGCGAGGGAGCTCCGACCACGCCGGTCGAGCTGTTCACCGAGCCAGTAGGCGACGGCCGCGCTGAATCGCCCGAGCGGTGGCACGGATGCGGCCAAGAACGCAGCCGGCCACGTCACCATCGGAAGCTGCGGAAGGAACGCCCACGGGCTCACGCTGATGTTCGTCGCGTGGCGTTGCGAGATGACGACGTCGAGCTCGCCATAGAGCCGGCTCCGCCGACGCCACGTGGAGACGTCGCGGTGGTCACTTCGATGCTCGTTCCACGCCTCCTCGGAAAAGACCAGTGCAGCGCCCGCTTCCTCGAACCGAATACCCAGCTCCCGGTCTTCAAGCCGCCCGAGAGACAGGTCGAATCCCCCGACACGTTCGTAGAGCTCACGTCGGAACGAGACATTGCCAGTGCAGAGACGCCCGCCATCGAGCCGGAGGTCGCCGCGACGATGAGCGGCTACGAAGCGATCGAGGGACTGCTGATGAAACCGCTCGAACAGTGAGAGGGAGCGCCGGTCTTCGGGACCCCGGATATGGCCCATCACGACGTCGGCTCCGCCATCGTGGGCGCCGACATGAGCGGCCAGGAAGGTCTCGGGCAGCACCATGTCATCGTCGACGATCACGACCAGCTCGCCCGACGCAGCGTCGATCCCGCGGTGCCGAGCCACGGCCGGGCCACCATTGGGCTGGGTGATCACGTGCACCGCAAACCCATACGTTCGAGCGGCCAGCTCCGGCGCGGCAGCGCGCGCGCTGCCGTCATCGACAACGACGACTTCAAAGTCGCCTTCGAACGGCTTCTGGGATCCCAGATCATGCAGGAGCCAGAGCAGCGAATCGAGGCGGTTATACGTGGCGACGACCACCGAGACGAACGGAACGATGGAGTCCATGTTACCTGTCCATCGGCTCTGCAGACATCGTTCTTGACCCACCGCGCCGCTACGCAAAGCCCAGGTTCGGCGTCAAGGAACGGGCGCGACGAGTCGATACGCACAGCGTGTTGTACCGGATCCCTATCGTTCCAGCAGGCTTGATCCATCGCTCTGATCGATCATCGTCAGCAAGTTCGCGCCCGTTTCGCGCGACTTCACTCTGTGCGTGCCGTTGACGAAAGTGAGCACTGTGCGAGAGACATACAATGACGCCGTGCAACTGGCGCTGGAGAGGCCAACGTGTCTGCCCCACTTCTGAGTACCTCGATTTCGGGTAACGAATCAGAAACCGACGGCTTCACGTCGGTGAGCAGCGACGCGCCCCGCGGCAACCGCTGGCTCCGTCGTCTCCTTGTGTTGAGCGACTCGCTCGGGATTACGTTCGCATGGCTGCTGACGTCTCTCACCATGGTTTCGCGCGAGCCCTGGTTGTCCCAGTCCAAACTCGGGTTCCTGCCCGTCGTCCTTGCGGTCACCTTGGCGACGATTGCTGGCGCCAAGCTCTACAAGGCCCGGGTCTGCAGCGTCCGCGCCGTCGAAACCGCCACCCTCATACGGGCCGGTGCAGTTGCCGGCTCCGCCTGTTGGCTCATTGCCGGTCGTATCGGCGCCGACGCCGTCCGTGTCCCGACAACCCTGGTGTCGGGTGGGCTCACGTTCGCTTTCGTGATGGCCTTCCGGACGCTCTACCGCTCGGCTCTCGAGACCGCACGAAGCGAAGGACGTTTCACCCGTCCCGTACTTCTCGTCGGCACCGGCGACGAGGCGTACGAACTCGAACAGATGATTGCCGACGAACCGGAGCTCGGCTACCGGGTCATCGGGGTCGTCGGCCGGGCCCAGGAAGCGGCAGAACGAAAGTTCGTGGCTCCCTTCATCGGTCCGGTCGCTGATGTCGTGGACCTCGCCCGCGCCCATGGCGTCACCGGCGTCATCATCGGTTCGTCGTCGCTCGGATTTCGAGAACTCAACCACACCGTTCGTGAACTCCTCGACGCTGGGGTTCACGTCCAGGTCTCGGGCGGCCTCCTCGGGTTCAACGCCAGTCGACTTCGGTCGAATCCGATCGGCCGCGAAGCAGCGTTCTACCTCGAGCAGGTCCAGCTCACGGGCTGGCAATCCAAGGTCAAACGGGTCCTTGACCTCGTCCTCGGCAGCCTCGCTCTGGTCCTCTCCGCTCCGCTCATGGCATTGTTCGCGTTGATGATTCGACGCGACGGCGGGAAGGCCATTTTCCGCCAACAGCGGATCGGCCACAACGGCAAGCCATTCCAGGTGTACAAGCTGCGGACAATGGTCATGAATGCCGAGTCGCTTCTTGGCGATCTCAAGGCCAGGAACGAGCGGACCGGGCCGCTCTTCAAAATGAAGAACGACCCTCGTTTCACCCGGATCGGTCGATTTCTCGACGCGACATCGCTCAATGAGCTTCCGCAGTTGATCAACGTGCTGCGCGGCGAGATGAGCCTTGTCGGCCCCCGGCCCGCCCTGCAGCGAGAAGTCGAGCAGTTCAACGACCGTCTGCTCTTACGCCACCGTGTCCGACCGGGCATGACGGGACTGTGGCAGGTCGAGTCGCGCGACAACCCCTCATTTGCCGACTATGAGCGCTGCGACGTGTTCTACGTGGAGAACTGGTCGGTGCGGCTCGACCTGATGATCTTGGCCCAGACCGTCGTCGAAGTCGCCCGGCGGGCAATCGGCAGGTCAGCGTCGAATGACCCCGAGAAGAGCGAGCTGCTCCCGCGGCCGAGTCTTGCGAGTGTCGTTTCCGACGATCGCTCCACCTGACGGTCCGCGCCCGCCGGCTGCACCCCCACCACCCGCCGGCTTCGGCGGCACCCGATCGCCTCCGAACATCCGTCATCTTCTGCGCGCTGAGCATCCGCGCGCTGGGCACCGCGAATTGCAATCATGTAACTCCCATGGGGAGAGCGATCGTTCGAACGGTCAACACGGCACCGGGAAGCATGCTGGAGCTCGCCGTCCTGGCTCCGGCCCGACGGAGCTGTGTCGCCGTGGACCTGGCTACCAACACCATCCTGCGGGTGCATCACCCACGCCAGACAGCGGTTGAACCGTTTTCGGTCGTCCGGGTCGAAGTCGGGGAACCGACTGTCGAACGACTCGAGCAGCCCGAGGCGATCGAGGTGAATGCACCGCTGCGTTCGATCGGGCGCATTCTCGGGATGCGATGCGAACGGCTGCTGCGATCGGTCGGGTCCGACCTCGACCACCCCGCACTCGGCATTCCCGGCCCCGGAATCTCGCTGTGGCAGCTCGACGGATCACGACCGTCGGTCGATGTGTTGCGAGTTCCCCCGTCCGCCACGATCTCACTCGACGAACGAGGCCTCCGATGCCGGGTCCGTTGGGCGCGCGGCGCCGAAGACCTTCCCGTCGAAGACAGTCGTCTCCTCCGCCAGCTCGACTGGCTTCCGTCGGGACGGATGACCCTGCGGGATTGCGCTCCGGCGCTCGGCTTTCGGCCCTCTCGGATGACGGTGGCGTTGGGGCGGCCGCACCAGGGCTATTGCTACAAGGTCGTCGCGGCATTCCTGCCCTGACGGCCGACCGTTAGGCGAACGTCGCGAACTCCTCCACCGACGCCCGCTCCGTGCGGAGCGAGTTGATCGGGTGCGAACGGTCCGCCTGGCCGATGGCCATCCCGCAGTAGAGCTGGAGCTCGTCGGGAACGGCGAAGAACGAGCGCACGAGCTTGTGTCGCAGCATCCAGAACTCCTGCATGCACGTGGCCAACCCGTGTTCCTGGGCGACGAGGGCGATGGTCTGCATGAACATCCCGAGATGGGCCCACTGACCCGGGCCCATCTGGCGGTCGATGGCGAAGAAGAACGCCGCCGGCGCCCCGAAGAAGTCGTAGTTCTTGGCGAGCTGGGCCAACCGGGCACCCTTGTCCTCCCGAGGGACGCCGATGGTCGCGTAGAGGTCCTCCCCGCACTTGAAGCGGCGGCTACGGTACGGCTCTTTGATCTCGGGCGGATACATGGGGAACTCCGTGGGGTCGCCGACGGGATTGGCGGCGACGTCATCGGCGAGGGCGGAGCGAAACGCCGTCATCGCCGGACCCTGCAACACGTAGACGTGCCAGGGCTGGGTGTTCCCGCCGGACGGCGACCAGCGTGCGGTGCCGAGCACAGAGCGGAGCTCGTCGGCGCTCACCGGAGTGTCGAGGAAGGCGCGCACGGAGATGCGGGAGGTCACGGCGTCGGTCACGTTCATGCTTCGGAGGCTTGCATGGCGCACGCACTTGGCCCAAGTCGGATCGCTGGGGGAAAGTGGAGCATGCCCGACACGCTCGCCCACTCGTCCGGTCCGTCGGTCCAGGACCTCCTCGCCACCGATTCCCGCCCGGTGCCGGCCGCGTTGCACGACCATTCAACCGTGGACTGCGGCACCGCGGAGGTGCCGAAGAGCCGATACGTGTCCTCGGAGTTCGCCGCTCTCGAGAACGAGTATCTGTGGCGCACCACCTGGCAGATGGCGTGCCATGTCGACGACCTCCCGAGCCCGGGAAGCCACGTTGTCTACGACGTCGCCGACGAATCGGTGATCGTGACGCGAACCCGAGATGGTGCGATCAAGGCCTTCTTCAACTCGTGTCTCCACCGCGGCACCAAGCTGCGCACCGATGATGGTCGAGTCGCATCGTTCCGGTGCCCGTTCCACGGGTGGACATGGGATCTCGACGGCAAGCTCACCGATCTCCCGGCGCAGTGGGACTTCCTCCACTTCACCGAAGGTGCCGGATCAACGTGTCTGCCGGAAGCGAACGTGGCGCAGTGGGGCGGCTTCGTGTTCGTGAACTTCGCCGGCGACGCCGAGCCGTTCGAGATCTACGCACAGAAATTGCTCAGCCACTTCGCCGACTTCGACATGGAGAACCGCTACATCGCATTTCACGCCGTGAAGGAGGTTCCGGCGAACTGGAAAGTCGTGATGGAGGCCTTTGCGGAGGCATACCACGTGATCGCTACCCATCCCCAGATCCTCGGGTTCTGCGCCGACGAGAACTCCGAGTATTCGGTGTGGCCCGACGATCCCTACGTCACCCGCTTCACGAACGCGTTCGCAGTCGGAAGCCCTCATATGGGAGCGACGAGCGAACAGGCCGTCGCCGACGCATATCTGAAGTTCTACAGCGGCCGCAAGGGAGTCACTGCAGACTCTGCCGCGAACATCGATGATGGCGTCGCCGCTCGACCGGTCATGGCCGAGTTCCTGCGGGAGCGCATGGCGCCGATCTACGGCGTCGATCTTTCCGATGTCAGCGACTCCGAACTTCTCGACGCGGTGCTCTACCACCTGTTCCCGGCATTCGCCCCGTGGGCCGGGCTGGGCCAACCCCTCGTCTACCGCTGGCGGCCCGGACCGACGCCGGACTCCTGCTTCATGGACGTGATCCGAATGCAGCCCGTGCCGACGGGCCAACCACGTCCCGCGAGATCGCCGATGACGGTGCTCGACAAGCAGCAGTCGTGGAAGGAAGCTCCGGGTATGGGCGGTTTGGCGGATGTGTTCGAGCAGGACATGGAGAATTTGCCGAAGGTGCAGGCCGGACTGAAGTCCCGGGCGAAATCGACGGTCACGTTCGCTCGGTACCAGGAGGGCCGTATGCGCCACATCCATCGGCTCATCGACGCCCGGATCCTCTCCGGTCTAGCCGCCGACGGCCGTGAGCGCGCCGAGGTCGAACGGTACCTTCTTGACTAGTGTCCCGAATCGTAAGAGTTCCTGTGACATCGAATCGTTCTGATTCGTTGTAGGTCCTGCGTTGTCTGAAGGATCGATGTACGAAGGACAACGAATCAGAGCACGTTCCCCTGCCGCCAGGGCTTTTAGCGAAGGTGCGACCGCGCGTCTTCTGCTGAGGACTCCCATGGGTGGCGAATCCCCGGAGGGCCGGCTCGACCGGCGGCTACCGTCGTGGGCATGTCTGAGCCCGTCGCGTCAGGCCTGAAGGGCGCGGATGGTCCTGGTGCGTGGATGCTTCTGGCCACGCTCACGCGACCGCACTGGAAGCCGCTGGCGGCATTCGCCGCCGCTCTTGCCGTGGCTACGACCATGCCCCTCGGCGCGTCGCTGCTCCTCACCCGATTTGTCCGCCTGGCTGTCAACGATGCCCCGACGAGTCGGCTGGTGCCCATCGCACTCGGCTACGCATGCATCGGGCTCCTGTCCTCTGTCGTCTCGATGACCGTGACGTGGCGGGCCACGATCGCGGCCTGGGCCATCACCAACGGACTGCGCCACGATCTCGCCGACTACGTCCTGCGGGCCGACCTCTCGTTCCATCGCGATCGCACGCCCGGTGAACTCGTCACGCGGGTCGACGCCGACCTCACTGCCGTGGCCCAGTTCCTCTCCTCCGTTGTCGCCCAAATCCTTGCGATCGGGGCACTCGCGGTCGGGGCCGTGATCGTGGCCGCGTTCGTGGAGCCGGTCCTTGCCCCT
This sequence comes from Acidimicrobiia bacterium, assembly GCA_031406385.1. Classification (GTDB taxonomy): domain Bacteria; phylum Actinomycetota; class Acidimicrobiia; order Acidimicrobiales; family JANYDT01; genus JANLQX01. The sequence goes on from JANOHI010000185.1 coordinate 18,847, forward strand.
GCGCTTCTCGTCGCCCTGATCTTCATCGGCGTCGTGGCGTTCGCGATGCGCAACCGGTCGGTCGCACAGACGATCGCCGAGCGCGCCGCCGAAGCCGATGTGATGAGTGTCGCCGAGCAATACCTGGCCGGCGCCGACGACATCGCTGCGCTCGGCGCAGGTCGCCACGGCGTGGCCCGCCTCGGGGAACGCTCCGCCCACATGGTCGAGACGGCACGTGTGCGCGTCAGGGAGCAGATGACCATGCAGGGCGTCATCCGGGTAAGCGTCGCATTCGCGGAAGTCGCAATGATCGGCTACGGAGCGCTCGCGCTCACACGCGGCTCGCTCGATGTCGCCGGCGTGGTCCTCGGCTACCGCCTTGTTTCGATCATGTCCGGAAAGGTCGACCATCTCACCTGGCGCCTCCAAGAAGCGCAGGGCGCATCGGGAGCGGCGAGCCGAGTCGCCGAATTACTCAATGAGCAACGGGTCGTTCCAGCGGGCGGCGCATCGATACCGACCGGTCCGGTGGAAGTTCGGTTCGAGAACGTTTCGCTCGTCTACGACGACGACGCCGGAACGAACGCAGCGGTCGAATCGATCAACCTCGTGCTCCCGGCTGGACGCATGCTTGGGGTGGTCGGGCGGACCGGATCTGGAAAGACCTCGCTCGCCCGGCTCCTACTGCGGCTCGTCGAGCCCTCCGGAGGCACCATCACCATGAATGGGGTCGACATGGCCACCATCGACGACGACAGCCTGCGTGTCCGGCTCACCGCCGTCCCCCAGGACGTCCAGCTGTTCCCCGGATCGGTACAGGAGAACGTCACGCTTTTTTCCGAACGCCATGCCGAAAGCGTCGTAACGGCGCTCACCGCTGTCGGCCTTGGCGACTGGTTGGCGTCGCTGCCAGACGGTTTGGCCACGCGTCTGTCATCGGACAACCGCGACGACCGGGGCACGAGAACCGGCCTGTCGTCCGGCGAAGCGCAACTGCTCGCGCTGTCAAGGGCCTTGCTGCGCGACCCTTCTGTTGTCGTCCTCGACGAAGCGACGTCGCGTATCGACCCGGGGACGCAGGAGGCCATCGCAGCGGCAATGCGGGAGTTGGTCAGAGGGCGGACCGCACTGGTGATCGCCCATCGCCTCGAAACGCTCGAGGTGTGCGACGACATCGCCGTGCTGGCCGACGGACGCCTCGTGGAACATGGACGGCGCATAGACCTTGCCGCCGATTCGAACAGTAACTACGCGCGCTTACTAGCTGCCGGGCGTGATGCGGCGGAGCTCTCATGACGCCACCCGAACTACGCGTCGCCCGCCTCGCCTCGTTCCGGGGCCGCTGGTATTGGGTCGGCACCGTCGGCTGGGTCCTCTGGTTCGTGACGCCCCTCGGCCCTGGCTGGCTGATCGGCCGGCTGTTTCACGAGCTTCAGACCACCGGAACCACCCGGCACTTCTGGGTCCTTCTCGGGGCCCTGCTCGCCGCGAACGTCGGCTCGGCACTGTTGATCTTCGCCGCCCACAGGATCTACGTACAGGGAATTGAGTCGGCCAAGGCCCTCGCTCGGGTGAACGTCATCAACGCGCAGCTGGCGAGCGGAGGGGCGGAGTCGGCCAGCCGCTCCGTTCCGGTCGGCGACATCGTGGCCCGGCTGCGCGACGACCCTTTCGACGTCCTCTTTCTGATCGACAACTGGGTCGATCTCCTCGGGGCCACGCTTTTCGCCCTTGGAGCGGTGATTCTGCTGGCCCGCATCGATCCGCTCGCCGCTGCCGCCGGGATCGTCCCGATGCTCGCCGTCGGCTTCGGCAACCGCCTCATCGGCAACCTCGCCCGCCGCTACCGGCAACGCTCACGCGAGGCGACGAGCGCCGTCGGCGACTTTCTGAACTCCGCATTCGAAGCCTCGCTGACGGTGAAGTTGGCCGGCGCCCGACACGACGTGCTTCGCCGGCTCGGCGCGCTCAACGCCACTCGGGCGCATGCGGCCGTGCGCGACAACACGTGGAACGAGCTCGTCTGGACGGTGAACACTGCGGCCGCCGATGTCTTCGTCGGGATCGCGCTGGTCGTGGCGGCGCGACGCAACCTCGACGCCGGCGAGATCACGCTGTTCGCCAGCTATCTCCTCGGGATGGTCTGGCTCCCGATGCGCCTCGGCGGCATCGTCGTCGGACGCCGCCGCTACCAGGTGTCGGCCGCCCGACTTGACGAGCTCGTGGCACCATCGGATCGAGGTGTGGATCGCTTGGTGGAACACCGGTCGCTGCCAGTACTCGGCGGACCGGTCGCGCTCGCACCGACGCGACCCGCCGTGATCCCACTTCAGCGCCTCGATGTGGACGGCCTCACCATCGTCAACCGCGGACTCGACTCCATCTCGTTCTCCCTGCCCCGGGGGTCGCTCACCGTTCTCACCGGTCCGGTCGGTGCTGGGAAGACGTCGGTTCTTCGGGCCGTACTCGGACTTCTCGATATCGATGCCGGAGTAGTGCGGTGGAATGGGCAGCGGATTGATGACCGGGCGGCCTTCTTTGTGCCCCCACAAGCAGCGTTCGTGCCACAGGTACCGCGGCTGTTCGCAGAGTCCCTGCTCGACAACCTCCGTCTCGGCCACTCACTCGACGACGACGCCATCGCCGACGCCATCGCCACCGCGGCGTTCGACCGCGATGTCGCCGACCTCCCCGACGGGCTCAACACCTTGGTCGGCGCACGCGGCGTGCGGCTCTCCGGTGGCCAGGCGCAGCGTGCCGCGGCAGCCCGCGCGCTCGCCCATCGCCCAGAACTGCTGATCCTCGACGATCTCACCTCGGCGCTCGACGTCGAGACCGAGCTGGAGCTGTGGATCCGTCTCGCCGCAGCCGGAGCGACGGTTCTCGCCGCATCGACCCGACCCGCCGCGCTCGCCCGCGCCGACCTCGTCGTCCGACTCGGTAGCCCGTCGTGACCGACCGAATCGGCGCTCGCCAGATCTTCGCCGGTAGGCTCGAAACATGACGAAGCTCGCGTTCTCCCAAGCGGAACTGCTCAGCGAACATAGCTATGCCGAGCCGCACGCCGTGGGCGGTCGGAGAATGCACGGCGGCATGTCAGCCGACGGCAGGTACCAACCTCCTCGGTCGTTGGGTCGCGTCGTGGCGCTCGATGCGTGGACCGATGCGCTGCGCGCCCGCGGCGGCCACGTCTTCGACGCCCATTCCTCCCTCCTTGACGGCGAGCGCACACCGACGGTTCCACAGTCCCAGGTGCTCCTCCGCCACGGTCTGGGCGAAACGTTCTGGAACAGCCTTACGATCACCGGAAAGATCGAAGCAAGGGGACGCCTTCTCGCCGAGACCTCCTTCCCCGACCTGCAGCCCTACATCGTCGACGACATCTCCGAGATGGCCATCGGACACCTGAACCGGGGACTGCTCTACGCTCACGGCATCGACGAAGGTGGCCAGCCCGACCTCGGCATCGGCGGGCACGACGAGATGTGGTTCGCCGCTCGCGATCTCGCGTTCGGACCTGACGCATTCGCCGATGTCGAGCCGCCCGACAACATCTCGCGGCCGGAGTCCGGGCAGCGCTTCATGCCCGAGATCTCCCCCGCCGTGGAGGGTCTGCTCTCGCTGATCATGAATCTGCTGATCATCGAATTCCGTGCCGAGATCGGGTTTGCGGCAACCCAGGCGATCCTGCGGACGCCCGATCTGTTCGCTGATCGTCGGGCCGAGGCCGAGCTCGCCGCCGAGATCGTCGGACGCATCCGCACCGATGAGGAGATCCACGTGTCGTCGCTCCAGCTCTACCTCGGCGAGCTGTGCACGGTCCGGTTCCGTCGCGAAGCGGGCGGAGAGATCGCCGGCTCGGAGCTCGTCAACCGGTTCTGGGGCGCGCTGGTGACGTGGGCAACAACCGAGCAACCCCGACAGCTATCCCAAGCGCAGCGAGCACTGATCGAGGAGAGAATCCGCGTCGCCGAGCACGCCGAGCGCATCCTTGCGGCGTTCGACGCTGCCGCATAGGGTCCGTCGCGAACGTCGCTACAGGCGAGGGTTGCGGGAGAAGCTGGTTCAGCCGACGGTCTCAGGCACCGAGGGCGGCGATGCGGGCGGCAAGATCTTCCGCCATGGCCCAGCCGAACGTGACGACAACGTCGCCGTTGGTTCGGTCAAGCGAGGCGAAGAACTGGGCGACTTCGACGCTGATCGATTCGGGTTTGGCAGACTCAAAATCAAGGCACGGCGCCGCTTCCCCTTCGCCGCGAATGACGAATGCTCGGTCGTCGACACGGTGCTCGGCGCCGAAGCGCTTGGCGAGCCGGCGGCTCCATGCACGCTCCTCGCCCGAGGCCTTGTGGTCGGGGCGGGGAACGATCTCCTCGAGCCCCTTGAAGGCGGCGAAGGCGCCAGGGTCGATCATCCTGGTCCCGACGAGGACGTCTTCATCCGGGAAGGCCAACAGCGAACGACGGAGCTGATCGTTCATCAGTGCCTTCAGGGCCGCATCACGCTTGGCCGTGCGGCGGACGTGCACCAGGCCCATCAGCATGCTCGGCGTGCCGCCGATGCGCTCGAGGGTGCAGAAGCCGAACGCTTGGAGCTTGTCGTTCTCCCGAACCTGGCTGACGAGCACCCACAGCTCACGCTGTTTCGACAGCAGACCGATGTCGAAGCCGGCGGTTCCACCCACGCACAGGTCGGCCAGTTCACTCAGCTCGGCGTCGGAGAGGGCCGTGCAGTCTTTGGTTTCCGCGATCATCGACATGCGTTGTGTCTCTCCTCGTCAAGCAATGCCAATCCGACCCCCGAGTTGGCAGAAAGAAAGTCTACTGCAGGGGCGCGTCACGATCCTCAGCGCGACGGG
>JANOHI010000473.1:0-14197 GCA_031406385.1 Acidimicrobiia bacterium
ACCGGTGAACGCTCACCCGCTCGATATGCGTCGACCAGCGAACACTGGTCACCCTGCCATGGCTGCATGCTGTTCACCACGACGAGTCAACACCGATTCTCGGAGTTGTGCCCGTTGGACGCCCAGCGCACAGCGTCACAGGCCACGAGACGCGCTCAGCGCGGTTGTGCCTGTTGGACGCCCGGCGCACAGCGGCCACGAGACGATGTGCTCAGCTCGGTTGTGCCTGTTGGTCGCCCGGGAGGAGCCCGGCCACATCGGCTACGAGACGATGCGCTCAGCTCGCGGTTGGCCCGGTCCCGTCGTCGGTGGCCTGTTGGCCTACCGCTCCGAGGACACACCGCCAGCGCCGGACGTGGGCCATCAGCGCGTCGGGAACCATCGAGAGCGAATCAGGGCACCAAGTGAGAACGTCAATCAGGTCGGTGAACTCCTCAGCGGTCACCCACCTCGCCTCGGCAACCTCGCCGTCGTTGAACACGACGTCGCCGTCGTGGCGGGCAATGAAGCAGTGGGTGATCACCCGGACCGACTCGTCCTCGAAGCGCTGTTCGCAGACGAAGTGCAGTGGTGTGTCGATGACTCCGAGCTCCTCGGCCAGTTCGCGACGAGCACCGTCGAGGTACGACTCGCCCGAGGCGAGCACCCCGCCGGCGGCCATGTCCCAGTAGCCAGGCCAGACGTCCTTGTCGTCGGCGCGGCGGTGGATCAGCAGGCGATCCTCGGAGTCGAGCACCGCGATACCGACCCCGCGGTGGCGAAGGTTGTCCCGGCGCATCCACGCCCGGGTAGTAACCCGCTCGACGCGATCGAAGTCGTCCACCACATCGACGAGGTCGTCAGCAGCCATCGGAACACCGTACTTGGTAGTTCGAAATTCCTAAGAAGGTTTCGGAGTTCTTTGTTTGCGCATGGTCATTTTGTCATACCCCTCTCGTACACTTGACCCCATGGATGTGGTCGACCCAAGAGAGCTGATGAAAGGATTTCGGCGCGTCGAGCTTTGCACCGCTGATTCGATCTCGCTCCGCGGAGTGCTCGATGATATTCGCCGTGTTCGTGCCCGTTTCGACCACGTCGAAGCCGAGGTAGCCAAGCGACTCAAGGAAGCATCCGGCACGCCCGAACGCGATGTCGCGAAGTCGGCGCAACGTTCGAATCGCCACGGGCACAAGGTGATGGCGCGCGCTGCTGCGATCGAGAACGAACCGACGCTGAATCGTGCGCTGGAGGCCGGTGACCTCGGCGGCGAGCACGTCGACGTGTTCGCCAAGGTGCTCGGATCGCTCGACGGCCCGGTCAAAGAGGGTTTCGCCGAAGCTGCGCCGGCGCTGATCGAAGCGGCGGCGAACTCGGGGTCCACACCGGAGGAGTTCGCCGCCAGTCTCAACACTGCGGCCGAAGCATTCGCGTCCGATGGAGGGATGAGCCGACTGGAGCGCCAGCGCCGCAACACCCGGCTCCGCACGTGGACCGACCGAGCAACGGGCATGTGGCACCTGTCGGGCGCGTTCGACCCGGAGTCGGGCGTCACCCTGCACGGTCGACTCGAGGCGGCGATGTCCGCCATGTTCGCAACGAAGACTCCCTCCACCGCCCCGACCCATCCGGGAGACAAGCAGGATCATCTCCGAGCGCTTGCACTTCTCGCACTCACCAATGGCGAACCGGTTTCTTCGCCATCCCCACCGTTCGCCGCTGATGGTGATCAATCCGACGAATGGAGTTCGTTCGGGGCGGTGCTTGGATCAATACTTGGATCGGGAGGGAAGCGGTTCGGCAAGCCAGAAATAACTCTGGTCCTCGATACCGCGAATCTTGGATCGGACGGAAAGCCAACGGTCGACTGGGGCATACCCGTCACCATTCCGTGGGAACGTATCAAACGTCTCTGCCACGCCGCAAGAATCCGTCCGGTCGTGATCCACGACGGCAACGTGATCGACGCCGACGGCGAGCTGAACCTTGGCCGCACCTCCAGACTCGCCAACCGCGCGCAACGTCGAGCGCTTCATGCGGCCTATGCAACGTGCGCCGTTCCCGGCTGCAGCGTGTCGTTCAACCACACCAAGCCCCACCACGTGCACTGGTGGCGCCACGGCGGCCCCACCGATTTCGCCAACCTCCTGCCGCTGTGCAGTCAGCATCACCACTGTGCCCATGAGGGCCGCTGGCTCTTCACCCTCGGACCGAACCGCGAACTCACGATCGAGTTACCCGACGGCCAGGTCATGCGGACCGGTCCGCCCAGACGCCGAACGGCCGCGTGATGGGACGGCGCTCTTTCGCGGGTTCGGGTAACTGCGAGAGTGACTTCTTTGAGGGCTCCCAGAGATGAGAGAAGTGAGAGACATGCTCGGAGTCTCCTGCTCCGGCGCGCCCGGACGTGTGGTCCTCGAACCCGTCAGGCCGGCGGGCAGGCGTCCCCAGCGGACTTGGCGATCACCCACTCGCCGGCCTTCGCGCTGATGCACCAACCCGGCGTTCCGGTGTCCGTCGCTACCCATGCATGGGCGAGACCGCTCATGGCCGTCTCGCCGTCTTTGCCCGTGCCGATCTGGGCTATCTCGAAGCACTGGTCACCAGACCCACCGGTCACCGTATAGAAGCTCGGGCCGGCGGTGCCCGAGAGTCCGAGGAGCACGGCCGTCTTGGCATCGGCGTCGAAGACCATGGTCTTCCCGTATTGCGAACCGCGAAGTCGCGCCTGCGGGCTGTAATCGCCCGAGCCGTTCGGGCACTGAATCCACGTCTCGGACTCCTCTCCGGTGATGATGAGCGTGCTGACCATGAACGACCCAGACTTCGTTCCATAGAAGTCACACGTCGCCGAGAAGACCGACTTGCCGGCGACACCAGCGAGTTGTTCCGTACAGTCGACGCTGACCCGAGCCCCGGCAGGGTCCGGCACTTCGGCATACGAAGCAGCAAATGCTGAGCCGTCGAACACCTCGAAGTCCGCCGGAGGAACCGCCCTCGTGCTGGTGAAGTCGACTCCGCCTGAACCGGAGTCCTCGCCACCAGACGAAGCGTCGGCGTCGGGAGGCGACGCCGACGCCGCGGACTCCGCGGCGTCGGTCCCGTCGCCACCTCCCCCACATCCGACAAGAGTTGCAAGGCAGAGGAGAGCTCCACCAGCGACGGCCACAAAGTGCGCCCGCGGCCGTCGGGTCCGAATGGCGGCCATGGACTGATTCGAAGTTGCGTTCACGAGAACACTCTGCCGAACAGGCACTACGAAAAGCACCGGGGAAACCCCTTGTTCCTTCCGTTTGATTGCAGCTCCCGGTTGGTTTGGCGTCAGGTTCGCCGATTGGCGAGGTGACCGACTCGCCTTCTCCTCGGGCGATGCGCCACTTCGCCCAACAACAAGGGACCTCCCTCATACAACCGTGGTGGTCGTGGTGTTCCACGGAACGACCGGAAATGGAGGCGAGTTCGCCGATCGGCTCTCGACCGGCTGGGAACAGCTCGGCAGCGAACGGCAGATCACCACGGTCTATCCAACCTCGACGAGGGTCTGCATCGGCCTCTCGGTCAACTGCCAGTCCGAGAACGGGCTCACCACCATGTGGTTTTCCGATTACTGGACCCGCATCATCAACGCCAGCCGCCCGCCCGGGTTCCCGGTGGCGGCAACGTATCCCGTCGACGACGTCGCCTTCGTCGATGCGATCATCGCGGAACCGAACGACACCGCCGTTACGGACATGGCGATCGACCCTCGCCGGATCTTCGCTGCCGGGTTCTCCTCGGGGGGTTGCATGGCCAAACGCAGGTCACCTACATGGGTTTCAACCAGCCATTGCCGGGAAAGGTGGGCACGAAGGCCTTGGAGGTCATCATCGTGAACGGGGCAATGCATGACTACTCGCCCCTCCCCAACGTCACCCCGGCGCAGATGGCCTGGGACTTCTTCGAACGACGGACGAGGTGAGCCCTCACGCCTCCGCTTTAGCCACCTCGATCACCGATGGGTCGGATAGGACCAACGTACTGAGCTCGGTCCGGTTCCGAACGCCGAGCTTTGCGAACACCTTCGAAAGATGGCCCTCGATGGTCTTCGGCGACACAAACAACTCTTCGGCGATCTCGCGATTTGTTCGGCCGCGCGCGATTCCTGCGGCGATCGCCGCTTCGCGAACCGTAAGCACACTGATTTTCTCGACTCCACGGCGACGGCGACCACCGGCCGCTCGGAGTTCCGTCTCGGTTCGTTCGATCCAGCCCTTCGCCTTGAGTTCCGCAAAAAGATCACGAGCAAGGGACAGCGCCTCTCTCGCCTCGACCGTCTTCCCGTCGTGGCACAGCGAGCGGCCGAGCCCAAAGAGAATGCGGGCGCGTACGAACGTATACGGCTGCTCTCGCTCGTGCTTCAACGCTTCGGCAAACGACTCGGCCGCGGTGAGCCCGTGCGCACCGCCGAGGATCCCCTCCACTCGAAACGCCTCAGCCAGTTCGCGCGGATGCCGAGTGAGATCGGCACGTCCGCGAATATCTCCTGCCACTTCGGTCGCACCGTCGCGGTCTCCAACGACGAGCAGGGCCTCCACGGCATCTGATCCATACGTCACCCGACCAGAGGCCCAGTTCGTCAGCCGACCTGCCCGATAGTTCGCCCAATACCCGCGAAATGCCTCGGCCGACGCGGCGTACTTCCCCGAGTTGAACTCGTTCAATGCGGCGACCGATCGGTCCGCGAATCCCGTCCTGCCTCCCGGCGACCCCGCAGTCATTCGATCCAACATGTCGTTGCATCGCTCGTACTCGCCTCGAAGGGCCGGAACGTGCGCGGCCAGAAACCAGGCAGACGTCGCAGCGTTGACGAGTCCCGCTTCGGTGGCAAGAACGCCCGCCTCGAGGAGGATGGTCTCGATCTGATCCCACTGTCCCAACGACAGCAGCGCCGTGCTCTTCGCCACCAACAGAAAGGGAATGGCGTTGAGCTCACCCGCTTCGTGTTCGGTTGCGATCAATTCCGACACGCGGGAGATGACAGCGTCGGGCGGGCCGTGCTGGGCGAGCAGCATCATCACCTGAGGGACAAGCCGGGAATGATCGGACAGAAGCTCCGGGACGAGAGCGTCGAGCACGGCCAGGGACTCCCGTAACCGCTCCGGCTCGCCCAACACCGATGCCGCTCGGACGACCGCAATCATGGTCTGCGCCTTCACCGGCGCCGTCGCGCACGAGGTCAGCTTCGCCTCGGCGCGTTCGGCAAGCATGAGAAGGGGCGACACCGATCCGAGGACGTAGTGGGCATACGACGCCAACGCGTCAGCGAACGCCGAGCTGTCGGGATGGAGATCGGGATCGTCGGCAATGCCAGCGAGAACCTCGACAGCCTGTTGGAGAAGACCTGCGTGCGTGAGCACCGTTGCCCAGGAGAGCATGAACGCAAGGTTCGTCGGGCGCGAAACGAGGTCAAGTTCGGGCTTGGCCGAATCGAACGACGCCAGAGCCGTCCGCATGTCACCGGCGCGCTGTGATGCGTCGGCGGCAGCCACCCATCGTCGCAGTCGTTCAGCTGGCGCAAGGTGTCGCCGGGCCGACTCGGCGTAGGCAGTCGACGTGCTCAAGAACGCACGCTTGCGGAAGGCGTCGAGTGCCGTCGCCTCCAGCGCATCGGCAACTTCAATCGACGGACCGACCGTGGAGGCCGACAGATGCCACCCTCGAGCCCCAGCGTCGACCACGCCCGCCAGCGCTCCATGAGCAGCCCGGCGGTCGGCCTCGGCCGCACAGTGGAAGGCGGCGTTGCGCACCAGTGGGTGGACGAACCGGATTCGCTCGTCATCGACTGACACCAGGCGCAGGGTCTCGGCCGGAACGAGGTCGGTCAGCGAAACACCAAGCTTTTCCCACGTCGGTTCGAGGATCGCCAGCTCTTGTGATGACGTGACAGCAGCGGCGAGGAGGGCGATGCGGCTATCGGCCGGAAGCTGGTGAACTCGCCGCTCGAAGAGTTCGCCCACGCGCGTCGACGGCCTCAGCAAGCGGGTCGGAGTGCGAACCCCGGCACGCTCGTCGGCGTCGAGATCGAGTGGGATCTCCACCAGGGCAAGCGGCACACCGGCGGACGCGTCAAGCACCGCCCTTCGCATCGACGGGGAAAGATCGGGCGCCGTCGATCGAAGCAGCGACGTCGCGTCAGCTTCACCGAGAGCAGAAACGTTGATTCGATGATGCTGCTCGAGCCATGCCGGCTGCCCTTCGATCCGAGAAGCGACGACGAAGCACACCCGTGCGCTGCCGAGCCGTCGCGCCACATAGGCCAGGACGGACTCAGTGGGCTGGTCAATCCACTGCGCGTCATCGACAACTACAAGGAGTGGACCCTTCGCGGCCAATCGGGTGATGACGCCAAGAGTGGCGGCGGCAACTGCCAGCTGACCGCCTACCACCGGCTGTCCGATCGCAAGAGACCCGGCGAGGGCCTCCGCCTGCTGCTTCGGTAGCTGATCGATCAGATCGATCGCCGGGGCAAGAAGCTCACCGAGCCCGGCAAAGGCGATCTGCTGCTCGGTCTGCACCCCGGTCGTCTCGAGGACCAGCATCTTGTTCTCGTGGGCAAGGGTCCGGGCGTGGGCGAGGAGCGACGTCTTCCCAATGCCCGGCTGACCGACCAGGGCAAGAACGCGAGTAGTAGCCGGGTCGGTCTCCGGGCTCACCGCTGAGCCGATTGCTGCGCCGAGGGTGTCAACTTCGAGGATTCGACCGATAAGCACAGAAAGGCCAGTCTGCCAGCCGGCCGGGTGATGTGACCACAACCGCGCTGTACTCAAGCTGTCGTCAGCCGGAGGACGCAGCGCCTCGGGCCGTCGCACCCCCTCCGGTACGGTGAGGACGCAGCGCCTCGGGCTGTCGCACCCCCTCCGGTACCGTGGGGACATGGCCTTTGATCTTCCGGTATCGCTGTCACCGTCAAAGGTGGCGTCGTTCAAAGACTGCGCCATGATGTTCCGCTTCTCGGCCATCGACCGGGTTCCGGAACCGCCTTCGCCCTGGGCCGCGAAAGGGACACTGGTGCATCGCGCACTTGAACTGTTGATGCTCGAAACCCCCGCAGACCGAACCATCGACACTGCACTGCGCTGTCTCGGCCGGGCCGTGCCTGAGATCCTCGATGGCCCGGAGTATGCCGACCTGCCGCTGACCGAGGAGGAACGGGCGACGTTTCTGGTCGAAGCCGACACGCTCATGCAGAAGTACTTTCAGCTCGAAGACCCCACATCGATTCGTCCGATCGGCCTCGAACTCCGCATGGAGGCGAGCCTGGGGTCGCTGCGCCTGCGAGGGATCATCGACCGACTCGAGCTCGGACCTCATGGTGAACTGATCGTCACCGACTACAAGACCGGCAAGGTCCCCGGCGTCAACTACGAACAAGGCAAGCTTGGTGGCGTTCAGTTCTACGCGTACCTGTGCGAGCAGATGCTCGGGCGGCGTCCCGACAAGGTGCAACTCCTCTACCTGAGCGAACCCGTCGCCATCGTCCACGAGCCGACGGACCAATCGATACGTGGACTTACCATGCGGGCGAAGGCGATCTGGACCGCAGTGGAACGGGCATGTGAACGCGAGGACTTCCGACCGAAGCCCTCCCGGCTGTGCAACGTGTGTTCGTTCAAGCAGTGGTGCCCGGCATTCGGCGGCGATCCGCTGCAGGCACCCCGTCGAGAGCACACCAAGGCGTTTGGGACCACACTCTCGATCGCCGAGGCAGCGGACGATCTCTCACTCGATACCGCCCCGGTCGAGCGGATCGATCTCGTCGGGTCAGCAACCGGAGCGGCCACCGACGACCTCACGCTCGTCTCGTCGCGTTCGAACTGACCGATCGTGCGGCGCATCACGCTCCCCCCGTCCGTCGACGAGTTCGATAGGCGCTTTGATCACTTCTGGGACAGGTTCCGCGACAACCGCGCACTCGATGCGTTGTTCTACACCGCCAGCGAAGTCGGCGACTTCGGCATGGTGTGGATGGCTTTGGCGGGCGTGCAGGGGGCGTTCGGAGCGCCGGACCAGACTCGCCACTTCCTGCGCGTCGTCGGTGTTCTCGGCGCCGAGTCCATCATCGTCAACGGCGGTCTCAAGTCGTTGTTCCACCGGGAGAGACCGGCGTGGGATCAAGAACGCCCGATGCACCTGCGCAAACCCAAGACCTCAAGCTTCCCGAGCGGCCATTCGAGTTCCGCGGTCACGGCGGCGATCCTGTTGACCGACTCGAATCCCACGCTCGCACCGCTGTGGTGGGCACTGGCCGGAGTCGTCGCAATCAGCCGGGTGCATGTGAGGATCCACCACGTGTCCGACGTGATCGGCGGGCTCGTGGCCGGCGCCGTGATCGGTACCGTGGCTCTGCGTTTGCTCCCCGTCGGGTAAACGCCGGCGGTGCAGATTCGCTAGTTCGGGGAACTGCTCTCGACGAGGAGCGAACGAACATCAAGAAGCAAGTCGGTGATCTCCGACGACGACACGAGTTCGCGCTTGTGCAGCACCACGAGTTGCTTGTCGATGATGGCGAGTGCTTCGGTGATGCCGTTGCGTTCGAGCGTGTCCATTGCCAAAAAACCTACAGCACCGCAACGCACTATCCGGGTGACGTTCGTTCACGATCGCGTTTCCATCCTGTCACCTACTTGTGAAAAGCGGTCCGGTCGCGCCTACCGTCATGGGGATGGCAGTCAGATTGGACCCCATCGACGAGTACATGCACGAGCTCGGCCCCGAGTCGAACTTCAACGAGAGCATGTACTTCAACGTCTATGACCCCGAGCAACGAGTCGGAGGTTGGTTCCGGATCGGGAACCGGGCCAACGAGGGCTACGCCGAGATGACGGTCTGTCTCTACCTGCCCGATGGCCGTGTGGCATTTATGTTTCAGCGTCCGAAGATCTCCGACAACAGTGCGTTCAACGCTGCCGGCCTCCGGATTGACGTGGTGAAACCCTTTGAGGAGATCACGCTCACCTACGACGGCAGGGTGGCCGTTCTCGCCAACCCGCTCGACATGGTCGAGCCGAAGAAGGCGTTCACCTCGAACCCGCGCGAACTCTGCCAGGTGTCGCTCACCGTCCTCGGTCGTTCGGCGATGTTCGGCGGAGAACCCGACATCCCGCATGAGGCACCCGGAGAAGAGTTCGCGAAGGGCCACTACGAACAACTCCTCGAAGGCCGCGGCACGATTGCCGTCGGCGATCAGACGTGGACCATTGCCGGCTTCGGACTTCGCGACCATTCGTGGGGCCCCCGGTTCTGGCAGGCGCCGTATTACTACCGCTGGCTGACCGGCAACGTGGGTCCGGATTTCGGGTTCATGGGCAGTGTCGTCACCAAACGCACCGGTCCAGGTTCGAAGGGCGGGTTCGTGTGGGAGGACGGCAAACTCCACCTCGTCGACGATTGCTCCGTGGCCACCGAGTGGACAGGAACAGACATCTATCACCATGGGGTGGCGCTCACGCTCACCTCCTCGAAGTCGGCCAAGACATGGACTATCAACGGCGATGCGTTCAACCTCATTCCGCTTCGCAACCGTCGAACCGATCCCGACGGCAACGAGCTGCTCACGCGTATCAGCGAGGGGATGACCCAGTGGACGCTGCCCGACGGTCGGGTCGGCTACGGATTGAGCGAATACCTCGATCAGATCATCGACGGGATGCCCGTCGGCTACGACGGGCCGCCACGGGCCTAACGTCTCCCAAACCCACGCCACACTGAACAGAACGGCTTGTATGTCCTCACGCTCGTCCAAGAAGGCCGCATCGGGAACGAAGGCTCCGGCTATCTCCCTTCCGTCGGGAACGTCGTCGGTGTGGTCTCTCGACGATGCTCGACGCAAGGGCCCCGTCGTCCTGCTGTTCCTACGTGGCTTCTTCTGACCGTTTTGCCGCAAGCATCTCGCGCAGTTGCGTGAGTCTCATCCTGAACTGGCGGCAACCGGAGCGTCGATCGTGGCGATCGCTCCCCATTCGGTGGAAGAACTCACCGCCCACCTCGCCAAGAACTCGTACCCTTTCACGCTTGTCGCCGACGAATCGGGCGCCGTGTTCGATGCCTACGACGTCACGAGCCGGATGATCTCCCTCGGTCAACAGCCCGCGTGCTTCATCGTCGACACCGATGGCATCGTGCGCTTCGACGCCGTCGGCGACCAGCAGTGGGATCTCGTCGATCCGAAAGAACTGATCAAGCGCCTCTCGGTTCTGTAGCGCACGGTTCTGTAGCGCACGGTTCTGTAGCGCACGGTTCTGTGGTGCACGGTTCTGTAGCGCACGGTTCTGTAGCGCACGGTTCTGTGGTGCACGGTTCTGTAGCGCACGGTTCTGTGGTGCACGGTTCTGTGGTGCACGGTTCTGTAGCGCACGGTTCTGCCGGGACCACGCTGATCAGGTGAACGCCAACTCCCGCACCGCCTGACGGAGGTCGATCGGGGCGAGCGGCAAGATCGCAAGTGCCGCCGTTGTCACGCCGTTGTCCATGTATCTCCGTATGTGGGCCTTGCATTGCTCTGCCGACCCGTGGATGACGAGTTCGTCGACCACGTCGTCGGGGATCGCCGCAAGGGCCGCCTTGCGGTCTCCACCCTTCCAGGCGTCCCACATGCCCTGCAGTCGCGGACCGTTTCCCAGCCACTCGTGAAACGCTGCATACACAGGGACGTTCAGATACGCAGCGATGGCAAACCGCGCTCCGGTGCGCACCGCGTCGATGTCTTCGCTCGGACACACGAAGAGCCGCGCCACGATCTCCTTGGCTGTTCCGTCGGGGGAGGCGCCCTGCACGATCTCGTTCACCTTGACGACGTCCTTGGCGCCGAGCCAGTTGATGATCGCTCCGTCGCTCTCGCGGCCGGCGAGCCGAAGCATCCCTTCCCGGAGCCCGGCGATCATGATCTTGGGCGGCTGATCGATACGACGGCCGAGCTTGAACCCTTTGACGGTGAACGTTTCATACGCGTGGTCGATTTTCTCGCCGGCGAACGCCGAGCGCAGGAAGTGGACCGTGTCTCGCACGCGCGCATATGGCTTCTCGAACGGGATGCCGTTCCATTGGCCAACGATGACGTTCGACGATGTTCCGATGCCGAGCACGAACCTCCCCGGCGCAGTCTCCGCCAGGCTGCCCGCCGTTTGCGCGAGCAACGCGGGACCGCGCGTGTACGCCGGGATGATCGCCGAACCGAGCCGCAGGCTCGGCGCCCACTGCGACGCCAGAACCAGCGGGGTGAACCCATCGCTGCCGTTGGCCTCAGCCGACCAGACGTCGCTATAGCCGAGCGATTCGAGTTCGACGATCCAGTCGCGCTGATCGGCCAGGCTGACGCCGTCGAAGGGGATGGTCATGCCGAGTCGTCGTGTCATGGCGATCAGCGTAGAGCGAACACTGTGATGTGACCAGAGTCACAAAAGCAGCGGGGTCGAAGTGTCACACCCCCCAAAGCACACTGCATGCATGCGTACGAACCAGCTCGTCCTTCTCTCCGACGACTCCACCTCCGACTTCACTCTCGACGCGTCGACTCGTGAAGTCGGCCGTCGCGGCATCGCAGCAGCACGCGAGGCGCTTCGCCTCGCCGCTGAGCGCCAGCTCGATCGCCAAGCAGCCTGAGCGCGTGTCGGCGACCCTGGCACGACACACGAGTGCCAGCCCCGCACATCTCGCCCTCGCTGCCGGTGGCTCGTCAAGCGACCGCTGCGGCGGCGCCGAGCGACACGGCAACGCCCGGCGAGTCGAGACCAGCAGGCGTCTGCGGGGCCGCAGCAGCGACCACTGCGGCCGGCAGGAGCGAACCGAACTCGTTCAGCTCGGCCGTTGTCGGCCGCGGAGCAAACTCAGAGTAGAAGCGAAACGACGGGGCCGCCCACAGTGCGAAGGTCTCGGCGAAGTCACCGGCGCCCACCTGAAGATCGCCGCAGCCGTTGCACGTCCACCAGGGTCCGTCCGGTCGGTTTCGGAGATCGAGGTAGGCCTGGCGCTGGTCGTCGTTGTTGAGCATCACGTCGGCAACATGGCCGAACTCGTGGGCGATGTCGTGGGCGATGCCTTCGATCGGCCGATCGTGGCGCACGTAGATCTCCACCCGGCGTTGCTTGACCAGGGTCATGCCGAGCAGTCCCGGCCGGGCCGGCCGAAACGCAATCGTCCAGCCGGGGAACACCTCTTGGGCCCGAACACGCACCAGCGCAAGTGCTTCGGTACCGCGATCGAACTCTCTCGCCGTGGCCGGAGTCCGCTGCTCCACGGTGAAGGAGCGGACGACCTGCAGACCCCGACCGATCGACGCCTGTGCGCTTGCCGACCGCTGGGTGCGCGCCGCCTCGGCTCGAGAGACCCCGGCAATCACACACAGCGCGAGGCCACACGCGATCGCTCCAATGCGCCAGCGGCGCACGGCGTTTCGAGTCCCCCGTCCCATGTCCTGCGATGCGCTCCGAATCATTGCTCGACACCGTACGCCCCATCAGACCTGAATAACCACTCAGAGTGGCTAAACAGGTCATCAGGTGCGCCGAATAGGGCAAACAGCCCAACTTCTCCTCGCAAGCTAGCAATCTCGACGACCGGTCCTCACCTTTTGCCTGGCTAGTGCACTGAGTCGGAAGTTCCTTTCACGTCGATCCCTTCTGACAGTGCACGAAGCACAATGAATCCAGAGCATTTCGACGTGAGAGGAACTTTTGCGAAGATGCACTAGTGCACTGAGTCGGAAGTTTCTGTGACATCGATCCTTCGGACAACGCGGGACGTACAACGAATCAGAACAATTCGATGTCACAGGAACTTTTGCGAAGATGCACTACCGATCTCGACCCGACTTTGGCGGACCAGGACCCGGACCCATAGGTTCGACCGGGCGCAGCCTCGTTCGGCTGCTCGAAACCCCACCGCCCGACCAGGAGCAGACCATGACCGACGTAGTGATTGTTGAAGCCGTCCGTTCTCCGATCGGGCGCCGTGGCGGAGGGCTGTCCACCATGCATCCGGCCGATCTGCTCGGAGCCGTCGTTGCCGCGGCCATCGCCCGATCCGGCATCGACCCCTCCCTTGTCGACCAGGTGATCGGCGGCAACGTCTCCCAGGTGGGCGAGCAATCGTTCAACATCGCCCGAACCGCATGGCTCGCTGCTGGACTTCCCATGAGCGTTGCCGCAACGACCATCGACAGCCAATGCGGCTCCTCCCAGCAGGCGGCGAGCCTGGGAGCCGGGCTCATTGCATCCGGCGCGTGCGATGTCGTGCTCGCGTGCGGCGTGGAATCCATGAGCCGCATCCCGCTCGGAGCGAGCGTCAAGAGCGGACCGGGGAGGGCCATCCCGAAGAGCTACTACAGGCACTACGAGATGACCTCGCAATTCGAAGGAGCCGAACGAATCGCCACGAAGTGGGGCATTGCCCGGTCCGATTCCGACGCGTTCGGACTCGAGAGCCAGGTCCGAGCCGCTCGGGCACGAGCCGAGGGCCGATTCGAACGCGAGATCACCGCCATTCACGCCCCGGTGCTCGACGCCGACGCAAAGCCCACCGGCGAAACCACAACGGTGAGCGTCGACGAGGGGATCCGCGACACATCGTTGGAGAAGCTCGCCACCCTCAAGCCCGTTCTGGAAGGCGGTATCCACACTGCCGGCACGTCGTCACAGATTTCCGACGGAGCTGCCGCGGTGCTCATGATGTCCGCCCACAAGGCCACTGCCCTCGGGTTGCGGGCACGAGCACGCATCGTCACCCATTGCCTCGTCGGAGTCGACCCCGTGCTCATGCTCACCGGCCCGATCGATGCCACCCGTCGAGTTCTGCAACGTGCGTCGATGACGATGAACGACATCGACGTCACAGAGATCAACGAGGCGTTCGCCTCGGTCGCCCTGGCCTGGGAACGAGAACTCCATCCAAACATGGCGACGGTTAACCCCAACGGCGGCGCTATCGCGCTCGGCCACCCTGTGGGCTGCACCGGCGCTCGGCTCATCACCAGTGCGTTGCATGAGCTCGAACGCACCGATGGCACCAACGCGCTCATCACGATGTGCTGCGGTGGCGGGCTTGGCACCGGAACGATCCTGCAGCGCATCTAGTGTCCCGAATCACAAGTCCGCTGCGGAATTCTCGGCCAGATTCCGCCGTGGCGGCGTCCTCGTCGTTGCGGTTGGACAAGGCAGGCGCTGCCTCCTGCGTCCTTGCCACAACG
>JANOHI010000196.1:0-11767 GCA_031406385.1 Acidimicrobiia bacterium
GTCGTTTTCCCCTGCGGCGCGACCGTGGGTGCCGACGGCGAACTTCGGATCTACTATGGCGCCGCCGACACCTCGGTTTGCGTGGCGACGTCCTCCGTCGACGCCCTACTTGCGGTGCTCGCCGCCGACGAGTGCGCCGTCACGGAGTGAACGGCTCGCTCGCGATTGCGATCGACGAGTGATCCTTGTAGACGACCGTCTAGCCTTCGGCTCTCCGCGGCCCTTGAGCGCCGCCTCGTATTGCAGCCGGTGAGTTCATTCGCTGACTTCACATAGGCGGCGTGGTGGGTTCCGTGGTGTAGGTCCATGATCCGGGTTGACACCGTCGGTTCGAGAGCGTCGGTCGAGTACGGAAAGATCCGGAAGGACAAATGGTGTCGGAGTTGTTGTTTCCATCTTGACCGACCTGCCCGAATCGCCTCCCGGCGAAACGTGGGGCCGTGTTTCCCGGCGATTCTGCGGCGCTCGCCACGACAGCGGCCAGCTGTGAGAAAGTCTTTACCGGTGCGCGATGGTCAAGCCCAGGAGGTAGTACGTGCAGGTCACGACGACACGAACCGGCGACGAAGCCGTGGTCACGATTTCCGGCGATGTGGATGCCGACACGTCACCTCGGCTCGAAGCCGAACTCACCTCGTTGTTGGCGGGCGGTGTGCGCTCGATGGTTTTCGACCTGGAGGCCGTCTCGTTTCTCGGCAGCTCAGGACTCAGCGTTCTTCTTGTCGCCCACCGCTCGGCCGATCGTTTCGAGGTTCGCCGGGGCAACCGTGTCGTCGACCGGTTGATTTCGCTCACCGGGCTTGGGTTGCTCTACGGTGATGCCGATCCCAGCTGACATCGTCGGGTCGCCGGCAAACCACGGCCGGCGATGAACCTCCGCCCGCGCCTTCTTCTCCTGGCGGCGGCGCTCATTTCATCACTGATTGCCATGGGGGCGCTCGGCGAGCGTCTGGCCAGTGACCGGAACCGCTCAGCTGACACGCTGCGCACCTTCACGGTGTTGACCCAACAGGCTCTTCGCCTCAACTCGGCCTATCGCGATATGCAAACCGGCTTGCGTGGGTTCATCATCGGGGGAAAGGACGTCTTCCTCGAGCCCTACACCCGGGGCGAAACGGAAGTTGTTGAGCTGCAGGCTGCCCTGCAGAAGGGTTCGTCGGTTCTCGCCCCCGACGCTCGCGCGGCCCTCGCCGGTGTCGTTTTGAGCGGAGACATCTGGCGCAAAACGGCAGCGGAAGAACTCGCGAGCTTTCGTCTCGGACAGACGAAAACAGCGACGGAAGTGGCGAACGAAGTTGGCAAGGAACAATTCGATTCGCTGAGAGGGTGGCTTGGTCGGCTTACCGACCGGCTCACCGAATCGCAGCGCGCAACCAATGAACAACGTGAGGATCGAGCGCGACAACTGACGATGCTCCTGATCGCGATCCCCGCCACCGGGGTGATCTTCACCGGCCTCGCTGCGTTGGCCCTCAGTAGTTGGGTGGCCCGTCCTCTGGACCGCATGGTGGTCGCTGTCCGAAATATCGCAGCCGGTGATCTGTCGTCGAACGTAGTGGTCGGCGGAGCTCGTGATGTGAGCGAGGTCGGTGACACCATCGACGCTATGCGGTCCACGATGGCCAATCGCCTGGCGGAATCGGAACGGCTTCGAGAGGTTGCTGATCGGGCTCGTGAAGGGATTGAACAGAGTGCGATCGTGACGCTGCAACTCCGTGGCGAAATGGCCAACGAGCTGGGCACCTTTCCGTCCGGATGGACAGCTGCGGCCAACTTGCTGCCGGCCGCTGGGTTGGTCGCCGGCGATTGTTACGACGTCACCTTGGTCTCCCCTCACGTACTCGGTGTCATTGTCATCGACATTGCCGGGCACGGAGCGCCGCAGGCGATCATGGCGCTGCGGTGCAAGGAGATCCTGCGAGCTGCGCTTCGCATGCACTTGGAACCGGGGGCCGCTCTCGGCCTTCTAGCCGAGCAGGTTGGTGACCTTCATCCGTCGTTCGTTACTGCGTTCGTCGCGCTCGTCGACACTGGTACGGGAGCATGCCGGTTTGCCAATGCGGGTCATCCTCCGGCGCTCCTCGCCGATCATGATGACACCGTGCACGAGCTTGCGCCGACCGGTCCGTTGCTCGGGGTGTTCCCCGGCTCGTGGACGACGGAGAGCGCCCAGATGGATCCGGGGGCGAAGTTGGCTGTCTATACCGATGGGCTCACGGAAGCCCGCGATCATGCCGAAGCGTTCTACGGAATGGAACGCTTCGCCGAACTCGTTGTCACACTCCCCTGTGAGGTCGCCGAATCGGTGATCAAAACGTGTTTCGACGACCTGCATACGTTCCAACCGCTGCGGTTGCTCGACGACGTGACACTGTTGCTCGTCTGCCGGGAATGTGAAGCTTCGTGAGGAAGTCCGGTTTGGAAGGCATTCAGGCGGGTGTAGAGGTTCGCGATTCTGATTTCCCGCAACCGTGGGTCGTCGGTGTCGCACCCGCGATCGCAGGTTCCTGTGCCTGACCTCGAACTTCACCTTTCCCCCGACCACGACCAGCGCAGGGTGCTTCGCGCCAGTGCCGGTGGCTACGGCATATGGCTGGCGAAAGCGCTCCGCTTCGGGTGAATTCCTTCTACCCGTCTCGCTCATCCTCCGAACACCCGACGTAGGTTGATGAAGCGCGGCCCCCGCTGGATAGTCGCGATACATGTTTTGACTGCGCGTATTTGGGTACGGAATGCCGAGCGAACAGCGAAACACCAGTGACCGCTGGGGCATCGAACCGAATGGTCGGGTCGTCAAGTTACGGCAGCTGTTGGCGCCCTCGCCGAACGTTCACGAATACGAAAAAAGGAACTCCAATGGCAACACGCGAACAAGAACGGCTCGCACGAATCAGTGAAGGGGCGTGCGGGGTGGGCGCATTGCTGACCGCCTCCTTGCCGTCGCGAGGGCAACGTTGCGACCGAAATCTCCTTCACGCGATGTTCTCGATCACTGATCAACGGGGCGAAAGTGACGGTGGCGGCACACCGACGCCTTCGTTCCAGGTCCATCAACCGGCGCCATTTTCCGCTCCTTGCGTAACTGTCTCGCTCCTCTTCGGCGCCTCCGTGGAGGAAACTCTTGCCGGTTTTACGACAGTGTGGATGCACGGCGAACACAACGGGTCCACAGCCGAAGCGCTGTCCGTAGCGATTCGACGCGCGTCTGATATCGACGACGCTGACGTCATGGTGGACTTCAGTGACGTGAGCTCGATCGACATGAGTGTGGTGGGAGTGATCCATTCTTCCGCAGCCTCTCTACAGCGAAGGTCCCTTTCGCTCCGTACGCGTCGTCCGTCTGCGTGCGTGAGCCGACTCGTCGAGACGAACGGACTCGATTGGCTGTTTACCGAGGATCCGAGACGGATTTAGGAGCAACGCCGGCCGGGCAGACTCGCCTCAGCCGACTCGACCACCCTATCGAGACCACTTTCGGGGATCCGCGCCATCCCATCGGAACTCGCCGGGTTTGCCTTTCCGTCGAATCGCTTCTCGACGCCGAAGTTGGCTGCTGACTCCTTTACGTAAAACAGCCCGTCGTCGGCTCCGAAAAACACGTCGGGAGCCAGTTCCTCACAGAGCCCATCTCCAGTGCACAAATCTTGATCGATCCAGACCTTCATGAGGCGTTCTGCGGCTCATTCCCCGAGTCGTTCCTTCGGTTCGTTGGCGGTTCGCCGAGTTCCTCGGCGAGTTTTTCCAACGCATGGCCGACGAGCTGAGAGATCGTCGGAAACGGCTGTACGACATGTTGAAGTCTGCTCACGGGCCACGTTGTTTCAATGGCGAGCGTGATCAGGCTGATAATTTCGTCCATCGACGGTCCAATGCCGCTTGCCCCGACGACCGCCCCGGTCGCGCGATCGGCGAACACGGTGAGCAGTCCGTCGCCTAGCTCGTCGGTCGTGGGCCGAGCGATGTCTCCGTACGACACTCGGACGATCGCAAGCTCGGATTGTTCCGCTGCTTTCGATGACGTCGGTCCGACGGCTGCGACCGGAGGATGGGTGTACACGCACCGCGGCATCACCGCAGCGCGGACCGACCGCCTACCTCCGGCGATGTTTTCGACCACCACCGAAGCCTGAGCGTTCGCCCCGTGGGTATACGGCGCGAGCCCAGTGACGTCTCCGACGCCCCAGACACGATCGACGCGGCCGAGTCGCCCGGCGTCGTCGACCATGACGCCTGTCGGGTCGAGGCCGAGAGTCTCCAGCCCGATTCCATCGAGTCGCGGAGTCTTTCCGATTGCCACGAGTACCCGAGCGCATGGGATGGGTTGACGTCCTTTGACCTGGACGAGGTACCCCGTGTCGGCTTCGGTGATCGCGGACAGTGCAGCTGACATCAGCACCGTGATTCCAAGACCCTCCAGGTGATGTTGCACGGCTCGGCTGATTTCGGGCTCGACCTCCTTCAGCAGGGTGTCGCCTGCCTCGACGATGGTCACTGTCGTACCGAATCGCGCATATACCTCGGACAGCTCGCAGCCGATCGGACCACCGCCGACAATCACCAGAGAGGCGGGGAGTTCGTCAGAAGACAGGGCGTCCGACGAGTCCCATAGGTCGTCGGGACATTCGATGTCGTGCAGCTTCTTCGAGGTGGCACCGGTTGCCACAACGATGTGTTCCACCCGGTAGTCGATGCCATCTGCTCGTACCCGGCCCGGTCCCGTCACCGTTGCCCGTGCCCGGACGAGGGTGGCGCCGGATTCTTCGAGCTCTTTGGCGTGGCTGGCGTCGTCACGTCCGTGGGTGACCTCGTCGCGGCGGGCGACAGCTGCCGCCCAGTCGGGATTCGGTTCTTGGGCGCGGGAGAGCAGGACCTTCGAAGGGATGCAGGCGAGGAACGGACACTCGCCGCCGACCAGGGAGGTTTCGAAGACCACGACGGACATCGGCGGTCTCGACGATGATCCTCGGGCCAGAAGGGTCGCCGTCAGTTCACCGCCTGATCCGGCGCCCAGCACGGCGACATCGAACTCGCGCACGTCGACTGTTGACATCACCAAGCTCTACCCGGATCGGACACGGGATAAACCGGGCGCGGTCTCTTCGATTCCAGGGTGTCGAAATGCATGACCCGGGGTATGGAGGACCCATGAACAACAAACGGAAAACCGCAGCCACCCCCGATAACGACACCGTGTTGGCCCACATCAACGACCCGGCACCGTCGACGCCTGAGAGCACGGAGGAATCTGAGAAGCGAGAACCGCATGAGCGAATCGACGACCGCACGGCGCTTGCGAAGATCAACAGCCCGGCGAAGACCGACAAACGATCGAACAAAGGGAGCTGACCGCATCTCACCGATGTGTGGCGCGAAGCTGGTCCCGGCTCGGGGTCCCGGCTCAAACAACTTGGCAGCGCGCCCGCTGACGCGAGCGTCGGGTGCGCGACGGTCTCCGAGAGGCGCCTGCTCGGAGAGATGGTTAGTCGAGGACGTGATCGGGTAGTGACCCGACATGCCACTCTCTCATCGCCTCGCCCGCTCCTTCATCGCCCCGATGTTCATCACCGGTGGTCTCGACGCGGTAAGGAATCCGAACGACAAAGCCAAGGCCGTCGACAAGGTGGCCGGGCAGTTGTCCGGTCTCGGTCTGCCGAAAGACCCCGTTCAGCTTGTCCGGCTCAACGGCGCGGTGCAGTTGGCCGCAGGATCGCTCCTCGCCATCGGGCGGGTGCCGCGTCTTGCGTCCGTAGCGCTCGCGGCGAGCCTCGTTCCCACCACACTGGCGGGCCATCGATTCTGGGAGGAAGCGGATCCCGCAGCGAAGGCCGACCAGCGGATGCAGTTCTTGAAGAACCTCGCCATGCTCGGCGGACTGCTGCTCGCGGCGATGGACACCAACGGGGCCCCGTCGCTTCGATGGCGAGCGAAGAAGGCGGCCGGCAAGGCGACGGCCTCCATCGGTTCGATGGGTTCGTCGATCGGCGGCCACGCCCCGCATGCCGGGTCGTTCAACGAGCACGTGAGCGCCCTGGCCGACGGAGCCGGAGCGCTCGGCGAACGCGCTGCTGTCGCTGTCGGCCCGCTGCTCGAACGGGTCATCGAGCTCGCTGGTTCGGCGGGCGGGAAGGCCGGAGACACCGCCACGCGCGTTGGTGAGGCCGTGAGTTCGCGGGCCGTCTCGCTGGCCCACGCGATCTGAAGCCGCGGTGGAGCGATCTCGACAGCAGAGTTCCCCGTGACCATCATCTTGGGCGAAGAGGGAGGTGAGCGGAAGGGTCGGCCGTTCGAAGGCGGCCACAGTGCAGAAGGCCGCACACCCGACGGAGCGCGACCGCCCCAGAGCTGGTCGGCCTACTCGTCATGGTCGGATGTTCCCTGGCGTCCGATCGTGGCGGCCGTGCTCATCGTCGCTTCTTTCCTCACCCTGGTCCGGGCGCTCACGGCGGCGCGTCGGGTGGTCGTATGGGTACTTATTGCCGGGTTCTTCGCCATGGTATTAGCACCGCTCGTCCGTCGCCTCGAGGCCCGCCTTCGAGGCCACCGGGGCGCGGCGACGGCGATCGTCATGCTGGCTGCCACCGTCTTGTTCCTTGGTGTTGTCGCGCTGTTCGTGATGCCGATTCGCAGCCAGATCGTCTCCGCGGTGACGGACCTCCCGGGCTCGGTCGACGAAGCCGCAAGCGGCCGTGGTCCGGTGGGCCGCCTGGTGAGCCGGCTTCATCTGGACAATGTGGTCCGTGATAACCGGTCCGAGATCCGGGATTGGGCGGACCGCGTGAACGGGCAGTCATTCAACATCGCTCGTAGCGTGCTGGAGGGAGTACTGGCGTTCGTGACGATCTTCGTCACTGCCTTCTTGCTCCTCACGCAGACTTCGGCGATCGGTGGTGCCGTTCTGGGTCTCATCCCGCACCGTCGGCGGCCCGCCGCAAAGCGGGTGTCGGTGGATGCCGCTGCAGCGGTCAGCGGCTACATGATCGGCAATCTCCTCATCAGCCTCATTGCAGGCGTTTCGGCGTTTGTGTGTCTGCTCGCCCTCGGAGTTCCGAATCCGGCCGTCCTCGCGCTCTGGGTTGCTTTCGCCGACCTGATCCCGCTTGTCGGCGCAACGCTCGGCGCCGCAGCCGCGGTGCTCGCGGCCTTCTTGCACAACACCACGGCCGGCATCATCGCGCTGGTCTTCTTCATCGTCTACCAGCAGTTCGAAAACAGCGTCCTGCAGACAAAGGTCATGTCTCGGACGGTGAACGTGAACCCGCTCGTGGTTCTTCTCAGCGTGCTTTTCGGCGTTGAGCTGTTCGGGATCATGGGAGCGCTGGTGGCCATCCCGCTCGCCGGGTCGGTGCAGGTCCTGTTCAAGGAGATACATCGCGAAACCACCCGCGACCGTTTCGTCCTCCCCGACGAGAACAGCTCGTCGCCGTTGACGGCCCCATGACGGATCAGAAGTCTGAGGCGGATCGCCTCAAGTGGGCCTCTCGACGCGTCAGTTCCAGGCGGCGTTTTGGGTGCTGGGGAGTTGGGGGTTGGGTGGTCGGCTGCGGTGGGATTCGCTTTCGGGTCCGGTGAGGATCAGGTCGGTGTTGGGGTTCCCGGTGACGGTCCAACGGCCTTTGTGGATCAACGTGTGGTGGCGTCGGCAGAGCAGGCAGCAGTTGGTGCGGTCGGTCGGCCCACCGCGTGTCCAGTGCCAGATGTGGTGCACGTCGGTGAACCATGCGGGCATGTCGCAGCCGGGGAATCGGCAGGTGCGGTCGCGGGTGGTGACGGCTTTGCGGAGGGCGGGGGAAACGACCCGGGTTTCGCGGCCGATGTCGAGGGTGAGCGACGGCCCGGCGGTGAGGATCCGGGTCACGGACGCGTCGCAGCACGTCTGCAACACCGCTGCCATGTCGAGGCCACTTGTCGAATACGGCGACTCGGCGTTGCCGGTGAGGTGGGCGGTGGTGAGTTGGTCGAGGTTCACGACCACATTGACGTGGGCGCGGTTGATCGACGCCCCGTTGTCGTGGCGGTCGTGGTGGTCGAGGAAGAACTGGGTGATGAGTACCAGGGCGTCGGCGCGTTGTTGGGCCGGGGTGCGTGGGTCGGCTGGTACGGCGGGTGGGGTGACACCGTCCTCCAGGGCTTCGTCGTCACTGCTGGGAGCTGGTGTGCCGAGGCGGTGTGCGGCGGCCAACGCGGTCCGGACGACGACGGCGTCGGCGGCGTTGAGGACACCTTCGATGATGGTGTCGCCGTCGAGGATCTCCCCGACCCGCAGCTCGGAGATCGTGGGTTCGATCGAGGGTGGGGTGTCGTCGCCGTTGGCAAGAATCTCGGCGTCGACGCGGGCGGCCCAGTGCCGGGCGACGATCCGGCATTGGGCGACGGGCATGGCCGAGATGTGGTCGATGAGCATGTCGACGTCACGGGCGACATAGTTGGCGCGCGCCGCGGTGAAGACGTGGAGAAGTTGGTCGGCCTGGTCGAACGACAACGAACCGGTCAGTAGCGCATCACGGACTTGTGGGGTATCGCGTAGTCCGCGGGCTTGGCTGAGGACATGGACGGCGTTGGCGTGGGTGGTGCGGAGCCGGTGACGCAGCCATGCGATGGGGGTGCGGGCACCATCGATGAGATGGGCGTCGGCGCGGTCCCAACAGATAATCGCGTCGAGCAGGTTGACCCGACCGATCTGCATCGAGTGCCACAGTTCCTGCACCACATCACGAGTATCAGCCGGGCGGTACTCGGCGTCCGGGTTGATACCCGACGCAGTGAGCATGTCAGCATCCGCGGCAGTGAGAAACCATCCGGTCTCATCGCAGATGTCGGACGGGTGCATACAGCTCACTATAGCAAACATATGTTTGTAGTTGTACAGAATGAGCAAGTTTTCTCAAACTTCTTCGCCAACGGCCATCGATTCGGCTCGCCGTGTCGTAGCCCTGGACATCATCAACGATGAGATGTGATGACGCGATCGAAACGGGCCCGGGCGAAGCGGGTCAACGACTTGGCGGAGCGACCCGAGATAACCAGACCTCGTTCGGCCATCACTCGCACGGCAATTGGGTGCAGGGTCAGGTGAGCCTCACACTGCGGAAGGCCGGGCCATCGCCGCTTGCAACCTCGCCCCGGCACTCTTCCAGTCGGCGACGTCCCAGAATGCTGCGGCCCATTTCGCCTTGGCCGCTTCGTACTGCAGGTAGTACGCGTGCTCCCAGCCATCGATCACCAGGATCGGCTCGAGGCCGATGGCGTGATCGTGTTGGTGGTCGTGAATCTGCGAAACCACGAGACGCTGCCCGAGCGCGTCCCACGAAAGCGCCGCCCAGCCGCTCCCGGACAGCTTCTCGATCGTGAGCGTCATGCGATCGATGAGCGTCTTCGCGTCGCCGAAACACGACGCGACGGCGTCGCCGAGGGCACCGGTGGGCTCGCCGCCGCCGTCAGGTGACATCGACGTCCAGAGCAAGGAGTGCAGTCGGTGCCCGCTCACATTGAATGCGAGGCTCCGGTTCAGTGGCGTCGGGTCGTCGCCGAGGGGAAGCGACGAGAGCTTCTTGGTGAGCTCGTTGGCCGTCTTCACGTAGGCAGCGTGGTGGGTTCCGTGGTGAAGCTCCATGATTCGCGTCGAAACCGTCGGTTCAAGCGAGTCGGTCGAGTAGGGCAGTTCCGGAAGGACATACGGAGTCGGGCTAGTAGTTTCCATGGAAGTCGGGTACCCAGCCGTCTCCCGGCGAAACGTGGAGGAGGTGATTTTCGGCGACGTACCTGCGCTCGCCGCAATGGCCGTGAGGTGTGGGAGAGTCTTGGGCTGACCGCAACAGCAGGCCCAGGAGGTAGGACATGCAGGTCACGACGATACGAAGTGGTGAAGAGGTCGTCGTCACCATTTCCGGCGACGTCGACGCAGAAACGTCACCTCGGCTCGAAGCCGAACTTACGTCGTTGTTCGCCGGGGGCGCTCGATCGATGATCGTCGACGTCGAAGCAGTGTCGTTCCTCGGTAGTTCCGGGCTGAGCGTCCTGATCGGTGCCCATCGTGCGGCCGATCGCTTCAAGCTCCGCCGCGGCAACCGGATCGTCGACCGGTTGATCGAACTCACCGGTCTCGGGCTCCTCTACGGTGATGCCGACCCCGCCTGATCGTTCCCGGTCGATTTCGTTCCACTTCGGCCGTTGAACCTCCGGTCACGTCTCCTCCTGGTCGGGGCGGCTCTGGTTTTGTCCCTTGTCGCCATGGGAGTGCTCGGCGCTGGTTTATCTGCAGACCGTAACGAGTCCGCCGGAGCGCAACGCGACCTCTCCGTGTCGACTCAGCAAGCGCTTCGGCTCACGTCGGCCTACGTCGACATGGAAACAGGGCAACGTGGATTCATCATCGGTGGAGAGGAGGTCTTCCTCGAGCCCTACCGTCGGGGAGAAGCACAGGTGATCGAGTTACAGGCCGAGCTCACCAAGGCTGCGTCCACGTTCGATGCGCGAACTCGGGAAGCCCTCGTCAGCACCGTTTCCTTGGGCGGCAAGTGGCGCGAACAGGCGGCGAAGGAACTGGCGTCACGACGAAGTGACGGGCGAACGGTGGCTGAATCGGAACTGGCGACCCAAGTTGGCAAGGGTCTTTTCGACACGTTGCGGACGTCGCTCGATCGGCTCAGCGGTGGCTTGTACGAGGCGCAACGCGTGGCGAACCAACAGCGGGAACACAGGGCACAACAGCTTGCGTTTCTGCTGTTCGCGATCCCGGTTACCGCACTGCTCTTCGCGGCTTTCACTGCGGTCGCCATCAGCCGCTGGGTTGCCCGTCCGTTGGATCGGATGCTTGCAGCGGTGCGGAACATCACAGGGGGAGACCTGTCTTCGAACGTGGAGATCGGTGGCGCGTCCGATGTGGCCGAGGTCGGGGCCAGCATCGATGCGATGCGGTCCACGATGGCCGATCGAATGGCGGAGGCGGAACGCCTTCGAGAAATCGCCGATCGGGCGCGCGAAGCAATCGAACAGAGCGCCACGGTGACGCTCCAACTTCGCAGCGAACTGGCGAACCAACTGGGCGCCTTTCCGCAGGGGTGGACGGCGGCCGCCGATCTCCTCCCGGCCGTTGGGTCGGTCGCCGGTGACTGCTACGACGTCACGCTGGTCTCGCCAGAGGTGCTCGGCATTATCGTCATCGACATCGCCGGCCACGGCGCACCGCAGGCCATCATGGCGTTGCGATGCAAGGAGATCCTGCGAGCTGCCCTGCGCATGCATATGGAACCGGGTGACGCACTCGGCCTTCTCGCTGAACAGGTGGGCGACCTTCACCCGTCGTTCGTCACGGCCTTCGTAGCCCTGGTCGACACCAGCACGGGGGCGTGCCGGTATGCCAACGCCGGTCATCCTCCGGCGATCTTGGCCGATCACGACAACACGATGCACGAGCTTGCCCCGACCGGTCCGTTGCTCGGAGTGTTCTCGGCTTCCTGGAGGACTGCGAAAGCGCAGATCGGCGCTGGCGCCAAGTTGGCCGTCTACACCGATGGCCTCACGGAAGCCCGTGATGATGCCGACGTGTTCTATGGAATGGAACGCTTCGCCGAACTCCTTGTGACGCTCCCGTGTGAGGTCGCCGAATCCGTGATCAAGACGTGCTTCGACGACCTCCACGTGTTTCGACCGTCGCGGCTGACCGACGACGTGACTGTCGTGCTTGTGTGTCGTGAATGTGAGAATTCTTGATGATCGTCGGTTTGGACAGATTTCCGCCGGGTACCTGCATGCGTGACTCTGATTCCCC
>JANOHI010000310.1:0-2360 GCA_031406385.1 Acidimicrobiia bacterium
TGAACGAGCACGACTCCGAGCGCATCTCCGGGCTTCTCGAAGCCGACGGCTACGTTCGGGTGGCATCCGAAGACGATGCCGACGTCGTCGTCTACAACACCTGCACCATCCGTGAGAACGCTGATAACAAGCTGTTCGGCAATCTCGGCCGGGTGAAGGAGCTCAAGGACGCCCGACCGGAGCTGAAGATCATGGTCGGCGGCTGCCAGGCCCAGAAGGACCGTGGTTTGATCCAGCAGCGAGCGGGTCACGTCGACGTGGTGTTCGGCACCCACAACGTGCACCGAGCCGCCGAGCTGCTCCGCGAGTCCTATGTGCGCGGACCATTGATGGAGATCCTGGAGGAGGCCGAGTCGTTTCCGAGCGCGCTGCCCGTCCGACGGGAAGAAGAGTGGGCGGCGTGGGTCACGATCCAGATCGGCTGCGACAACTCGTGCGCGTTCTGCATCGTGCCGTCGGTCCGGGGCGTCGAATCAAGCCGCCCGTTCGATGAACTCCTGCACGAAGTCCGAACTCTGGCGGCGGCCGGCACCGTCGAGGTGACGCTGCTCGGGCAGAACGTCAACAGCTACGGGCGTGACCTGACCACGACGTTCCGTGATCAACACGGCTCCCCCGAGAGCGCAGCCGCATGCGGACCGTCGTGGGCCGCCGAAGCCGGCGGCCCAAGAGCGCGTGCGTTGTTCTCCGACCTCTTGCGTGCGGTTGGTGCGGTCGACGGGATCAAGCGTGTTCGCTTCACGTCGCCGCACCCGAAGGACATCCGCGCCGACACGATGCTGGCGATGGCCGAGGTGTCGACGGTGATGCCCCACCTCCACTTTCCGCTCCAGTCCGGCAGCGACGTGATTCTTCGCGAGATGCGTCGTGGCTACAGTGCAGCGAAATACCTGGAGAAGCTCCACGAGGCCCGACGATTGGTCGAAGACCTGAGCATCACCAGCGACATCATCGTCGGGTTCCCGGGCGAGACCGAGGCCGACTTCGTCCAGACCCTCGAGGTCGCGGCGGAGGCGGAGTTCGACAGCTGCTACCCGTTCCAATTCTCGCCCCGCCCCGGTACGAGGGCCGCCCACATGGTGGAGCGCTTCATCGCCGCCGACGTTGTGTCCGAGCGATTTGCCCGCCTCAACCACGTGCTCGAGCGGAGTGCCACCCGAAAGCACGCGTCGCGAGTCGGACGCATTGAGGAGGTGCTCGTCGAGGGGCCTTCGAAGAAGGACGCTTCGATCACCAGCGCGCGTACGAAACAGGGCAAGCTCGTGCACTTCCCGTATCGTGGCGCCGATGGTGAGCAACGGGCGCTTCCGGCCGGGACATTTGCGAACGTGGAAATAGCGAGCGCGGCGGCGCACTTTTTGCGGGGGGAGTTGCGCGAGATCACCGAGCGCCCACGCCACCGCACCCGAATCCCCGTCACTGCGCGCTAGCGCGACCGCCCAAGAACGGAGCCAGTTATGGCAGCGTCAGCAGCAGGCAACGAGAGTCAGGCCGCATTCTGGTCGGAGGCCGGAGGAGCGGCGTGGGTTGCGTTCCAGGATCAGATGGACCGCCAGCTCTTCGTCGTCGGCGCGGCGGCGCTTTCGGCATTGGACGCGCAGATCGGGGAGTCGATCCTCGACATCGGTTGTGGCTGTGGTGCCACGACTCTCGACCTTGCCGCTGCGGTTGGGGAGACCGGAAGGGTGGTCGGCCTGGATATCAGTGTGCCGATGACCGAGCTCGCGGCACGTCGGCTCGCCGATCGGGGATTCACGCACGCGACCGCGGTGCTGGGCGACGCCCAGACCGCCACTCCCACCGACATCGGCGGCCCGGTCGACGCCGTGTTCTCGCGCTTCGGGGTGATGTTCTTCGACGACCCCGTCGTGGCGTTCGTAAACATACGCGCGCTTACGAATGCATCGGCTCGTCTGGCCTTCGTCTGTTGGCAGGAGGCACGCAAGAACCGACTCTTCGGTGATTTCGGGCGGGAGCTCAACGCGCTCTTCCCGGGACTGCCGGCGCCCGATCCCTACGCCCCCGGGCCGATGGCCTTTGCCGATGCGGAACGTCTGCTGGGTATTCTCTCGGCGGCTGGCTGGGTCAACATCGAGATCGCCGAACACATCGCGCCGATGCAGCTCTTCGGAACTACCGACTTCGATGTCGCCCTCGAAGCGAGTCTCCGCGTTGGTGGGGCCGCACGTCTGATCCAGGGTGCCGATGCGGCGATGTTCCAGAAGATCCACGACGCTGCCCGGCGCGTGTTGGAGTCC
This sequence comes from Acidimicrobiia bacterium, assembly GCA_031406385.1. Lineage (GTDB taxonomy): Bacteria > Actinomycetota > Acidimicrobiia > Acidimicrobiales > JANYDT01 > JANLQX01. The sequence continues at coordinate 2,259 of JANOHI010000310.1, forward strand.
CAGTGGACGGAGAACGGCGCGGTGGTCGACAGCGCGACATGGACAGTGACCGCGCGGAATGGGGCGGGCCTGTGAAGGTCCGGCGGACAGCGAGCAGAGTGA
>JANOHI010000344.1:0-1202 GCA_031406385.1 Acidimicrobiia bacterium
CAGCAGATTTACAGTCTGCCCCCGTTGGCCGCTTGGGTACCGACCCGAGATTGCAGCCGTGAACGTTAGCCTCTGGGCATGCCCAGTTTTGACGTGGTTTCGGAGATCGACGAACAGGAAGTCAAGAACGCCGTGGACCAGGCGACACGGGAGGTCATCACCCGCTTCGACTTCAAGGACACCAACTCGAGCATCGAGCTGGCCGACTCCAAGGTGACGCTTGCTTCGATCAGCGAGGACCGGCTTCGTGCCCTCCTCCAAGTGCTCGAGGAGAAGTTCGTGAAACGAAACGTGTCGCTTAAGACGCTCGATCGCGGCAAGGTTGAAGAGGCGACGAAGGGAACGGCTCGGCAGGTCATCACGCTGAAGGCCGGAATCGGAACCGACAAGGCGAAGGAGATCAACCGGGCTCTGAAGGACTCCGGTCTCAAGGTGCAGAGCCAGACCCAGGGCGACTCCGTGCGCGTCACGGGAAAGAAGCGCGACGACCTGCAGGGAGCGATTGCGTTCCTGAAGGACAAGGACTTCGATATCCCGCTGCAATTCAACAACTTTCGCGACTGAACGGCGCTGACCATCATCGTCGTCGGCCAGCAGGAGCCGTGGCCGTAGTATCGCCTCCCGTGCCTGCTGTCAGATTGCGTCGAGTTGCGCCCCACGATGCGGCCGCGCTGATGGCGATCTACAACGCCGAGGTTGTCGAGTCGACGGTCACCATGGACATCGTGGCGCGAACGCTTGCCGACCAGCTTCGATGGATCGAAGACCACCGGGGCGTTCACGGTGCAGTCGTTGCGTGCGACGATGACCCGACGAACGGTAACGAGCGGGTGCTGGGGTTCGCCTCGGTTTCCCCCTGGCGAAGCCGCGCCGCTTACTCGACCAGCGTCGAGAACTCGGTCTACGTCGACCGTGACCATCAGGGCCGCGGCATTGGCAGAATCCTCTTGGACGACATACTGCGCGTCGCCGCCGACTCCGGGTTCCACACATGCTTTGCCCGCATCATGAGCGGCCATGAGGCATCGATCCGCCTTCATGCTTCACGTGGCTTTGAACTCATCGGCGTCGAGCGAGAAGTCGCCCGCAAGTTCGGCCGCTGGATCGACGTCACCGTCATGCAAAAAATGCTCTAACGCCGAACCTCTTACCCCGAACCTCCAAGTCCGTGAAGCCGAGTTCCCACCACGACCAACGAGTGG
>JANOHI010000429.1:0-7688 GCA_031406385.1 Acidimicrobiia bacterium
CGATCTACCTGACGAACATGGCGAATTTCCCGAAGATCGTGGAGGCACGCCTGCGGTACTTCACGGCGCCGTACCCCGCCGACACGATCGTCGAGGTGCGCTCTTTGGCGTTGCCGGAGTTGCTACTGGAGATCGACGTGATCGCGGCCGCGCTCTGAGATCTCCGCGAGGCTGACGCGCAGCACCGAATCGGAAGAACACCCGATTCCGGATGCTCCCGGACTGAGCGCAGCTCGACGAAGAATCATCTGATCGCCGACGCCGCCCCTGATTGCCCCACAACGCCGGATCCGGGGCGCACACTTCGCTCAGCGATGTTCCTCTGGTAAGCCGCTCGTAACCGGCGCTGCCGGGCGGTATTGGCGGTGAACCGCCCGGCCGACCCAGTTCATGATGAGCGTGCTGCTCCGGCGAGGAATGCGGCGACGACGTAGGTGGCGTGACGGTCGAGGGACTGGCGTGCCCGGTCGTAGCGCATCGTGGTGCGGGGATCAGCGTGACTGGCTGCTTCTTGCACGTCGCGTAAGCAGCCGTCGATCATGTCTGCAGCGTGCTCGACACCGACACCTTCGACACCTGCGTCCGCGCCGGAGCAGCAATGACCCTCACCGAAGCCGCCCACTACGCACAACACCACATCCAACTCGCCCGCCTCCAACTAGCCGACCAACCCTGACACCCACCGCTGAATAACGGGCGAACCCGAGCTCGGTGCGCGCCCGGCACTCCCGTGTGCAACGCGACCACGTTGAGCGCGTCTCTTCTCCGGTGCCTGATGCGGGGGAGCTGTGGTGGTGCGCGGGTTGGAGTGTCGGCACGAGTTAACGGTTGATGGCGCGTCCGGTGGCGGCCATCAGGTGTTCGGTGTCCGTCGCGTCGGCAGGCGGTTGGGTGGCTGCAGCGAACAAACCCATCGATCTGGTTGCGTCGGTACACGCGACCTGCACCACTTTCGAGATCGCCGCGATTGTTTCGGGCGCGAACTCGATCGAGCGACCCAACGTCGTGGAGATGTCCCAGGAATGCGCGAACGCGTCGATGGTCGGGAAGTTGATGAACATTGCACCGGGCGCTTCTCCGAGAGGTGTGGAGTGCATCGCCTGCAGCGCGCCGTCGGCGCGCCACGTTGCCAGCGCTCTCGCCGCGGCATCATCGGCAATCGAAACCAGATCGCCCTCATAGGGCACCGCGCCCATGGTGTCCTCCATCGAGACCGCCTCTTGCCCGGTGAGGAAACCCACCCAAAGAAGCTGTGAGTTCAGCGCGTGGCTGGCCAGCTGGCGAACGCTCCACGGTTGACAGCACGTGGGCATGTCCATCTCCGAGTCGTCCAAAGCTGCGATCACACGCCGCAGCTCGTTCACCGCGATTTCGAGCGTTGCCAACTGATCCACGAGTCCCCCTCAAGTCCGATGCGAAAGCCCGAATGTATCGGGTCAGGGGATCTGACGGTCGGGCCTGCACAACGCGTCGCGCTCACAGGGCGTTGCCGAGCGGGCGAAGCTGCCGGCGAAGTTCCCCATGAGCTAGTGACCTGCCACCTGCCGACCGATTTCGACACCGCGCCCGGCGAGACCACGTTCGACACGACGATGCCCCTTACCCCTGCCGTCGGCGCCCTCATCGAACCGCCGAGGAAACCGTGCCGGGTCGGGTGTAAACCTTAACGACCACCCCGCACATAACGACATTGACCGCCCCGCACCACCCCGCCCGGGAACCGGCGTACGGGTGATGTCGGGCCGAGTCGGCTCCGAGCGTTCGATCGTGGAAGAGGTGCGAGGTGTGCGACAGGTCGGAACTCCCGCGAAAACTTTGCCGACGATTGGGCCGTCAGGCTGTCGTCGCGACAGGTGTCGGGACCGCTCGTATGGGTTGATATGTCGGCTAAGGGCGGTGTCGAACCAACCGTTCGCGAACCTGCGAAACCGCTCGCTTGCTGCCAAGGTGGGCGCTGAAAGGATCAGGGCGGATCGGCCGGGCACGTCGGGCCCGGAGTAGACCGGATTGGTCAGTAGAACGACGAGCCGGCGTCGAGCGAGATCGTCCCGCCGGTGAAGCCAGCGCCGGCATCGCTGGCTAGGTGCACGGCGAACGCGGCGATCTCTTGGACTGTGACCGGGCGACGCAAGGCCGTGTTGGCCGTATACAGCGCGACGACCTCATCGACGGAACCGACTCCCATGGAGCGACCGGCGCGCTCGATGAGCATGTCGGTCACGACAAGCCCAGGACAGATGGCGTTCACGGTTATGCCGTGCTGGCCCACCTCGCGTGCGGCGGCCTTCACGAGCCCGTTGATTGCGTGCTTGTTCGCCGTGTAGCCGGCGACGTTGGCCTTGCCCTCCTTTCCTTCGATCGAGGACATAGCGATGACGCGCCCCCAGCCGCGCGGCACCATGTGGCGGAACGCCGCCCGCATGCCCCAAAACGTGTGGTTGAGATTGAGGTCGAGTTCGTACTGCCATTCCTCGTCGGTCATCGCGATGATCGGCGCCGGCTCACGAACTCCTCCGGCGTTGAGCACGATGATGTCGAGCTGCCCGAAGTGATCGATAGCAAACTCGACAAGTCCTTCAATCACTGGCTGGCTCGACGCGTCGCCGGGATAGAAGGCGAGGGAGTCGCCTGCATCGATCTCGGCGAGCGCGGCGGCGCCCTTGTCGGGGCTGCGGCCGTTGACCACGACGCGCGCTCCTTCGGCGAGAAACGCTTCGGCCACGCCGCGGCCGATGCTGCGAGTGCCCGCGGTGATCGCGGCAACCTTGCCATCGAGCTTTCCCATAGTTGTTCCTCTCGTGCCGGAGATGACGCTCACATGCAGCCGAGGTCGCGGAGTGCGGCAATCGAGCGGGTTCCCATCGCGTGGGCGAGCCGTTCAGATCGTCGTTCGTTGGGGTCGCCGACGACGCAGATCGCCGCAGCGACGATGAGACCAAAAAACAGACCTGGTTCATATCCGGCGCGCAGCTCGCTTCTCGCCAGATCCAGGCCGCACGCTGATGCCTTCTGCTGGTAGCGATCGAGCAGCCGCGACTCGTGTGCCCGTCGGTCGTCGATGGTAAGGCATTGCGATATCAAATAGGCCAGATCCCACCCAGGCGGCCCGAGCCCGAGACCCTGCCAGTCGATAAGGACGACCTCCGATCCGGTGAACAGCAAGTTGTCAGCGCGCAGATCACCGTGGAGCAACGTGGGTGGCAAGGCGTTGAGATCGGCGAGCATTGCGTCGAGCCGGTCGTGCATGGCCGATTGGTCGACCGGGCCGAGAGACGGGTCGTCCATCAAGACGCACAGCTGCTCCCAACCCCCCGTGAGCAACGCGTGGAGATTGTCCCGGCGGCTGGGCGCGTCGGGCCGTGGCACCCAGCCCAGGGCGGAAAGTTCGGCTGAGTCGTACCACGTGGCGTGGAGCGCGGCCACCTGGTCTATGACCATCTCGACCTGAGTGAGGGTTAGCCCGTCGATCTGATCGACTGTGGTGTCTGCGTCGATGGCCTCCATGAGCAGGAGAAATTCCGCGGTGGCAGGTTCGAACCAAGCGCCGTAGCAGTCGGGCACGCGGACCTCTGTGCGAGGGGCGACTTCACGCATGAAGTTCACTTCGCGCAAGTGCGTGCCTCCGCGCCGAGCCGAATTCAACGTCTCCGGTCGCGGCGCGTGCAGCTTTGCGACGATGCGATCGACGGGTGCACCGTCGACTTCGAGCAGCACCAGTTGTCCGAGCATTCCGCGATCAGCGCCAAGGGGTGTCGTGCGGGCGATGGTGACGGTCGCGTCGAACACATCCGATAGGAACTTGTCGGTCAAGTCGGTGGGCGTGCGAGGGAACTCCGTCTCGTCCGTACCTTTCATCGCGCGCGACCTATCGTTTGATCGGTCACTCGAGGGCGAGAGCGAAATCACGCATACGTGCCAGCATGTGTTCCAACTCGTCGGCCGGTATGGGCGAAGGGGTGTAGGTCGCGGCGGTGAGCTCGCCGGTGAAGGGATAACAACCGCGACGCTGAAACAGACTCCACGAGACGGGAGAACGCCGATCGATGCCAACGTCAATTCCTTCGAATGGGAGGAACCTTGCGAGTACGGGAACGCCCTCCATGTGACCACGAACCTCGCCGTCGACGGCTATCGCGACATCCCATAGTCGGTTTCGGACGGTGAGCTCCAATGTCAATGACGTGCTGCTGTCACCGAGCTCGATCGCCGGGCCGGGGTATGGCGTGCCGAATCCGTTGTGTTCGTAGTGCAACGTGTCGTCTTCCACCCACAGCACGTAGCCCGAGTCCTGACCGCCGTGCGCCAAGACGACACCTTCGTCGCCCGCCCTGTACGCCCACTCGATGTCGATCCGGACCGACCGTCCGGCCACGAGTCGACTCGAGCGCCATCGCTCGAGCGTGGGTGTGGCCCGGGAGATGCGCACGGGCAGCTCGAAGCGGGCGTCGTCAGGGGGACGAATCACGTGGTTTAAGCGCGAGCCCTCATCGATTGGGTACACACGGTTCGCCCAGGCGGCCCGCTCGAATGCGGCGGCCAGCTCTGCAACCTTCTCCGGGTGTTGGGCCGAGAGATCGTGGCGCTCGTTGATGTCGTGATCGATGTGGAACAGCTCCCAAGGTGTCTCAGGAAACGGCACGCCGTGCGCGTGGAAGCTGACTATTGCCCATCCATCCTTGTAGTAAGCGCGGTGGCCGATGCACTCGTAGTACTGCTCGTTGTGGAACGTCTCGGCGTCCGGGGTGTCGAAGGTTGGTGCGAACGACACGCCGGCAATCGGCTGTGCTTCGAGTCCGTTACGGGTCGTCGGGATCTGAAGACCGATCACATCGCAGAGCGTGGGCAGAACATCGGTGATGTGGGTGTACTGCCGCCGCAGTATCTCGCGGCCTTCCTTGATACGCGCCGGCCACGAGACAATGAAAGGCGACGAATGACCGCCGCGGTGGGTCGTGATCTTGTACAGGCGAAACGGCGTTCCGCACGCCATGGCCCAACCGCGCGGGTAGTGAGGCCACGTGGTCGGGCCGCCGAGCGCGTCGATGTTGTCGATGTCCTCCTCGTTGACTTCCGGCGAGCGGCCGGCGCCCGCACCCCCGTCACGGAAGTACGACGACGTGCCGTTGGCCCGGCCCTCGCGGGAGGCCCCGTTGTCACTGGAGATGATGAAGATGGTGTTGTCAAGTTCGCCGAGCTCGTCGAGGACCGAACGAAGGTGACCGACGCTGTCGTCAATGGTCTGCACCATCGCCGCGTAGATCTCCATGTAGCGAGCGAAGACCAGCTTCTCATCGGCGGTCAGTTCGTCCCATGCCTGCACGTCTTCGTTGGCCTCGAAGTTGCGCGGTGGCAGTTCGGTGTCGGCCGGCACGATGCCGAGTTCGATCTGTCGAGCCAACCGCTCGTCACGGAGTTTGTCCCACCCGGCGTCATATCGGCCGCGGTACTTCTCGATGTCCTCACGCTTGGCATGGAGCGGCGCATGTACCGCCCCGTGCGCGTAGAACAGGAAGAACGGTTTCGTGGAATCGGCGGCGCGGACCTCGCGGATCATGCGCTCAGCCCTCTGGGTGAGATCGTCTGTGACGTAATAGCCCGCGGGGTACTCGTCGGTGGCGATCACGCTATTTCCCTCATACATGCGGTGCGGATGGTGGAAGTTCGTGAGCGCCTCTAGGAAGCCGTAGTACTGCTCAAAACCGCGCTGCAGGGGCCAGGAGTGCTTGTCGCCGGCCTCGTTGAGGTCGGAGTCCTTCGCCATGTGCCACTTGCCGACGGCCATGGTCGAGTACCCGTTGTCTCGCAAGATCTCGGGAAGCGACGGCTGATTCCGCGGTAGCTCAGAGGTGTACCCGGGAAAGCCTGGATCGATGTTGGCGACTTGACCCATGCCTGCCGCGTGGCAGTTCAGTCCGGTGAGCAAAGAAGCTCGGGTTGGCGAGCATAGGGGGGCGACGTGGAAGTTCGTGTAGCGCACGCCTGCCGCCGCCACCGCGTCGATGTTCGGGGTGGGGATCTCCGAGCCGTAGCAGCCGAAGTCGGAATATCCGATGTCGTCGGCAAGGACGAACACAATGTTCGGTGCGCCGGCCGGCGCCGTGCGTCGCTCAGGCCACCACGGCTTCGACGAGCCGAATGTCTTGCCGACCTTCCCGCCGAAGTTGGCGTAGGCAGTATGCGAAGGGTCGGTCATGTGGAGCCCCCTTGGGCTAGTCGGGTGAAGATCTTCTTCAGGGCTGTCGCCGCTTCGATGAGTTCGGCTTGGCGGTAGTGTCGTTCGAGCGACCATCCCATGATGGCGATGCGCAGGAACTCGGTCGCTTCTTCTGGGGTCAGCCCGCCCAGCTCCCCTGTCGCCACGCCAAGCTCGGCGAGACGTCCGAATACCTCGTCCTGATGTTTTGTCCGCACGTCGAGCAAGTGTCGGAATTCCGGATGAAGTCGGGCCTCGGTGGGAACCATCGCAATGAAATCGGTCCAGTAGGCACGCTCGGCCGGGCGGTCGCGGCGGTTAGCTACCATCAGGTCGATGGCGTCGCTGAGCGTCGGAGCGGTGTCAACGCCCCGCAGCGCCGACTCCCAGATTTTCTCGGAAGTCTTCGCATAGACCGCTTCGTAGAGCTCGGCCTTGTTCTTGAAGTAGTGATATAGCGCGGCCAAAGTTATCCCTGCGTCGCGTGCGATCGCGGAGAGTGTGGTGGCTGCGAATCCGGACGTTGCGAAATGGCGAATGGCTGCTTGTTCGATCGCCGCCTGTCTCTCTTCTCGGTCGGCACCCGGTGGCCGCCCGAGTCGAACCGCCCTTGTTGGACGACTCATCCGGAGACCACCGACCCGGCTGAGGTCGCGCCTTTCCATCGCAGTACGCGCCGCTCCACCAGTCCGACTGCGCCGTTGATGAGAAGCGCCAGTACGGCCAGCACAATGATCACAGCGAACGCATCGGCGAAGCGGAAATTGCCGGTTGCCGTGATTAGCCTCTGGCCCAAGCCGTACCTCGCGGCAAGGAACTCCGTGAACACAACGGTGAGCAATGCGTACACGGCAGCTAACCGCAGCGCGCCGAAAACCGCAGCGAAAATGCCGGGCAAATACACCTTCATGAAACGCTGGAAGTTGTTAGCGCCCATCGTGATGGCGACGGTATCGAGATCGGGGTCGACAAGGGCCACTGCGGCAGTAGTAGGGACCTGCACGATGAAAAAAGTGGTGAGAACGGCCGAGAAGACCTTGGATTTGTCGTAGATCCCGAACCACCCAATGAATATGGGCGCGAGTGCGATCTTCGGGATGGCGTTGAAAAACGTCAGGTAGGGGCCGAGTACGCGTAACAAGATCTGCGAGCGCCCGATCACGAGCCCGGCGACCAGGCCAAAGAACGACCCGATTACCCACCCGCCGAGGGCAGTGCGCAAGGTGACCCAGAGGTCGGTCCAGAACAGAGCCTCGGGCGGCAGCTTGATCAGCGCGTCCCACGTTTCGCGGGGCGTCGCCGAGTACAGCGGCTTGACCACCTCGTACTTCACGACGAGATTCCACGCCACGATCAGCGCAACGAAGACGGCGAGACGGCCGAGCTGGATACCAGGCGAAGCTATCTTGATCAGCCGGCGATACCCGGTCGGCTCGGCGAAAACCGTGAGGTCGATCTCCGGCCTAGACGACGAGCTCATGGCGGAGCTCCTCAC
>JANOHI010000435.1:0-16291 GCA_031406385.1 Acidimicrobiia bacterium
ACCTTTACCGAGTGCAGAAGGGCCTTCGGGCATCTCCCAAGACGACCGTGACCCTCGGCGAGTATCAAGAAGCGCGCATACGACACTTCCACCAGAACATCGACGCCTACCTGGCGAAGTAGGTTCACGGCGATGGATCTCGCCGCCGCTCTTACCTACGCCGTCACCGGGAAGCACGGCGTGCTCATCACCCTTCGAGAGGACGGCCGGCCGCAGTCGTCGGACGTTGCGTTCCTTGTTCGTGACGGCACGTTCGTGATCTCGCTCACGGACACTCGCGCCAAGACGCACAACATGCGTCGCGACCCTCGGGTGGTGCTTCACCTCACCGACCCATCCACGTGGACCTATCTCTCGTTCGATGGCACTGCGTCGCTGTCGCCCGTTGCGCTGGCGACGGACGACGCCACCAACGACGCACTGGTCGACCACTACGAGAAGGTCGCGAAACAGGCGCATCCCGACTGGGACGAGTACCGGCGAGCGATGGTCGCGGAGCAGCGGTTGCTGGCCACCTTCACGCCGACGTCGGTGGTGGGTCAGATCCACTGACGCCCGGCGTTCGCGGCGGCCCGAGTATTCGGTTTTCAAGGGCCTGTTTGGGGGGAGTATTGACCCCGGGCCCGGGTTTCGGTTGTCAAGGAATGGTTGGCCTACGCGGTCGCAAGCTCGGGAGAAAGGTCGGAATGGGGGTCGGGTCGTCCGACAGCGAGGTGTAGAAGGCGGAGGCTTCGTCGTTGTTCTTCGGTGGGCGGTTCGGCCCGCGTTGGAGGAGGCCAGGCGGGGAATGATTCGCCGTCGACGGTCCAGGTTCCGTCGGGTTGTCGAGTGATCCCTGCGCCGGTCTCGTGGCGGTGCTTGTGACATTCTGAACCGCAAAGCAGACGCAGGTCGTCAATATCCGTCAGCCCACCGTCGTCCCATTCCTTGACGTGATCGGCGTCGCATCGATACCACGGAGCTTCGCATCCCGGCTTGATGCAGAACCCGCCATCACGAAGTGCGAGCGCGAGTTTCTGGAGCGGTGAGGCGAATCGGCGTGATCGGCCGAATTTCATGATGGCGCCGTCGGTGTCTTGGATTGCGGCGTAGATGTCGGTGCGTGGGTCGTCAACCAATGCAAGTGCGTCTTCGGTGGGTATTGGTCCGGTGCCGAGGAGTTGCGCTTTGAGGGTTTCGGCTTGCATGGTCACGATCACGGCGGTGCGTGACGCGCCGTTCGTTGCCGTTCCGGTGACGAGTGAAACGAGTGCGTCGGCGAGTCGGCACTCGCGTGGCTCGTCGTCATGTCCGCCCGCAGTTTCTGCTCGTTCAGGATGAGCGGCACGCCATGCGGCGTCGCATGCTTCGTGCATGGCGGCTTTGACCTGTTCGCCTTCGATGGTGGGAAGGATGACGCGCATCCCGACACAGCCGTTGTCCGCTCTGAAGAACTTCAACGACCGGGCCTTGTGTTGGCGATCGCGCCATCCTTTGGCGTTGCGGTCGATGCGCCATTGGTCAACGGTCTTCGCGAAGTCGTCCACTCTTTGACTCGCCGCGACGATCAACAGTTCTTCCGCTTCAGCCGTGTCGGTGATGGGGGTGAGTCGACGCAGATGTTCACCAGTCACCGACCCCTCAGCCAACGCATCGAGCGCGCCGGGAACTCGGGCGACGATCGCAGCGACTTGTTCGGAATCTTCCCGGCTTCTGTCGAGCCCGTTCGAGGCTCGAAAGCCAGAGATGGAAGGCTGTGCGACGAACGCAATGTGGGCTTGTCCGGCCCGATGCGGGACGTACCGCCATTCGTGGCTCCCGGTCCGACGGCGACTCCACTGCTCGCTGAGATCTCGCGCCGTTTTCGCCGCTACCCGCGATATGCGTCTCGTCGGTGGGCCAGGCGGATGACTTCGACGACGATGAGGTCGTCGTCGATCCGGTAGATGATGCGGTACTGGCCGCGGCGAGCGCTAAAGCGTCCTGCCAATTCGTTGGTGAGCGGCTTCCCGACCTGTTGCGGGTTCTCTGCCAGCGGACCGAACATGAAATCAATCACCGCTGAGGCAACCGACTCTGCCAGCTTGTTGAGATCGCGTCGGGCTGGCGACGAGACTCGAACTTCGTAGGTCATCGGGTCTTGCGTCGGCGAGCGAGATCGGCTCGGATCTCGCTCTCCCCAACGAACTCGCCGCGCTCCAATGCTGCTTCCCCGTCGGCGATCGCGGCGGTCAACGTGGGATCGGAAAGGACGGCCAGGGTCTCCTCGAGCGACTCGAGGTCTTCGACGGCAATGAGAACGACAGCGGGTCGTCCGTTCTTCGTGATGGTTACCCGTTCGTGGGTCGTCATCGCGGAGTGCACGATTTCACTCAATCGATTCTTAGCGTCCGCTAGCGAAGTCGTGGTAGTCATGTCCAGAATTCTAGGCTGTAGTCGGCTTGGGACTCGAATTGATTCTTCGGTTAGTTTCGGCGTCGTCGAGCCCGCCGAGAAGGAGCCGAACCATGACTGCTGCAGGGTGCCCGCACGTGAGCGAGGTCGACTTCTTCGACCGCAGCGTGAACGACTGTCCCTATCCGGCCTACGAAACCCTGCGGCGAGACGCTCCGGTGTGGCGTGACCCGAAGACCGGCATGTTCGTGTTCACCCGCTACGAGGACGTGAAGATGATCCTCCTCGATACGGAGCGCTTCTCCAACGTTCGGACGACCCGTCGGCCGGGGCCGATGGGGGAGAAGGTGTTGGAGCTGTATCAGGAGAAAGGGTGGGTGCCGGCGCCCACGCTGGCTGGCCGCGACGACCCGAACCACAAGGAGATGCGGACGCTCTTCAACCATGCGTACCGTCCGAACCGCATCAAGACCCTCGAACCGCTCATCGACTCGTTCTCACATCGATTGATAGACGCATTTATCGACGAGGGTCGTTGCGACTTCGTGTCGGCGTTCGCCGTTCCGCTCCCGCTGCAGGTGATCGCCGTGCAGGTGGGCGCCAACCTCGACGACATCTGGCGGATCAAAGCATGGACCGATGCTTGGGTGCAGCGCCTCGGCATGATGCAGACGCCGGAGGAGGTCATCTGGTCGACCGAGATGGAGATCGAGGCCCAGCACTACTTCCAGCCGATCTTCGAGCGCCTGCGTGTCGATCCGAACGACACGCTGCTCTCCGATCTCGTCAACACCGTGATCCCGGAATGGGGTCGGCCGTTGACCGACGAAGAGCTGCACGCCGAGATGATGGCCGACACCTTCGTCGGAGGGTCGGAGACGACGACGAACGCGTTGTCGGGCGGTGTCAGGCTTCTCATTGATCACCCGGCCGAGTGGGCGCGGCTGACGAGCGACCCGGTGAAGTATCTGCCGGTGCTTGTGGAGGAAGTCCTTCGTCTCGAGAGTCCGGTGCAGGCGCTGTTCCGCAACACCACCGTCGACATGACGTTGCACGGTGTCGATATCCCTGCCGGGTCGATGGTCAGCATTCGCTACGCGTCTGCCAACCGGGACGAGACGATGTTCGGCGATGCTCCTGAGTTCCGTCTCGATCGTTCCGACGGTCGCACTCACCTCGCGTTCGGCCACGGTGTTCATCACTGTCTAGGTGCGCCGCTCGCGCGCCGGGAGCTCCTCCATGGCTTCCGGGCGATCGTGGAGCGCATCGACGAGATGTGGTTCATCGAAGGGGCCAACGACTTCGCCATTGCGCCGAACTATTCGCTACGCGCGCTGAAGAACCTCCACATCGGAGTCCGAGCGGTCTAGCCGGTCCGCACGAGCTTGAGGAATCGCTCCGCCCGCTCATCGTCACTACCGAGATAGCGGGTGAGTACACCGATCACGCGGTCAACGTCGAGTGTCTGCATCTCGATCATCGCCTCGATGTCTGCCCAGTCCCTCGTTCGATTGAAGAAGGCTTTGAACACGGCAAGGTCGGTGCACGAGAGGAATGGCACGTCCGCTCCATTGAACGCGTGATCCTGCGCTCGCACGGCGGCTTGGGCGTGGAACTCGGTGGTGTTCAAGAAGACGTCGACCGGGGTCGTTCCCCACCAAAGACGCACCTGACCGTCTCGCTCCAGTTCGGTCTGCTGTTCCGTCGTCCAAACGATGCCGTTCGGGAGCGCTTCGAGCACCGCATCGGTTGCTGCGGGTTCGACGAAGACGTTCACGTCGATGTCGATGGTGCCTCGGGCCTGCTCGGTGCACCAGGCCAGTGCAAGGGCCCCGCCGAACGCATGAGGGATGTTCTGGTCGGTGAGCGCTCGGCTGATCCTCACGATCTTGTCGACGATCGTGGTCACGGCCGCCGCCCCGCCGCGGCGGCGAAACGCGGATAGCGAAGCTTGGAAGCATGTCGGGCCGGAAACGCCGCGGCGAGTTCGAGGGCGTCGACCAATTCCGCCCCCCGTCCTTCGTCATCCGACGGAACGGTGGGGATCAGTGTCGACTCCACACGAAATCCCGCGGCGCGAATCACCCGGTTGGCGGTCTCGACGGAAGGTTGGGCGCGTCGTTGTTCGTACGCAGAGATCGTGGCGTGTGATGTCCCTGCGCGCTCGCCGAGTTGACGGAGGGTCAGCCCCGATCGTCGGCGAGCGTTGGCGAGTGCTCGGTAAGCCTCCATCAAGTGATGGTATCGAATCAGATACCATTGTGCAACGTCGAACGAACACGCACTTGGGCCGCGGGCGCTCAACGTGACACTCTGACGACATGAAATTTGGACTCGCATTCGCCAGCAGCGTCGGCATCGAAGGAAATGATGCTCTGGAGCTCTGCCGTCAGGCAGAAGCGTTCGGCTTCGACTCGGTGTGGGGCGGCGAGCACGTGATCCTTCCCACCACAATCGAATCGAAGTACCCCTATACCGCCGACGGGAAGATCCCGGCGGTGCCCGACACCCCGATCCCCGACCCGCTGATCTGGCTCGCATTCGTGGCGGCCGCCGCGCCGACACTGCGTCTTGGCACGTGCATCCTCATCGTGCCGCAGCGCAACCCGCTGGTCCTGGCCAAGGAGATCGCCACGCTCGATCGGTTGTCGGGTGGGCGGGTCGAACTCGGCATCGGCGTCGGATGGATGCGGGAAGAGTTCGATTCGCTCGGCGTGCCATGGGATCGTCGTGGCGCCCGCAACGACGAGTACATCGCCGCGATGCAGGCACTCTGGGCTGGACCGCACGCCGAGTTCCACGGCGAGTTCGTCGACTTCCCACCGGCCACCTGCAGCCCGCGCCCGGTGCAGAAGAAGATCCCGATCCATGTCGGTGGCGACACCCCGGTTGCTCTGCGCCGGGCGGTTCGCATCGCCGACGGGTACTTCCCCGGCGAGGGCGACGCAACGCGCCTCCAAACACTCATCGGCGAACTCCACGCAACGGCGAAGCAGCATGGCCGAGACCCGAAGGAGATCGAGATCAACGCGATCTTCGCCGGCTTTGCCGATCCGGCCGGTTCTGCGGAACGCTTCCGGGAGATCGGCGTCGACCGTGCGATGGTCCCGGCGTTCGCGTTCGCCGGTCCTGGCGGAACCGACCGTCTGGCCGCGTTCGCCGAGACGGTCATGCCCCGCGTGAGGTGACCCAGCTGGCGTGATCGTTCTACGCTTGCGCGATGCCGTCACCGAAGCGAGTCGATCTCGACGGCTATTACGCCCAACTGCCCGCGTACGCCGTGCCTCATCTCACCGCGTTGCGCGAGCTGTGCCGCAAGGGCCTCCCGAAAGCGGTCGAAGCGCTGCAATGGAACAACCCGACTTATCTGCAGGACGGTGTCCGCCTGTTGATGCTCCAGTCGTACAAGCAGCACTGCTCGCTGCGCTTTCCGACCCGTCAGTTCGCGTCGCAACGCGAAGCTGTAGAGGCCGCGGGGTATGAAGCAGGCGAGGGCTTCATCAAGCTCCCCTACGACCGAGACCTACCGGTCGCTCTGCTCAAGCAGCTCATTAAGGCCCGCCTCAAGGAGTACGAGGCCACCGGCGCCGGCTGGTAGGGAGCGGGCCCGGCGACGGATGCCTCGTCCGATGGGCTACGGGCAAGCTTGTGTGGCGAGTTGGCGTCGCGTTGTCGAGTTGGCGACGTCGCTAACGCGACAACATGGCGCCAACCAGCCACGCAACTGTTGCGGCGAATTACACCACCGCGGGTTGGCGGACCTTTGCCAGGCGCACGGGAATGGCGCTCAGCACGACCATGCCGTTGACGGGGTCGTAGCCGTCGCTGGTGGAGGTGAGACGTGAGGTGGTGGTGCCGATGTCGCGGACCTTCTCGTCGGTCAGACCGGCGCCCCACGAATGGGCCATCGACACCACGCCACGCCGCACGTCCGGAGCGGGCATTGCCACACCTATGACGGACGCGCGCGCCGACGTGATCTCGACGAGGTCGTCCTCCGCCAGACCGAGGTCGTGCATGTCGTCAGGATGCATGTACGCATAGTTTGTGGTCCCGGCCGACTTGCGTAGCGCGCTGAGCTCGATGCCGAGCGAGTTGAGCACGGCCTTGAGCCGTCGGCTCACGAGACGGAACGGGAACGCCGCGTCGCGGACGCCGTCGAACATCTCGACCGTGGGCGCCTCGGCGTGTACGGCATCAAGCTCCGCCATCAGGTCGTCCGGGGCGAGCGTGAAGTGCCCGTGTGTGCCTCCGTCCGGCGGCTGGACGATCATCGCCCGATCCTCGTGGACCACGCCGAGGTTGGCCCGGACCTCGTCGAGGGGCATGCGCGAGTTTGCGTATGCGAGGTCGATTACTTCATCGTCAGTGGGCTTACGATCGAGAGGGATCTCGCCGCCGGGCAGAGGAATCGGCGAACCGAGTCGGCGGGAGAGCTCCCAGAACACCTCCCACTCGTTGTGCACGTCGTCGTTGGCCTCAATGGTGACCGGGGAGTAGTTCGTGTAAGGCGCACGGAACCAGCGGTCCATGAGGTGAGGGATGTCGGCGCGCTCGAGGGAGAGCTTTGGAGCGATCACGTAGTGGGCGAGGTCGGCGGTCGCCGTCATTCGGTGATCGAGGACCACGAGCAGGTCCAGGCTGCGAAGGGCTTCGAGGGTGAGCTCCTGATCCGGCCATGCGACCGCCGGATTCCCACCGCTGACAATCAGCGCGCGAACCTTTCCGTCGCCCTCTTCGAGGATCTCCTCGGCCAGTGTTGCCGTGGGCATTTCGCCGCGATAACCCCGCAGGTTGCGGATGCGCGACAGCGCTCCGGTCGCGGGTGGACTCGCGGGAATGACCTGGGCGCGATGCGGCGTCTCGGGATAGAGGAACCAGCCGCTCTCGAGACGGTCACCGGTGCGATTGACGCGTCCGAGGATGGTGTTCAGGACGATGACGAGATGTTGCGCGAGGCTGCTGTGCGGGGCCATGTTCGGACCGGTCCCGGTCCCAGCGGTTCCGCGGGTTCCACCGGCGAACATCCGGACTGCCCGGAGGAAGTCGTCGACCTTGATCTCGCACCGAGCGGCGACGTAGTCCGGTGTGAATGCGGCGACATGCGCGGCGAGTGGTCCGAGATCGCCGACCCACTCGTCACAGAACTCGTGATCGATCAGGTCCTCGGTGAGAACCACGTTGATCATCCCCGCCATCAGGGTTGGGTCTTCTCCCGGGCGCACTTGGAGATGGACGTCGGCGAACCCGGCAAGCTCGGTCTTGCGGGGATCAACCACGATGAGCTTGAGACCGCGCTTCTTCGCCGCCCGCATGACCACGAACGGATCGGTTCCCTGCAGGCCACCGACCGGGCCGTAGCTCGAGACCATCGGGTTGTAGCCGATGGCCATCAACACGTCGGCATCGGCGAAGCCGTGATAGCCCGCCTCCCACACACCGGTGCGAAACGGGGCGGTCGTCTTCGCCGGCTGGTCGATGGTTACCGATGTGTAGAAAGACGTTGAACCGAAGCCTGCGTGCCACGCTCGTGCGACGGGCACCGCGACCGAGTTCTGGTAGCCGCCCGTCCCGGTATAGCTGGCGACTGCCCGAGGTCCGTAGGTGTCGATGATGGATCGCAGCTTGCGGCGATCTCGTCGAACGCGGTCGCGCTGTCGATGTGTTCGAGGCGGCCGTCGTCGGTCCGCCGGAGCGGTCCGCGCAATCGGGCTGGATGATGCATCTGCTCGGGGAGCTGCCGGCCCTTGATGCAGGTGTACCCCTTGAACAGAGGGTCGTCGGGCACGCCGCGCACGGCGACGACGCGACCACCCGGGAGCGCCGCGTCGTCGACATCGACATCGACGTCGATCGGACAGGAGGCGTGGCATACGCGGCAGAACGAACGGCGGGTCTCGATCATCGGTGGTCGCTCCCTTCGAGGCCGAACCCGGCCTGGGCGACCCAAAACTAACTCAGCGGGTACTTCCCGGCGAGGTCGCCCGAGCAGCGTTGTGAAGAAAACTAACTCTCCGAGTAGTTTTCCTCCGGTCGCCCTGTCGAAGGGAGACCCACGCCCTTCCAGGAGACACCGAATGACCGACCGCTGGATCACCGACTGGGCACCGAGTGTGCGTTGGCCGCACTACACCCGGGCCAACGCGGGAGAGGTGCTGCCGACCCCGGCAAGCCCCCTCGGCCAGCAGTTTACCTGGGACAACGGCATCGTCCCCGGATGGCGCGACGGGTACGTGATCGGCGGGTGCACGAAGGCCGAGGAGTACACCGACTCGCCCCCGGCCACCGTCGGCTTCTTCGGCGGGTACATGTACATCAACCTGTCGAACGTCCGTATGCAGGCCGTGCGCAATCCGGCGCTCACGGTCGAACAACTCGACCTCGCGTTCTTCGGTGACCACCCCGACACACCGAAGTACGTTCCGCACCCTGACGACGACAGGCCCGACTTCGCGCCGTATGTACTCGAACGCATGGGTTGGGTCATGTCGACGACCAACTGGCCGGAGATCGACGAAGAGCGCGAGATGACGGTTGCGCTGGCGGCCAATCGTCCCGATCTCTCGTCGCTCAGCGACGCCGAGATCGTGGCGTACGCGCGCTCGACCCAGCCGCTGCTGCGCAAGCTGTTCGAGAGCCACACCGTGTCGTCGGGCTCCTCGGGCATCGCCCCCGGCATCCTGGCCGCCATTGGCCAGGCGATCGGCGACGACTCGATCCCGATGAAGATCCTCGCCGGCATCGGTGAGGTCGACTCGGCCGAGCCGAGCTACGCGATGTGGGAACTCTCCCGGATGGTGCGCAACTCGCCCGACCTCACGGCGATGTTCGATGCCGGAGTCCCCGGACTCGTGGCGCGTCTGGAGGCCGCGGCAGAAGGCGGCTCGGCCGACGCCGCGTCGTTCCTTGCCGCCGGGGTCGAGTTCCTGGCGAAGTACGGCTCCCGCGGTCCGAACGAATGGGAGATCAGTGCCCACACCTGGGGTACCGATCCTGAGATCGCTCTTGCCGCGATCGACCGTATCCGCTTCCAGACCGACGAAGAATCGCCGCGTGCCCGCAACGCGGCCAAGGTCGCCGAACGGGAGGCGACCATCGCCGACGTGCGGGCCAAACTCGCCGCCATCGGCAACGACGAACTCACGGGCACGTTCGAAGCCGGACTCATCGCCGGCAGCCAGATGAGCTTCCGTGAGCGAACCAAGACCAACATCATCCGCGCCGTCCACGAAGGTCGCCTTGCGTTCCGAGAGCTCGGACGACGTCACGCCGAGGCCGGTAACCTCGTGGACGCCGAGCACATCTTCATGCTCCTCGATGCCGAGCTCGAGTCGTTCGTGGCCGATCCGGCTTCCATGAAACAGACGCTCGCCAACCGTGCGGCGGAATGGCAGAAGCTGTGGGAGCTCGAGCCGCCGTTCTTCATCGTCGACGGCAAGGTGCCGCCGTTGTCGACGTGGAAGGCGAAGGGCGTGTCCGACTCGCCGAAGGCGGTCGTCGGCGACGTTCTTTCCGGTGTTGCGGGATGTGCCGGTGTTGTCCGAGGCCGAGCGCGGGTGATCCTTGATCCGTCTGACCCTGGAGCCCTCGAACCCGGCGACATCCTCGTCGCCCCGCTTACTGACCCCGCATGGACCCCGCTGTTCATGGTCGCCGGCGGTGTCGTCGTCAACGTCGGCGGACAGATCAGCCACGCCATCATCGTGTGCCGCGAGCTCGGCCTGCCGTGCGTCGTCTCGGTGACCGACGCAACCAATCGGATTGTCGATGGCTCGCTGATCGAAGTGAACGGCACCACCGGCCAGGTCACCATCGTGGAACTGCCGTGACTGAAGCTGTGCTGCTTCGCTTCGCTTCACTGCGCACAACACTTGCTCTCGAACCACAAAGGCCGCATACGCAATGACACACAGAAAACCCTTCCGATTCGGCCTGCAGAGCTTCAACGCCGAGTCCGCCGCCGACTGGCGAAATCAGGCCCGCCAGGCCGAGGCGCTCGGGTACTCGACGCTCCACCTCTCCGACCACATCCTCGGTCCGGGCCCAGCGCTTGCCGCGACGAACCACCCGGTGCAGAACCTTGCGTCCATCCCGGCAATGGCCGTGGCCGCCGAGGCAACGTCGACGATCGGCATCGGCTGTCGGGTGTTCTGCGCCGACTTCCACAATCCGGTGATCCTGGCCAAAGACCTCGCCACGCTCGACATGTTCTCCGACGGCCGTCTCGAACTCGGGATCGGGGCAGGCTGGCTGCAGGGTGAGTACGAGGCGATCGGCGTGCCGTTCGATCCGCCCGGTGTGCGAATCGACCGCATGATCGAGACGATCGCCGTGCTGCGCGCCTGCTTCGATGACGGTGAGGTCAACGTGCAGGGCACCCACGTGCATGCCGTTGGCTTCGAGGCTCTCCCGAAGCCCGTGCGCCGCGAAGGTCGCTCTCGACCTCCGTTCATGATCGGAGGCGGGGCGCGTCGCATCCTTGGAGTGGCCGGACGCGAAGCCGACATCGTGAGCCTCAACTTCGACAACGTGTCCGGCAAGATCGGGCCGGCCGGCGTTGGGTCCTCGACCGCGGAGATCACCGCCGAGAAGATCGAGTGGATCAAGGCCGGAGCCGGTGATCGCTTCGACGATCTGGAACTAGAGATCGGTGCCTACTTCACGGTCGTCACTCCGGCCCGCGAGCAGACGCTCGAGAAGATGGCGCCGATGTTCGCCCTCACCCCGGAGCAATTCGGCGAGCATCCACACGCCTTGATCGGCTCGGTCGATTCGATATGTGAGCAGATCATCGAACGACGCGAGCGCTACGGCATCAGCTACATCACCGTGAACCGCTCCAACCTCGAAGCATTCGCACCCGTCGTCGCCCGGCTCGCCGGGCAGTAGTCCTCGCCATCAATACCGCAAAGGAAAGCCCATGAAGGTCGGTATCAACCTCCCCGCGCAGTTCCCCTTCGCCAGCACCGAGCAGATGCTGCCGATGTACGAGCAGATGGGAGCCGACTCGTACTGGGCCCCCGATCACATCCTCGGCGTGTTCCACCCCGGGCTGTGGGCCGACACTCCGCTCTCGGCCCTGGCTGCTGATCCCGACGCGTTCTACGACCCCTTCTGCTACGGCGCGGTCGCCGGTCGGATGACCACGAAGCCCTACGGCATCTCGGTCACCGACGCCACGCGGCGCGGCGCGGCCGACCTGGCCCGTACTGCGCTCACGCTCAACGATCTGATCCCTGGCGGGTTCATCCTGGGCATCGGGTCCGGTGAGGCCGAGAGCCTTCTCCCGTTCGGCTACCCGTTCGACAAGCCGGTTGCCCAGTTGGAGAAGGTGTTGATCGAGCTCCGCTCGCTTCTCGACACCGGAAAGATGCCCGGCGGCGGTGTCGGCCGGATGGGTCTGCCGCTCCAGGCCGAGGGCAGGGGTTCGCCGCCCGTGTGGGTCGCCGGCCACGGCGACCGGATGCTGCGCCTCACCGGTCAGTACGGCGACGGCTGGATCCCGGCGTGGTGGATGTCGCCGACGGAATACGGAACCAAGCGCGCCATCATCGCCGAACATGCTTCGAAGGCGGGTCGGCCGATGCCGGAATGTTCACTCCTTCCGTTCTGCCTGTTCGCCGAGTCGCAGGACAAGGCGGCCGAGATGTTCGAGAAGGAACCGCTCGGCAAACTGTTCGGCCTCTTTGCCATGGGCTCGATGTGGGAAGCCAACGGTATGAAGCACCCGTTGGGCAATGACTCGAAGGGCTTCATCGATGTGATCATCCACGACTTGAACCCGGATGACCTTCGTGACCTTGCGCCGACGATCCCGTTCGAGATGGTCAAGCAGGTGCTCTTCATCGGCAACGCCGAAGAGCTCGCCGGCCAATTCGAGGCCTACGCCAAGAACGGCCTCGAGCATGTGGTGCTCGCCAATCTCACCGGAGTGATCGGCGGGATGGACGAGATCATCGCCCGCGGCGCCGACCTCCCACATCTTCGCAACGTTCTCTCCGAACTCTGATCCAACAGCGTCCAACGCTCCCGCCCGCCCGCTCCGCCCGCACCCAACGAGGAACCCCATGTCAGCCGAAATCGATCTCGCCACGTTCAATCCGTTCGACCCGCAGACCCTGCAGTGTCCCTACCCGCATTACGCAAAGATGCGCGTCGACGCGCCCGTGCACCATATCGAGTCGATGGGCATGTATTTCGTGACCCGTCACGACATGGTCAACGAGGTCATCCGCGACGTCGTGACCTATTCGTCGCAGTTCGGGAACACCTCCATGCCGCTGCCTGCCGAGGCGCGCGAACGCATGATGGCCGTGATCGCCGACGGGTACCCGCGGGTGCCGACGATGCTCACCGCAGATCCGCCTACCCATACCCGCTATCGACGATTGGTGTCGAAAGCGTTCACCCCGAAGTCGATCGTCGAGCTGGAGCCGGTCATCCGGGCGATCACCACCCGGCTCATCGACAGTTGGATCGACACCGGCCGCATCGAATTCGTGAATCAGTTCGCGGTGCCGCTCCCCGTCGAGGTGATTGCCAAGGCGCTCAACGTTCCCGACGACCGTCTCGTCGACTTCAAGCGGTGGTCGGATGATTCGATCGCCGGTATCGGCACCAACATCTCGCTCGACCAGCGCATCGAGGCCGAGCGTGGAGTGAACGAGTTCCAGCACTACTTCGCCGATGCGCTCGAACAGCGTCGTGCACATCCGCAGGAAGATCTGCTCACCAAGCTGCTGAATGCGCGGATTGACGACGCTGATCCCGACGTGACTGATATGCGCGCTCTCGATATGCCCGAGATGCTCAGCATCGTGCAGCAGTTGCTGGTTGCCGGTAACGAGACGACGACCAAGATGCTTACCGAGATGATGCGTCTTCTCGGCGAGAACCCGGACAAGTGGGAGGCGGTGAAACGTGATCCGTCGATGGTGCCCGGCGTCGTGGAGGAAACCTTGCGCCTCTCGACACCGACGCAGGGCATGTTCCGCATCGCCACGCGCGATGTGGAACTCGGTGGTGTGCACATCCCGAAGGGGAGCCGTGTCGTCGTAGTGTTCAGCTCGGCCAACCGCGACGAAACCGTCTTCGTCGATCCCGACGAGTTTGATCCGAAGCGATCAAACGTGACCGACCATCTTGCGTTCGGCAAGGGCACCCACTTCTGCGTTGGTGCGAACCTGTCACGACTGGAAGGCCGTGTGGCACTTGAAGAGATCAGCAAGCGGGTCGAGTCGTTCACTCTTCCCGACACCAATCAGTACGCATATCATCCGAGCTTCATGCTCCGTGGGCTTACCAGTCTCGACATCGACATCGTTCCGGCGAAGGTGAACGCATGAGCGAGGAGATGGCTGGCAAGGTCGTCGTCGTCACCGGCTCGAGCCGTGGAATTGGCCGCGGCACGGCGATTGCATTCGGTGAGAAGGGTGCCACGGTCTACGTGACCGGTCGCACCACCAGCGGTGAGCTGTCGATCGGCGAAACCGTCCGTCTGGTGAATGAGGCCGGTGGTCACGGCATCGCGGTCGAGGTCGACCACGGTGACGACTCCCAGATCGCCCGCCTCTTCGGCCAAGTTGGCGCGGAGCAGGGCAAGATCAACGTGCTCGTCAACAACGTCTACAAGATCCCCAATCCTCCGGCGTGGGGCGGCGGCTTCTGGGATCACCCCATCCAGGTCTGGGACGACCAGGTCGGCATTGGCCTTCGGGCGCACTACGTCGCGTCGTGGCACGCCGCTCCGCTGTTGTTCGCGGGAGGTGCCGGTGGGTTCATCTGCAACGTCTCGTCGCCCGGTGGGTCGAGCTATCACTTCAGCTCGTCGTATGGCGCAGGCAAGGCCGGGCTCGACCGGCTCAGTGCTGATATGGCCCTCGAGCTCAAGCCGAAAGGCATCGCGTGCGTGTCGCTCTACCCCGGCAGCGTGGCCACCGAGTTCATCAAGGCCGCGTCAGCATCGAGAGGTATGGACCTCTCGAAAGCGCAGACCACACTTGGGGTCGGCCGGACCATTGCGGCGCTCGCCGTTGCTCCGGATCTGATGGAACGCAGCGGGTCGATCCAGTGGTGTGAAGACGTGTCGCGGGAGTTCGACGTGCGCGATGAAAGCGGGAACCTGCTTCCCGCGTACGGGCAGCGTTCGGGGCGATGACCACCTCTGATGGTGTTCTGCTGATCGACGAGCCTCTGCCAAAGGTTCGTCGGTTCACGCTCAACCGTCCGGAGAAGCGCAATGCGTTGAACGACGCGTTGCGCGGAGCGCTTTTCGACGCACTCCGTGACGGGGATGGTGATCGCGAGTGCTCCGTGATGATCATCCGCGGTGCCGGACAGAGCTTCTGCGCGGGCTACGACCTCGGCATGGCGAACCACGATGTCGAGCGGACCATTGCCAAGCAGGACGGCTGGTGGAGTCGCCACGTCGTGAACAACTGGTTCGAGATGTGGGACATGGCGACGCCAATCATCGGCCAGGTCCACGGCTTCTGCCTCGCCGGAGGAACGGAACTCGCGGCTGCGTGTGATCTCCTCTACGTCGCCGACGACGCGCAGATCGGCTACCCGCCAGTCCGGCTGATGTCGCCACCAGACATGCAGTGGCAGCCGTGGCTCATGGGCATGCGGCGAGGCATGGAGATGCTCCTCACTGGCGACGCCATCAGCGGGGTCGAGGCGGTTGCCTGCGGCGCGGCGAACAAGTCGTTCCCGATCGACGCCCTCGACGCCGAGGTGTTGCGCGTCGCCGAGCGCGTTTCGCTCGTCCCGAAGGATCTGCTGACGCTGAACAAGCGAGCCGGTCACCGCCAAATGGAGGCGATGGGCATTCGGGCCGGTCTCCGGGCCGGTGCCGACATCCAGGCGATGGGCTTCCACCAGACATCGTCTCGCGCCTACATGAAGTCGTTCGCCGAGAAGGGCGTGAAGGCCGCCCTGTCGGAACGTGACAAGGCCTTCGGCGACTTCCGTGAACGCGAAAGCGGTTCCGGGCCGACGTAGCCACCTTGCTCAGCGCACGATCAGACAGATCCCAACCGAGATTGCTCTCGGCGAACGACAAGGGCTCTCCGACGACTGTGTGGCGTCGTTCGACAACCTGCAGCCCATTCGCAAAGTGCTGCTTGTCAGTCGAATCGGGCAGTTGGCGATCGATCAGCAGGAAGAGATTTGCCGAGCCCTCAACGCGTTGGCCGACTGCTGATCAGCGAGGTTGCCGGGTCACGTAGGCCGCCCGGCTTGGCGTTCTGGCTTTCGCAGACTGTGCGAACGCGCGTCGCCCGTAGAATCATGAGAGGTGTCGGCGATTTGTTCGACACCCAACGAACACCGATCAAGAGGGATTACCGATGTCGGACTTCCACAACCTGACCATGCCGTCGATCACCGGCGAGGAGGTGAGCTTCGAGCGCTACAACGGCCAGGTCAACCTGATCGTCAACGTAGCGAGCAAATGAGGCCTTACCCCTCAGTACGCAGGTCTGCGTACCCTGTTTGAGGCGAACAAAGCGGCTGGCTTCAACGTGCTTGCCTTCCCCTGCAACCAGTTCGCTGGGCAGGAGCCCGGTACCGATGCGGAGATCCTGGAGTTCGCCACGTCGAAGTACGACGTGACCTTTCCGATGTTCTCCAAGGTCGAGGTCAACGGCGACTCTGCTGCCGACCTCTACAAGTGGCTGAGGGCGCAAAGCGCCGACCACGGCGACATCACGTGGAACTTCGAGAAGTTCCTGGTGGACAGGTCCGGCAAGGTCGTGGCCCGCTTCCCACCCCAGACCACGCCGGAAGCCATCGGCGAGGAACTGGTCAAGTACCTGTAGAACCCCGAGGAGTTGTGGCGTGGGGGGGGCGGACGCGCGGCCCCCCCCCGCAAACAGGGGGGGGGGGGCCAGCTCAGGCGGGGGGGCGGGGGCGCCCC
>JANOHI010000489.1:0-12486 GCA_031406385.1 Acidimicrobiia bacterium
ACACTCAGGAGCCGCACAGCCGGGGTGTAACGGTTGCGCCTTCGAGGCGACTGTTGGGCATGGATCGATCACACGACGCGACCGGAGACCTGAAGATGAGGCCGTCCGACGGTACGACCGAGAGCCGCCGACTCGCCGAGGACGGTCACGGGTGGCGACGCTGGGGGCCGTATCTGGCCGAACGGGCATGGGGCACGGTTCGCGAGGACTACAGCGAGAACGGAACAGCGTGGGAGTACTTCTCCCACGATGACGCCCGCAGCCGGGCGTTCCGCTGGAACGAGGACGGCCTCGGTGGGCTCAGCGACGACCGCCAGATCCTGTGCTTCTCCTGGGCGTTCTGGAACGGACGCGATCCGATCCTGAAAGAGCGCATCTTCGGGCTGACCGGCAATGAGGGCAACCATGGCGAGGATGCCAAGGAGTACTGGTGGTATCTCGACAGCACGCCCACCCATTCGTTCATGCGATGGCGTTACTGGTATCCGCAGGCCGAGTTTCCCTATGCCCGCCTCATCGACGAAAACCGTATGCGTAACAAGTATGAGGCGGAGTATGAATTGCTCGACACGGGCACGTTCGACGAGGACCGGTATTGGGACATCGAGGCCACCTATGCAAAAGCGGCGAAGGACGATTACTGCATCCGCCTTTGCGTCACGAACCGTGGACCGGAGACAGCCGACCTCGACGTGCTGCCCACGATGTGGTTCCGCAACACGTGGTCGTGGGGACTCGACGACGTCGTTGGCTACGAACGTGGTCAGCTCCACGTGAGTGGCCAGCAGGTGATTGCCGATCATCCGGTACTCGGCCGGATGTTCCTCACCGCAGACGCCGTGGCCCGTCCGATCGTCTGCGACAACGACACGAACGCGGCCCGGCTGTTCGGACTCCATCCCGGCGAAGACGACGCGCCGGTCTTTCCGAAGGACGGGATCGGCGACCATGTCATCCATGGGAGCGCTTCGATCAACCCGGACGGCGTCGGAACGAAGGCGGCGTTCTGGCACCACCTCAGCGTGGCCCCGGGACAGACGGTCGAGGTGCGGCTGCGTCTCAGCCGAGAGAATGCCGGCATCGACGAATCGTGGGTCGCGACGATGCGCGATCGTGAAGCCGATGCAGAGGAGTTCTACGGGGCCCTGACGCCGGCCACAGTCAACGGCGAACAGGCCATGGTGATGCGGCAGGCCTTCGCGGGGATGCTCTGGTCGAAGCAGTTCTTCCACTACGACGTGGAACGCTGGCTCGACGGCGACCCGGCC
Source organism: Acidimicrobiia bacterium (assembly GCA_031406385.1). Taxonomy (GTDB): domain Bacteria; phylum Actinomycetota; class Acidimicrobiia; order Acidimicrobiales; family JANYDT01; genus JANLQX01. The sequence continues at coordinate 1,269 of JANOHI010000489.1, forward strand.
GGCCCGCCGCCGCCGGAAGGGCGGAGGAACGGCAGGAACAAGGAGTGGCGGCATCTCAACAACGCCGATGTGATCTCGATGCCTGACACGTGGGAGTACCCCTGGTATGCCACGTGGGATCTCGCGTTCCACTGCGTCGCCCTCGCGCACGTCGATTCCGACTTCGCCAAACGACAGCTCCTCATGATGTGCCGCGAATGGTTCATGCACCCCAACGGTCAGCTCCCCGCATACGAGTGGGCCTTCGGCGACGTGAACCCTCCGGTGCACGCATGGGCCGCGCTCCGCGTCTTCGAGATCGACGGCGGAGCGGACTACGCCTTCCTCGAACGAATCATGCACAAGCTGCTGCTCAACTTCACGTGGTGGGTCAACCGCAAAGACGCCGACGGCAACAACGTCTTCCAGGGCGGCTTCCTTGGTCTCGACAACATCGGGCCGATCGACCGCTCAGCCCAACTCCCGGTTGCCGGGGTCCTCGAGCAGGCCGACGGCACCGCGTGGATGGCCATGTATTGCCTGAACCTGCTCGAGATGTCGATGGTGCTGTCCGAACACGACGAGACCTACGAGGATCTCGCGTCGAAGTTCTACGAGCACTTCGCGTACATCGCTTCCGCGTTGCACGACCGCGGATTGTGGGACGACGAGGACGGGTTCTACTACGACGTCCTGCGCCACGCGTCGGGTGAACGCCAGCTCGTAAAGGCGCGATCGATGGTCGGTCTGTTGCCACTCGCCGCAACGACGACACTCGGCACCGCCACGCTGAACAAGCTGCCGCGTTTCGCCGCCAACCTCCGATGGTTCGAGATGCACAAGCCCCAGTTCGCCAAGAACATCATGCACACACACGAATTGGGCGGCAGCGAAGGCCGGCTACTCGCCGTCGTCTCGCCGGATCGGATGGTCCTCCTGCTGCGGCGAATGCTCGACGAAACCGAGTTCCTCTCACCGCACGGCATCCGCGCCCTGTCCCGTTTCCACCACGACCACCCCTTCGAGTTGCGCGCCGGTGAGTTCTCCGCAACCGTCGACTACGAACCCGCCGAGTCGACCTCGGGCCTCTTCGGCGGGAACTCCAACTGGCGCGGCCCGGTCTGGTTCCCCGTCAACTACCTGCTCATCGAGTCGCTGCAGCGCTACGCCCGGTACTTCGGCGACGACTTCACCGTCGAGCATCCTTTTGGCTCGGGCACCATGCGCACCCTGGCCGAGATCGCCGACGAGTTGAGCATGCGCCTGGTCGGCCTGTTCCTCGAAGACCGCAACGGACGCCGACCTGTGCACGGTGCGTACGACAAGTTCCACACCGACCCGGTGTGGCACTCGATGCTGCCGTTCCACGAGTACTTCCACGGTGATACCGGCGCCGGTCTCGGAGCCTCGCACCAGACCGGATGGACCGGTCTCGTCGCCAACCTCATCCTCAACGCGAACCGTGTTGACGCCGATGCTGGGGCGATTGCCCCGCCAGCTTGGCCAACTCGCCAATGATGCCCACGGAGTCCTTCACCAACTTGCTGGTGGTGATGGCGGTGGCGTTCGCAGCGCCCATCGTTCTCGGCTTGATCCCGCGGCTGAAGGTGCCGTTGGTCGTCGTGGAGATCGGACTCGGACTCGCCGTCGGGCCGCAAGCGTTGAACTGGGCCCACGACGACGAGACGGTGAAGGCGTTCGCCTTGGTCGGCCTCGCGTTCCTCCTCTTCCTCTCCGGTCTCGAAATCGATCTCCGCCGCTTGCGGGGCCCGCTGCTCAAGGTGGCGGTGCGAGGTCTCCTGGCCTCGGTGACGCTCGCCGGCCTGGTCGGCCTGGCCTTCAGGGCGGCGTCGATCACCACGGACTTCCGACTGGTCGCCGTGAGCCTGACCGCGACGTCGTTGGGGATCGTCGTCGGCGTGCTCAAACAGAGCGGCCAGGAAGATTCCACGCTCGGACAGTTGGTCATCGCCGGCGCATCACTCGGTGACCTCACGGCGATCCTGGCCCTGTCGCTGCTGTTTTCGAGGGAGACCCGATCAGCAACGGCCCGAGCACAGCTCCTCATCGTCTTCGTCGTCATATGTGCGGTCGCCGGTGCGACGTTGTTCGCCGGTGCACGAAGTAGCCGATTGTCGAGCGTGCTCGTGCGATGGCAGGACTCGTCGGCCCAGGTGCGCGTCCGCGGCGCGATGGTCTTTGTGCTGCTGTTGGCGATGGTGGCCCAGCGCACGGGCCTCGAACTCATCCTCGGGGCGTTCGCCGCAGGAATGCTCGTGGGCGCGCTCGACCAAGACGCGATGCAGACCCACCCGTACCTGCGCATCAAGCTCGACGCCGTCGGCTACGGCTTCCTGATCCCGGTGTTCTTCGTGGCCAGCGGCATGCGCTTCGACGTGCGCTCGCTCATCGACCACCCCGCCGCTCTCGGTCGTGTGCCACTTTTTCTGGTCGGACTGCTGATCGTGCGGGCGCTGCCGGCGTTGCTCTACCGCTCGACGTTGGGAATGAGGGGCGCGGTCGCGGCCGGGCTACTGCAAGCGACGTCGCTACCGTTCCTGGTGACCGCATCGATGATCGGAGCAGAGATCGGCGCGATCAGTCCGCAGACGTCAGCAGCCATGGTGGCCGCAGGCCTGGCATCAGCGTTGGCCTTCCCGGCAATGGCCGCAACCCTCACGGCGAACGCCGCGCCGCCGATTGTGAACGGTTGACAACACTGAGAAGAACCTGAGGTGCTGTAAGTGAAACCTGAGAGCGGGCGGACGATCCGATGCCGGTCAATCGATAGTTTCGCCGAGCGACCAGGAGGGACCGGGTCGGCCAGGAGACTCGTGCGTACAAACGATCGCTGCCGCACATCGCGGGAGACGAGTGTCGAGGACGAGGCCGCGCTTGTCGCCGCACTGCGGGCAGGCAACGAGTCAGCCTTTCGCGACGTCGTGCTGGAGCACAGCGGCGCAATGCTGCGTGTCGCGGAGCACTACGTCTCGAGCAGGGCGGTAGCCGAGGAGGTCGTCCAGGAAACCTGGCTCGCCGTCGTGAAGGGTGTCAGTCGCTTCGAAGGCCGTTCGTCGACGAAGACGTGGATCTTCCGGATCCTGGCGAACATCGCACGCAGCCGCGGGGTGCGCGAGCAACGCGTCCTGCCCGTCAGCAGTCTAGGACCGGACCGGGTGCGCCACGGGTTGGCCGGGTCCGAAAGGGCATCGGAAACGGATCGATCCCGCTCCGGAGATCTTGTCTTCGACGCGCACTGGGCACGTGCCCCGAAGGCACAGCGCGAACTTCCCGAGGAGCGGCTGGCGAGTCGGGAAACGACGCGCGCGATCGAAGCAGCAATCGCGATGCTCCCGGCCAACCAGCAACGCGTCGTCTGGCTCCGAGACGTCGAAAGCTGGACCGCCGACGAGGTCTGCGAAGCCCTTGAGCTTTCCGAGGCGAACCAGCGCGTTCTTCTTCATCGCGCACGCACCAGGGTGCGGACAGCACTTCAGCATCACCACTTCGCCGTGTGTAACGGCTGAGAGGTTCGACGGACAACAAACCCTGATGGTTCGGTGCGCGCGACGTCTCGGCACGCTGACCTTGACCGCATCAGTGCAAACCCAGCACATTCCCACGTCCCCACTCGTCAACGACGACACACTCACAAGAAGGAAACCATGAACGGACTCACCGGCAGGACCGCGATCGTCACCGGCGGAGGCTCCGGCATCGGCCAGGCCATCGCCATCAAGTTGGCGCACGAAGGAGTGCGGGTTGCCATCAACTACGTCGGCTCCGTCGATGGGGCCAACGACACCCGCGCCTCGATCGCCATGGATCTCGACTCGTGCGTGTGCGCCATCCGCGACGGCGGCTCGGAGCCGTTGCTGGTGCGAGCGGATGTCTCGAACGACGCGGAGGTGAGTCGGATGTTCGACGAGGTCGAGGAGGCGTTCGGAAGCGTCGATCTGCTCATCAACAACGCCGGCATCCAGATCTCGGGTGAATCCGACACCTTGGCGGTCGCCGACTTCGATCGCGTCCTGGCTGTGAACCTTCGGGGCTCGTTCCTCTGCGCGCAGCAGATGATCGGGAGGCGCCTCGCCACCGGCGGAGACGGCTCGATCGTGAACGTGTCCTCGGTTCACCAGGAGATCCCGAAGCCGAGGTTCCTTGGCTACTCGGTCAGCAAGGGCGGCATGCAGAACCTCACCCGCACCCTTGCGCTCGAATACGCCGGGCGTGGCATCCGTGTGAACGCCGTTGCCCCCGGAGCGACCGTTACCCCGATCAACCGCTCCTGGATCGACGATCCGGAAAAGCGGGACATGGTCGTCTCCCACATTCCGATGGGCCGCGCCGGCACGGCGGAGGAGATGGCTGCTGTGACCGCGTTTCTGTGCAGCGCCGATGCCGCCTACATCACCGGGCAGACGATCTTCGTCGACGGCGGACTGACGCTCTTTGCTGACTTCCGCTCGACGTGGTCATCGGAATGACCGGCCCGGCGCCCGCGTGGCCGGTCTCGCGCTATGGAACCGAAGATCAAGCCGGTGCGCTCAACGAGATCACCCCGGAAAAGACTGCCGATGCGGCCCGTTTGGTGCGCGACGGTCGGGTCTTCGACCTCGCCCACGTGCTCGACGAACACTCGCCGGCATTCCCGGGACGCACCTTCCGGCAATGGATGCACGAACGCGCACCCGACGGCGGACTCGGTCAGAACCAGGCCCATTGGGTTGCGGAACGATTCGAGGCGACGTCGCAGATGGGTACACACGTCGACGGACTCAACCACCTGCAGATCGATACGCGTACCTACAACGGGTTCGACATCAACGAGATCAGCACTCCCACCGGCACGTCGCGCCTGGGCATCGAGACGCTTCCCCAGGTCGTCACCAGAGGGTTGCTTGTCGATGTCGCCCGGGCCCGCTCCGTCGAGCGCCTGGCGGAGGGCGAGGTCATCACCATCAATGATCTCCAGACGGCCCTGCACGCGCACGGCCTCGACGTCGAACGGGGAGACGCCGTGCTCTTTCACACCGGCTGGGGAGTGCTGTGGGACACCGATCCTGGGCGTTACCCGACTGGACAACCGGGCCCGGGAAGCGATCTCGGCGAATGGCTCGCGTCTCGACGGATTGCCCTCACCGGTTGTGACACCTGGAGTTACGGGCCCGTACCGCCGGAAGATCCGGATCGACCGTTCGTCGTGCCGCAAACTCTCAACGTCCGACACGGCATCGTCGTGGCCGAAAACCTCCGCCTTCGCGAGCTGGCCGCGGCCGGAGTTGTCGAGTTCATGTTCGTCCTATCCCACCCCAAAGTGCGTGGTGCCACCGGGGCGTGGACCGCACCGCTGGCCATCGTGTGAACGCCCCATCACGGCGTCCTCAGCAGAACTCATTCCGGGCGAGCCGGGCCCTCTTCGGCTCCGTGACTGCCTATCAACGACGCGCCAGCCCGGCGCGTGAAAGGAAAACGACATGGAACACTTCGACATCATCGTGATCGGGTCCGGTGCCGGCGGCGGAACGGTCGCGCACGAGTTGGCTTCGACCGGCCGGCGCGTTCTGCTCCTCGAGCGCGGTGACTATCTGCAACGAGAGAAGCAGAACTGGAGTTCGGAGTCGGTGTGGGGCGATCTTCGCTATCGCAACAGCGAACGCTGGACCGATGCCGGGAAGGGCACCCAGTTCCTGCCCAAACAGCACTACTACGTGGGTGGCAACACGAAGTTCTACGGAGCCGTGCTCTTTCGTATGCGCGCGGATGACTTCGGGTCCGTGCAGCACGTCGATGGCATCTCTCCCGCATGGCCAATCTCCTATGGAGACCTCGAACCGTTCTACACGCGCGCCGAACGCCTCTACTGCGTGCATGGCGAACACGGCGTGGATCCGTTGGATCCCCCGGCGAGTGCTCAGTACCCGAGTCCGCCAGTCAGCGACGAACCGAGGATCGCCCAACTCCGTGAGGACTTGACCGCCCATGGCCTCCACCCGTTCTCGTTGCCCCTCGGCGTGATGCTCGATGAAGCCAGCCCCTCGACGAGCGCGTGCATCCGGTGCGACACGTGCGACGGCTACCCGTGTCTGGCGAACGCCAAGGCCGACGCCCAGGTCGTCTGCGTCGACCCGGCGCTGCGATTCCCCAATGTCCAGATGCGGACCAACACGAAGGTGGTCCACCTCGTCACATCCTCTGATGGTCGACGAGTTGATCAGGTTGTGTGCGAACGCGACGGTAGCGAGGAGCGGTACCAGGCCGACCTCGTCGTCGTCTCAGCCGGTGCCATCAACTCGGCAGCGCTGCTGTTGCGCTCGGCCAACGATCGCCATCCCAACGGCCTCGGGAACTCCTCCGGTGTCGTCGGTCGTCACCTGATGCTGCACAACAACAGCACGCTCATCGCGATTTCCAAGACCCCCAACCCGTCGAAGTTTCAGAAGACGCTCGGCGTGAACGACTTCTACTACGGCGACCCGTTCGATTCGGATTGGAAGTATCCGCTTGGGGCAATGCAGATGTTGGGCAAGAGCGACGCCTTCACGATGTCGCTCGACGCACCGGATTCCGATGATCCTGCCGCCCTGGCGCGCCATAGCCTCGACCTCTGGCTCACCACCGAAGACCTTCCGTTGTGGGACAACCAGGTGCGCACCGATGCCGACGGCGGGATCACGCTTCATCACGGCCCGTCGAACCTCTCCGCCCATCAGCGCCTGGTGGCCCGGTGGCGCGAGATGCTCGATCATCTCGGGTGCCATGGCGAGGCGTTCGATCGCCCGACCTACCTCGGTGGCAAACTCGGCCTCAACGGCGTCGCCCACCAGAACGGCACGGTGCGCTTCGGTCATGATCCCGCCTCCAGCGCGCTCGATGTGAACTGTCGATTGCACGATGTCGACAACTGCTACGTCGTCGACGCCAGCTTCTTTCCTTCCAGCTCGGCCGTGAACCCCACGCTGACGATCGTCGCCAACGCGCTGCGTGTCAGCGATCACCTCACGGCCCGCCTGGCCGGAAAGGACCGGTGATGGATAACCCCGTCGACCGCGTGCCCTCGGCCTACCGGGCGACACGCCTCTCGGTGCACGCGTTGGCAGAGCACGTCCTCTGCCCAGCAAGGTACAGCGTCGTCGGCCGCATAGACCTGAGTCCAGTGCCCAACGGGGTGGGAACGCCCGTATTCGGGCCCGACAACAGGGTGGTCGCGGTCGAACGCCTTCACGACGCGACCTCGGCCGAGACCACCCCCGGGGTGTTCATGACCGTTCGTACGATCGAAGCCGTCCGGCGCGAACCCGTCTCCACCCTGCGGTCCGCAGCGGCGTTCGCCGGCACAACGCCTGGCGCTCCGACGTCGGTTTTCACCCCGTTGACGGCGCTTGATCTCGATGTTCCACTCTCTATCGACGGCGAATCGCTGGCGATTCTCGCGAATTGGTATGCATACGGACGAAGCGCCATCGACGTGTTCGTGGCCCAGTGCGCCGAGATGGGCGATGAAGCCGATCCGATCAAGCTCTGGCCCGAGCATTTCGATCTGGCCACAACAATCGCTTCAGTGAACTACGGCGTGTCCCCGGGCGACGACAGCATCGACGAACCATACGCGTACGTAGGACCACACGCCCGACCCTTTCCCCACGCCGAAGACTCGTTCTGGACTCACGGCTTCGGCGCAGCGAAACCGTGGAGCGCGTTCGCCACCACCGACGATCTGGTGGAGTTCTTCGAGCAAGGCCGCCTCTTGGCCCGCTGACGGCAGCGCGAGGGACGGCCACGAAGACGTTGCATCGGCTCAGTTGTGGCAACTTGCCGGTGGCTTAGGAAATGATCAGGGCGAGGACCAACAGGCCGAGTGCGTTGAGAAAGACGCTCATCTTCATACGGTAGAGCAGTCACGCAGTCGTGTGGCGGATGGCACATCGGGGAGCCGGCACTCATCAGCGGCACACGCCACAACAGTTCACCTTCAAGGGTGTCGGCGGCATCGGTGCGCATGGCTTTAACGACACGGGCCCAGCCGTTGGTGGTGAGCCGGTCGGGGTGGCGGAGGAGGTCGTGGCGGGCCCGCCAGCCCGGATCGATTTTGCGGCCCCGATCCCGGTGAGCCACGGTTCACGCCACCAAAACCGGGTCTCACCGATCCCGATCACTGCTGGTAGAGGCCGCCCACGCCGGCCAACTTCACGGACCGCGACAACCCGGAAATCAGTGAGATCACGGATGTCACGTTCGGCCCTCGTCTTTACGGTGAAGGGCAAAAGAGAGACTCGCGCACCGCACGTCTTGTCCCGGAGTTTGCTCATGTCTGACGTTTGCCGGCAGCCGCTGGCCAGGGCTCCGACGATAGCCAACTTGTCGACTGAGCTCACCGCGTCCAACAGTTCACAATCGCTCGAAACACACACGCAGGATCGTACGAACAGATCAGTTGAAATGTACGAACGTATGTTCTACAGTAGGTCCGTGACCAGAACCGTCGATGAACAGATAGGGGCTCTGAAGCGCCTCACCCTGCCCCGTATCTCCGCCACGCACTGGGATGTGGTCGGGGCGAAGATTGCGCTGCGCGAGCTGCGAAGACTGCGTGGCGAACTCGCCTCTGCCGAGGCAGTGCTCGTCGGCGTGATGAAGACGCTCTTCCCGCTCCGGTGAACACGTGATGAGCGCTTCGCAGCGGCGACTCCCTTGGCGGATCAGACTTTCGTCAGCGTCACGTTGTCGATGAGGAGTTCGGCGGAGTCACGGAAGCCGGTTGTGAAGGTTGACAGGTAGTGGAAGAATCCGTCGCCCGGCACGGTGAGCGCCGGAGTCGTGGTGTTCATCACTACCGTTCCATCAAGCGACAGCGTGACCTGCACGTTCTGTCCTTCACGGATACAACGCAACGCGACGCGGGTACGGGGATGAATCAGCGCCGGATCGAACCGGTCCTGGTTGCTGAAGCCTCGATCGAAGAACGTCGTCGGTGGCTGGGTTGAAGAAAGGTTGTCGAAGCGAGACGCAGTGATCCGACCATCGGGGCGGATATCGATCAGCAGGAAGTTGAGCGGAGCGCTCGCACCAGTGTCTTGACACGTGATGTTCGCCGATGCCTTGGACAGAGCTCCGGGTGTCACCGTCATGTCGAACGCCAGCTCCATCCGGCCCGGCCCGGTGAGCAGTGCGCCGGTCGCCACCCGCCCAGGAGCCGGGGGTGCTGCGGCAAGGCGGAACTGACCACCGCTGGCTTCACCGGTGTAGCCGGGGCCTGAGAGCTTGTCCCAATCCGGCTTGGCGGGGTCGTCGAAGTTCGCGGTGTAGATCACCGTGCCGACGGGCGCATTGGCGATGTCGAGAACGGTGGTCGTGGGGGCGGAAACTGGAGCCCTTCTCCAAACGGCAGTCTTTCCGGATTTGGTGCAGACGAGCGTGCCGCTCCGTGTGCCGATCTGCGCGACCTTGCACGCCCTGCCAACCGCCGGCTTGGTGGACACTGCGGAAGCGGACGACGCAACGAGAACGGGCACCAGGGCCACGCCGCAGAGCAGGGACAGCATCGGACGCTTGTGCATGACCTGACACTAGGGAATGCCCGAGCGAAAAGCACCGGGGAAACCCCTGGATTCGAGAGAAGGATGCGTGTGGCCGGAGACTCGACCGGCTACCCGGCTCGCTACTACCCGGCCTTGCGGACGTGGACTGGGATGGCGCTCATCAGCGGCAGGCCGGTGATGGGGTCGTAGGCCGACGCCGCGTCGCTGAGACGGCCGGTGGTGTCACCAAGTGTGTACGGGTCACTTGCCGGGCCGAGGTCACCCGGCAGGTCACCCCACGCATGGGCCATCGACACGGTCCCGGCCTTCACGTCGGGCGACGACTTCGCCACGGCGCGCACCGAACCACGAGTGGAGGTGATCTCCAGCAGATCGCCGTCGACCGCTTCCCACGCCACGAGATCGGTTGGATTCACATGGGCGAACGACGTGGTCTCCTTCTTGCGCAGCACCTCGAGCTCGCGACCCGCTGAGTTCAACACGCCCTTCAGCCGTCGAGACGCCATGCGATGGGTGTAGACCAGCGCGTCGAATCCGTCGAGGTTCTCGTACGAGTTCGCCGACGCGCGGATTTCGCGAAGTTCGTCGAAGACACCATCCGGGGTGAGCTGGAAACGCGCTGACGCGTCGTCATCTGGCGGGAGCACTTCCATTCGCAGGTCCTCGTGAACCACTCCCCCGTCTTGCTCGCGCAACTCCGACCAAGGTACGCGCACATACGGATAGCTGCGTTCGAGAATCTCATTGCCCGAGACGTCCTCGTCCGGCGAGATCGCCCCACCAGGCAGGTCGAGCGTGAGACCCATCCGCTTCGCCAGCTCGACGAACAGTCCGGCCTCGTCGACCATCCCCTCGTCGGCTTCGAGCACCGAGTCGGTGTACATCACGTAGGAGTCTTCCCACCACCGGTCGACGTTCGTCGGCACGTCGGGACGCTCGAGGCTCAGCTTCGACGGGATCACGTAGTCGGCAAGTTTCGCAGTGGCCGACATCGTGATGTCTAGGGCCACATGAAGATCGAGGGACTCCAGGGCACGGATGACGTTGGCCTGATCCGGCCAGGCGACAACAGGGTTGCCGCCGACAGTGAACAGCGAACGGATCTGTCCTTCGCCGGGCAGCAGGATTTCGTCGGCAAGTGCCGCTGTGGGACCCTGGCCGACGATGGTGCGAAGACCTTTGACGCGCGCTTCGGGTCCGTTGGTGAGCAGCTCGGGACGAGGCGCATTCACCTGGGCCTTGGGCGGCCGTGGCTTCTCGTTCAGCGACAGCACGCCGGTCGGGCACTGCACCATCTCGCCTTCTCGGGCGTAGCGTCCGCCGATCACGTTGAACGACTGCACGAGGTGTTCGAGCAGCGTGCCATGCGGCGCCATGTTCGGACCGGTTCCGCACATCGCCGTGCCCCGCGGTCCGGACGCGAACATGCGGGCCGCCGCCACGATCTGATCAGCCGGAACACCGGCGCGTGCGGCCGCCCAGTCGAGGTCGTAGTCGCCGACCGCCTTGTGCAGATTGTCGAGGCCGTCGACCCACCGATCGCAGAACTCGACGTCGAGCAGACCCTCATCAAGGATCACCTTGATCATCGCACCGAGCAACGCCGGGTCTTCGCCGGGGGTTCGATCAGCTGAAGGACCAGTCCCGTCGTGCCCAACTTCAAGGCTGTCGCCACCTCAGCCATGTTTGAATCGCCCAAT
>JANOHI010000497.1:0-3474 GCA_031406385.1 Acidimicrobiia bacterium
CGATCGTGGCCGAGCTGACCTCGGCGATTCGGCCAACTGCGCACGTCCACCTGCTTTTCGTCGCGAGCGGGCCGTATTCCGCTGAGGAGGCCGCCGACGCCTTGAACGAGCTCGCCAAACGCCGGATTTTCCGTATCGGCGGAGCGATCCCCTCCGAGCCGAAGACGGCACTGGAGCTCTGCGACGGTGGCCGACGCTCGGCCAAAGTGACCGCGAGGTGGTTCGGACCGATTGCCGCAGAACTCGCAGCAGCAACCGCACACCGCACGACTGCCAACATCAGCGGGCCGCAGCAAAATTCGGCGTTGAACGGGGCACGCTGATGGATCGGCAATTGATCGCAGACCTTCGCCTTGTCGTCGGCGACAAGCTCCAGGAGTGGGTCGGCCAGCGACGCCGCGAGGGTGTCGAGGTTGCCAAGGACGATCAGCGTCAGTTCGCGAACTCGGTCGCACGCGAACAGCTCGACCTCGTCGAACGCCAGCGCATGCAGGCGAACGAGCCAAGGATGGCGCCGGGCGAGTACAACGCAGTCGTCCGAGAGGTGCTGAACGCGTTGTTCGGTGTCGGTGGGATCGGCGCGATCCTCGACCGTCCCGACGTCGCCAACGTCTTCGTCCACGGCACAGTGGCGATCGCCGAGACGATGACCGGCGAGGTGCTCCATTGCGGACAGATCGCCCACACCGAGGACGAGGTCGTCGCATCGATCCAACAGCTTCTCGTCACCCAGTCGCGCACGACACGGCAGTTCAACAGCGCGCATCCGACGGTCTCGGCGCAACTCTCCTCCGGGCTGCGACTCACCGCGACGATGGAGGTCTCCGACAAGGTGTCGGTGGCGATTCGTCGCCCGACGCTCGCCCGCGTGACCTTGGAACAACTTGTCGAGCTGGGCACGATCCCCACCGACGCTGCCCGGTTCCTCCGTGCACTGGTGCTCGGCGAGTTCAACCTCGCCGTGGCCGGAGGGACGAACAGCGGAAAGACCACCCTGCTTCGGGCGCTCTGTTTCGAGATCCCCAGTGACGACCGGGTCGTGACCGTCGAAGATGCCGCCGAGTTGCGTTTCGACCCGGATCGGCACCGCAACGTCGTTTCGCTCGAAGCCCGGGAAGCGAACCTCGAAGGTGTCGGAGAGATCACGCTCGGCGACCTGGCGAAGCTCGCCTTGAGAATGAGCCCGAAGCGGGTGATCGTCGGCGAAGTCCGAGGCGGCTACGAGGTCGTCGCCATGTTGAGTGCCATGACCCAGGGCAACGACGGGAGCATGTGCACTGTCCATGCGGAGTCGGCCGAAGGGGCGCTCAACCGGTTCCGCATGTACCTCGGGTTCTCCCATGGCACACCTGGCGACATCGCCGCCGACATGATCGGCCAAGCCATCGACTTCGTCGTCCACCTCGCCCGGCGACGACGCGACGGGCGCCGCATCGTCACCTCGATTCGCGAAGTGACCGGCTCCGACGGCAACGTCGTGCAATCCAACGAGGTGTTCGGACTCGACCAGCACGGCGCCCTACGCCCGACGGGTGTTATCTCGGACCGTTCCCGGGAGATTCTCGCCGACGTCGGCTACGACACCCGTGCCCTTCTCATCGGAGCGCCCCGGTGAACACGACAGGTGCGCTGCTCGGTCTGGCGTTCGGAGCAGGGATACTCCTCATCGCGGCCGGACTTCGACGCGAACCGGTCGACGACCGCCCGGTTGCGCCGAAGAGGACACTGGCGATCCCGACGGGTCTTGACCCTCGTCACCTGATCGCCGCCGGTGTTGCGTTCACGGTCATCGTCGGGGTCACCAAGTGGTGGGCGGCCGCCGCTCTGGCATCAGCGGCGTGCGTGTTGATTCCAATGATGCTGGCCGAACGCGCCTCCCACGTCGCAGAACGCAACCGACTGGCCGCGCTTGCCGGATGGGTCGAATCAGTACGAGATCTCCTGGCCGCAGCATCCGGCATCGAGGAGGCCATCACGAAGTCGGCAGAGACCTTGGCGCCAGAGTCACCGGTTCGGGAGCCGGTGTGGCAGCTCCGGGCGACCACCGAAGCACTCGGTCTGCGCGAGGGGCTTCGTCGTTTCGGTGAGCAGGTCGCTGATCCGATCGGCGACTACATCGCCGCCACACTGCTCGTCGCCGCGGAACGGCCCTCGTCGGGCGTGCACGGGCAACTCACCGAGGCCGCCCAGAACGCACGGGAGTCCGTCAGCATCCGGGAGCGTATCGAGGCATCTCGTGCCCGGATGTGGACGGCTTCCTCGACGATCGGGGTGATCTCGATCGTCATGGTCGGGTTCGTGATCGGCACACAACCGGCCTATGCAGCCTGGTACGCCACACCGGCCGGTCAGACAATCCTGCTTGCCTGCGGGCTCGTCGAACTGGTCGGCATGTGGTGGATGGCCCGCATCGCCCGCCCCCGGGCAGGGCACCGAGTCGTCCTCTTCGATCCACCGACAACCGGATCACCGCTCCTTGGAGTCGCGCCATGAACCCACTCATCGTCGGCGCGGTTCTCGGCGGCTCGGCCGGGGCAGGACTGGTCCTTGTCCGGCGCGGCTTCACGCCGACGCACAACACACTGGCCACGGCGCTCGCTGCCGCCGAGACACCCCGAGCACCAGTCGTTGGAACACCGTGGACGCGCACATTAGAAGTGATCGCCAACGCCAAAGCGAGCGACGCGTCGCTCGATGCGGACCTCGCCGTCCTCGGCAGAACCCGCCAACAGTTCGCCCTGTCACGCCTCGCCCTGACCGCGGTCCTCGCCGGGCTGCCGATCCTTGTCAGCGCGCTGGTGACCGCATCGACGGGGAGTGGATGGAACCCGTTCACGGTCGTCACCGTCGCCGTAGTGCTCGGGGCTGCTGGGTTCGTGCTGAGTCGCATGACGCTGGCCAGCGAAGCAGCCGAACGACGCAACGGCTTCGTGTCGGAACTCGCCGCCTACCTTGACATGGTCGCCCAACTCCTTGCCGGCGGCGCAGGGGTCGAAGACGCGCTCTGGCGAGCTGCCCGCAACGCCCGATCACCCGGCGTCATCCAGATACGAGACGCGCTCCAAGCCGCACGAACCAGCCGCCGATCCGAATGGCACGCCCTCGGAGCTCTCGCGACCCGGACCCGGGTGCCTGAGCTCGGAGAACTCGTCACCGCAGTGCAACTCGCCGGGAGCAGCGGCGCCAAGGTTTCCGCCTCACTCATCGCCAAAGCGAAGTCGCTCCGCGACCGCAACGCCGCAACCCAACTCGCCGCCGCACAGCGATCATCGGAACGAATGGGCGGACCGCTCATCGCGATGCTCCTCGCGTTCCTCGTCCTCGTCATCGCCCCCGCCCTCGCCGCCGTCATGCGCATCTGAACGGAGGCACGCGACCGATTGCTGAACACAACGACCCCACGACCTTGAGCAGCACCGCTATCAACCGAGCAGAAAGTACGTGAACCTATGAACGAGACCCTTCTCGCTACCC
>JANOHI010000027.1:0-1208 GCA_031406385.1 Acidimicrobiia bacterium
ACCTTGTCGAGCTGCTCTTCGTCCTCGGCGATGAGCACGACCGATCCTGAGTGCCGGAGGAGGTATTCGACCTCGGCCGCCGGACTGGTCGGGTAGATCCCGACGGTCGCCGCACCGACCCCTTGCACACCGACGTCGGCAATCACCCATTCGGGGCGGTTCTCGCTGTGGATGGCGACGCGCTCTCCGGCGCGGACACCCAACGCCGCAAGGCCCAAACCGACTCGCCCGGCCCGCATCGCGTAGTCCGACCACGTCGTCTCCTCCCAACGGGAGAGATGGTTGTGTCGGAGTGCAACACGCGACGGCATCGCCGACGCCTTGTCGAGGAGCAGCGCCGGCAGCGAGCCCTCCGATCGATGCGCGCGCGGGGAAGGTCCCGTGGTTGCCGGCACGACCGATCGGGTCATTCCGAGAGCATCGGCGCCGCTCACTGATCGCTCCCGAGGTAGGCGTCGATGACCCGCTGGTCGGCGCGAACATCGTTCGGGAGACCCATGGCGATGACCCGCCCGAACGCCAGCACCATCAGACGATCGACGAGGTCCATGACCAGATCGAGGTGATGCTCGACCAGGATCATGGCGACGCCGAGTTCGTTGCGGATCTCGAGGATGTGCGCCGCCATGTCCTCGGTCTCCTCGTTGTTCATGCCGGCGACCGGCTCGTCGAGCAGAAGGACCTTCGGATCCATCGCGAGCGCACGACCGAGCTCGATGCGCTTCTGAATGCCGTAGGGAAGGAGCCCGACAGGCATGCGCCGGTAGGGACCGAGGTCGAGCAGATCGATGATCTCGGCGCATCGGCGCCGGTTGATGATCTCTTCCCGGCGAGCCGGCCCCCACCACAGCGCACCGGCAATCGCACCGGAGCGCATGAGATGGTGGCGGCCCAGCATCAAGTTGTCGAACGCCGAAAGGTTGGCGAACAGCGCCAGGTTCTGAAAGGTGCGAGCGATGCCGGCTTCGGCCGTCTCGTGGGGCCGCATCGCCAACACCGACTTCCCGTTGAGGGTGATGTCGCCTTCCTGGGGCTTGTAGACACCGTTCAGACAGTTGAGGATCGACGTCTTGCCCGCTCCGTTCGGGCCGATCAAACCGAAGAGCTCGCCGGGGCCGACATGGAAGCTGACGTCGCTGAGCGCGTCAACACCACCGAAGCGGAGTGACACACCCGACACCACGAGGAGGGACTTCTCCCCCGGTGCA
>JANOHI010000039.1:0-21663 GCA_031406385.1 Acidimicrobiia bacterium
CGGCCGCGGCTGAAACCACCGCGGCCCCGACCACCAAAGCGGCCGCGGCCGAGACCACCGCGGCCCCGACCACCACGGCTGCTGCTGACACCGAAGCCGCCGCCGACACCGAGGTTGCTGCTGACACCGAGGTCGCCGCCGACACCGAGGTCGCTGCTGACACCGAAGCTGCTGAGGACACCGAGGCGGCCACGGCAACGACGAAGGCGGCTCCGTCTGGCGGCGTCGACACCGGACTCGGTGGCCTGACGAATGAGAAGGGCTCCCCCACCCCGGCGGCCGTTCTCCTGGTCATCATCGCCGCTGCTGTTGGCGGCGGGCTCGTTCGTCGCCGCCGCTTCCGCGGCTGACCGCTCGACCACGGTGGGTCACCGTCGAGATGCGTCGGCGGTGAATGTGTGCCAACGTTTGTCATTGCTATGAGCTTGTGTCCGGTTTCGCGTTCGACCACGCCGCGTCGAGCAACCCCTGTTCCCGCCGCCCGAAGCGTTGGAGCCCGACGGTGATGGGTCGCTACGTCCCCAAGCACCGAAAGCGGCGTCAGGCTGCCGCTCGACGGGCGATGGCCCATGCCGGAGCACTGTTCGTGGGCGGGGCCGTCTTGCTCTCCGGTGCCTACGGCAGCGGACCGGTTCTCGTGAACGCCGCACCGCTCGCCGTCTCCCCCGACGACGCCCCGGTCGACGATGATCCCGGTTTTCCGTCGGTCCCGGCGCCGACGCCGTCATCGACCGTGACATCGCCAACGGAGATTCGGACGTCGTCGGCCGATCCGGCATTTGTGGATATCGCCGCCATCGGGGCGACCAGCACCATCGGACCGCTCGGCACACTGCTCGACGGGCGCCTGGAAACACCGAACGACTTCATGAAGGTCGGCTGGTGGGCCGGCGGAGTGGTTCCGGGTGCGGTCGGCCCTGCCGTTCTCGCCGGACACCTCGACAGCGTGCAGGGTCCAGCCATCTTCGCCCGGCTCCACCAGCTCAAGCCCGATGACCGCATCACCATTGCCCGACGTGATGGCGTGGTGCTCCACTTCGCCGTCACCAGAATCGATCGCTACCCAAAGGATCTCTTCCCGGCGACCCAGGTCTACGGCGCCACGTCGACACGAGAACTCCGGTTGATCACCTGCGGCGGCCAATTCGACCGCCAGGCTCGTTCGTATACGGCGAACACCGTGGTGTACGCCACGCTCGTCGAGGACGACCTCGATCTCGTCGAAGCCTGAGTGGCATGTGCGGCGTCTTGGACTGTTGGTGGTGTGCTCACGTGTCTGGGTCGGCTCACTGCGTTGGGTCGGGATCGTCCCACTGATGCGATCTAGCCGACCCAACGCGCTCAGCTGACCCAGGAACGGACGAACCGGTCAGGCGCGGCGACCGTGGTTCCGCCGGTGCTTGCGGAACTCGTTGAGGATCGGCAGGAGCGACACCGCCACAATCAGCGGGCCGAGCAGCTCGATACGGTCGACGAGCGACGGGAACCTCTTGCCGAGGGCCCAGCCGGCGACCGTGAGGCCGACACCCCAGAGGAACGCGCCGACGACGTTGAAGGAGACAAACGTTCGGTAGCGCATCCGCCCGATCCCGGCGACCATCGGAGCGAAGGTGCGAACGATCGGCACGAGGCGGGCAAGCACGATGGTCTTCGGTCCATGCTGGTCGAAGAAACTATGGGCTCGGACCACGTTCGCCGGGTTGAAGAACGTTGACTTCGGGCGGTCGAAGAGGGCCGGGCCCAGTCGGGCACCGAGCTGATAGCCGACCTGATCACCGACGGCAGCGGCGACGAAGCACGCGCCAGCCACCCACACGATGTTCGGCAGCGTGCCGCGCGCCGCGAGCAGACCGGCGGTGAAAAGAAGCGAATCCCCGGGCAGGAAGAACCCGATGAGCAGACCCGATTCGGCGAACACGATGATGGCGATTCCAACGAGTCCCCACCGGTTGATGAGCCTCTCCGGGTCGAGACCGAGGGCGAACACCGACGCGAGAACCGAAGCCACCGAGCGAGGCTACTGACCGACCGCACGCGCAGCGGCGCGCAGAGTGCACTGAGTCTGAAGTTCCTTTCACGTCGATTCTTCTGACAGTGCACGAAGCACAAGGAATCAGAGCATTTCGACGTGAGAGGAACTTTTGCTGAAGATGCCCTACGGACGCAATGGTCACCGGACGCGACACGACCCCGGCAGGACCGGGGTCGTGACGGCGTTGAGATGACCGGTGATGGCGCCCGCCGGCGTGGGTCGGCTAGGCGCCGATCGCCGTCGGCTTGCGGGCGGTGTAGATGATCGACGCGGCGAGCACGGCAAGCGAGGCACCGGCAATGGCGAAGCGAGCTCCGTCGTTGTCCGAGGTCGAGATGATCGCTGGGAGGACAACAAGTGCGACCAGGTTCATCACCTTGATGAGGGGGTTGAGGGCTGGGCCGGCGGTGTCCTTGAAGGGATCACCGACGGTGTCGCCGATCACTGCGGCCTTGTGGGCCTCGGAGCCCTTGCCTCCCTCGTTGCCATCTTCGATGAACTTCTTGGCGTTGTCCCATGCGCCACCGGCGTTGGACAGGTAGTTCGCCATGAGCTGACCGACGAGGATCACGGCCACGAGAAAGCCGCCGAGCGCCTGCCAGCTGATACCGAAGCCGATGATGATCGGTGTGAGCACGGCCAGCAGAGCCGGCGCGGCCAGCTCACGGAGCGACGCCTCGGTGCAGATGTCGATGACCGGGCCGTATTCGGGCTTCTTGGTGCCGGCCATGATCTTGCCGTCGGCGAACTGCTTGCGAACTTCCTGCACGACGACACCAGCCGTGCGGCTGACCGCACGGATCGCCATCGACGAGAACAGGAACGGCACCGCGCCGCCGATGAGCACGCCGATGAACACCTTCGGATCGGCGACGTTGATCGGCAGAAGGTCGAAGACGCCACGTGCGGTCTTCTCGGCTGCCTTTATGGCGTCGAGCGTGAGCAGTTCGCCGTTGATGTCACGGACCTTGCCGACGCCGCCCTTCGCCACCCCTTCGATGAAGGCCGCGAACAGGGCGACCGCGGCGATCACGGCCGAGCCGATGGCGAAGCCCTTCGTCACGGCCTTGGTCGTGTTCCCCACAGCGTCGAGTGACACCATGATCCGCTCGGCGTCGCCGTGGAACTCGCCCGACATCTCGGCGATACCGGCGGCGTTGTCCGACACCGGACCGAACGTGTCCTCGGCGACGATGACACCGGTGGTTGCCAGCATGCCCATGCCGGTCAGGGCCACGAGATAGAGCGAGAACTGCAGGTTGCCACCGCCGAGGGCCAGTGACACGGCGAGCGAAATGGCGATGGCGATGACGGCGTAGACCGACGACTCCATGCCGGACGACGTGCCCGACAACACGACCGTGGCAGGGCCGGTCCGAGCGGACTCGGCTATCTCCTTGACCGGCTTGTAATGCGTGCCGGTGTAGTACTCGGTGAGCCGGCTCACGACCTGGGCAAGGACGAGGCCGACGATGACAGCAAGGGCACAGCGCAGGCCCTCGTTGAATCCACCGCCGCCCTTGTCGCCGATGTAGCCGAGACCCAGCGCCATCGTGCCGATGAGCGTGATCACGCCGGCCACGAGGAAACCGCGGTTGATCGGCTTGAGTGCATTGGTCTCGCCGTCGCGTGCCTTCACGGCGAAGATGCCGGCAATCGAGGCGACGACGCCGACCGCACGCGCCGCAAGCGGGAACACGAGACCGTAGGCCGGGTTCGCGCCGATGGAGTTGAACGCGGCAACACCGAGGATGATCGACGCCACCAGCGTGACCTCGTAGGACTCGAAGAGATCCGCGGCCATACCGGCGCAGTCACCGACGTTGTCGCCAACGTTGTCAGCAATCGTGGCGGGGTTGCGGGGATCGTCCTCGGGAATCCCGGCTTCGACCTTACCGACGAGGTCGGCGCCGACATCGGCGGCCTTCGTGAAGATGCCACCGCCAACGCGGAGGAACAACGCCAGCAAGGAGCCGCCGAACCCGAATCCGACCAGGATGACCGACGACGAGTTCTGGAAGATGGCGATGATCACCGTGGCGCCGAGCAGGCCCAGACCGACGGTGAACATCCCGGCGATACCGCCGGTCTTGAACGCCGCGTCGAGTGCCTTGGCCATGGCCCGCTCCTTGCTCAGCGCCGCCGCCGCAGTGCGCACGTTGCCTCGTGTCGCCAGGGTCATGCCGATGTAGCCGGTCAGACCCGACGCCACGCAGCCGGCGATGAAGGCGAGCGTTCGAAACGCGCCGGCGCTGGCGAAGTTCAACGCCACCTCACCGTCGGGTTTCTTGATCGCCGTGGAGGTCGCGAACACAATCGCCGCCAACGGAATCAGAATCACGGCGATGGTCTTGAACTGGCGCTTCAGGTAGGCCCACGCGCCCTCTTGGATGGCCGCAGCGATCTCCTGCATCTTCGGGCTGCCCTGGTCCATGGCCAGGACCTGCTTCATCAGGAAGAACCCGACGGCGATGGCGAGAAGCGCGGAGAGCCCGGCGATCAGCAGGACCAACTTCTCACCGCCTCGGAGAACGAATTCCTGATAGCCGCCTTCGGCGGCGAGAATGGAAAGGTTCATGCGTTGCATCCCATCGTTGTGTTCTGTGTAGTTCCGCGCTGCTCGGATTGTGTGCCGTCAAACGGCCTCACGTGGTGCCTCATGCTGACAGTTCCTTTCGTTTCCGATCAGAGGGGGATGGTGTTCGGGCGTCGACCGGCTCGGTCTCGGCTCGCCCGGGGTGTTCGGCGGCCACGAGGTGGCGCGCTTTGACGAAGATCTTCTTGGCCAGACGTTCACCGACGGTTCGGTGGTGTCCGTCGACGTCGACCACAACCGGTCCATCGAAGGGATGCTTCTCGACGATCGATACGAAGACGCCGGGGCGGATGCCGACGGAGTCGAGGAATTCGAGGATCTCCGGTTCGGTCGAGCCGGACAGCGCGATGACCCCGCTGTCTCCGGCGACGAGCTCGTCGAGCGACGGCATCTGGGGGATCCGGTCGGTCTCGGCGTCGGGAATGGGGAAACCGTGGGGGCAGGTCGCCGGGCGTCCGAGCACTTCGAAGATCCGGTCCTCGACCTCCTGGGGGAGTTCGTGCTCGAAGGAGCCGGCGAGGCGATCGGCCTCCTGCCACGGGTAGCCGAGGTAATCGGCAAGGAAGCGCTCGACAATGCGGTGGCGACGGATCGCCGCGATGGCCGCGATCCGGCCGTTGCTTGTCAGCTCCACGCCCTTGTAGGGGCGATGGGTGATCAGATCGCGTTCAGCGAGGCGTTTGATGGCTGCAGTGACGGTGCCGGGGACGAGCCCAAGGTGTTCGGCCAAGGCGCCCGTGTGCGCGTCGGAACCACCCTTGGAGAGCCGGTAGATCGCCTTCAACATCTCGCGATCAGACTTTGTGAGCACCACGTCCATGAGAATCCGCCCGAAAAGGTAGATTTTGACGCGGCGAAAGTCAACTTCAGTCCAGTGCCATCTCACAGAGAGTCACCTGTCGTGAACCGAACACACGCAGAGTGCTTGGCACGCCCGGGATTCGCACGCGGAGGCGCAAGACCAAGGAGTAGGCGCACCGTTGCCGTTAGATTCGCACCCGCTCCCGTTTTCGAAGAGAGATCCATGCGCCGCTCCCCCGAGGCCCCGAGTCCGTTGTCCCGACGCCGCGCCCCGACGCCGTGAGCGGCGCTCACGGCGCTGTCCCCCGCGGGCGGATGGTGGCCCTCACCATTGGATCTCTCGGCGTGGTCTACGGCGACATCGGGACCAGCCCGATCTATGCCATCCGCGAGGCACTCGGACACGGGTCACACGTGCTCGTCACCGGAGCTGAGGGCCATGACGGCCATGCGGCAATCCCATTCAACCCCACGGTCGTCTACGGCGCTCTGTCGATCGTGTTCTGGGCGCTCATCATCATCATCAGCATCAAATACCTGTTCTTCGTGATGCGCGCCGACAACCACGGCGAGGGTGGCATCCTCGCCCTCACCGCGCTGCTTCCCCACAAATCGCGCAACAACGAACCGCGCAGCGGCATCGCCTCCCAGGCCGCCTTCGGATCGGGCATCCTGCTCCTGCTCGGCCTCTTCGGCACGGCACTGCTCTACGGCGACGGCATGATCACGCCGGCCATCTCCGTGCTCTCCGCCGTCGAGGGGCTCCAGATCTACAGCGACACCTTCGAGCCCTACGTGCTCCCGATCGCTGTTGCCATCATCATCGGCATCTTTGCCGTGCAGCGTTGGGGAACAGGTCGGGTCGGTGCAGTCTTCGGACCGATCATGATCGTCTGGTTCGTGACCCTCGCCGTGCTCGGCACCGTGAACATCATTCAGACCCCTGAGGTCCTTCAGTCGCTGAACCCGATCTGGGGCGTGCGGTACTTCCAGGCCAACCCGTGGAAGGGCTTCCTCTCGATGGGCTCGCTGTTCCTCGTGGTGACCGGCGGAGAAGCGCTCTACGCCGACATGGGCCACTTCGGCCGACGCCCGATCATGATCGGGTGGTTCGCTGTGGTGCTCCCCGCGCTCATACTGAACTACTTCGGCCAGGGCGCGCAGATCCTCCAGGACCGCGGCGAGTTTTTGCAGCAGGCGTTCTTCCGGATGGCGCCGTCGTGGGCGCTGCTTCCGCTCGTGCTGCTGGCAACCGTTGCGACGGTGATTGCATCACAAGCGCTGATCTCCGGGGCGTTCTCCCTCACGCAGCAGGCCGTGAACCTCGGCTACAGCCCGCGGGTGGAAATCCGCCACACCTCGAAGACCGAACGGGGCCAGATCTACATCCCGCAGATCAACTGGGCGCTCATGGTGTCGTGCGTACTTCTGGTACTCGGCTTTCGTTCGTCGAGCAATCTCGCCGCGGCCTACGGACTCGCCGTCACTGCGTGCATGTTCATCACCACCGTGATCTTCGCCAAGGTCGCCCAGCATCACTTCGGCTGGTCGAAGACGAAGGCGTGGATCGTTTGTACGCCACTCCTCGCCGTCGACGCAGTCTTCCTCGGCGCCAACCTGTTCAAGATTCCTCAGGGCGGTTGGTTCCCGCTCCTCGTCGGCATCTTGATCTTCACGCTCCTGACGACCTGGAAGACCGGCCGCGCCGTCGTCGCCAAAAGGCTTCGCCGAGGAGCCATCATGCTCCCCGAATACATCGCGTCCGTGACCGGCGGCAAGACGCCGGTCACCCGTGTGCCGGGAACTGGTGTCTTCCTCTTCTCCGAGCCGGGCCTGGTTCCTCCGGCGATGATGGCGAACGTGCGACACAACCGCATCCTCCACGAACGGGTCTATGTCGTGTCGATACTCAACGAGGAGTCGCCCTATGTGGAGTTAGCGAGGCGCGTCGAGACGACAGACCTCGGCTTCGGCGTCCGCGCCGTCACCATGCACTACGGATTCATGGAGGAATACGACGTGCACGCCGACTTGGCCAGCGACCTCGCCGTCGATGTCCGTGACGCCGTGTACTTCCTCGGTCGGGAGAACCTCCGACCATCCCCCGGCGACGGCATGCGTCCGTGGCGGGAGTCGTTGATGCGCACGATGAGTCGCAACACCACCGATGTGGCCGAGTTCTTCAAGCTCCCGACCGACCGCGTGTTCGAGCTCGGCATGCAGGTCGATCTGTGAGCGATCGCAAGTGAGCTGGTCGATGAAACGGCCGAAGGATCAAGGTCCGACGATCGCCGACATCCGCCGCGAGCGAGGGTTCCAGACGGTCGAGGCGCTTGACCCGCGCGCCCGTGTCGCGGTGATTGGTCAAGTCGAGCACGTCTGTACGGTCGACTATGACGGCGTGCCCTCGTTCGAGATCGCGCTCGCCGACGAAACCGGTTCGCTCGTCGCTCTGTGGACCGGCCGTGGGTCGATTCAGTGCATCGAACGCGGCCGCCGCCTTGCGCTCTTCGGGCGGGTGGCACCAATGCGCCGGGAGGAGTCCCTCGTTCTCTACAACCCGCGCTACGAGCTGCTCCCGTAGCCGCTGCGCCAACCGGCAAACACGTCGCCAACCCACCTACGAGTTGGTCCGGTGACCGCGGGCCCAGCGCATCTTCCCAGTGGTTCCTGTGCGTCCAATTGCTCTGATTCGCTGCGCTTCGTGCGCTGTCCGAAGGATCGTTGTAACAGGAACTACCGACTCAGAGCGCTCTAGCGGTGGCCGACGAGTAGCTCGGTGATGTCGCTCTCGGAGGAACGCGTGACCATGGCCACGACCTCGTCGCCGACCACGAGGCGGGTGTCGCCACGCGGCACGATCACGTCGCGGTGGCGAACGATCGCCACGATGGTCGCCTCGCGGGGAACGTCAATCTCGGAGATCAACCGGCCGACCACGGGTGAATCGGCGGCGAGGGTCACTTCGACCAGGCTTGCGCCGCCGTCACCGAGTTGCAGCAGGCGAACGAGGGTGCCGACCGACACCGCCTCCTCGACCATCGCCGTGAGCTGATGGGGTGTGGACACCGCGATGTCGACACCCCACGTGCGGTTGAACAACCAGTGGTTACGTGGGTTGTTCACCCGGGCGACAACACGGGGAACGGCGAACTCCTGCTTGGCCAGAAGCGACGCCGCGAGGTTGTCCTCGTCGTCGCCGGTAGCTGCCACCATCACGTCGAACGTCTCGAGATGGATCTGCTCGAGCGACTTGACCTCGCACGCGTCGATGTTCACGAACCGGACGTTCGGCAAGAGCGCCTGTTCGCGTTCTGCCACGGCAGCGTTCACCTCGAACACCACGACGTCATGGCCGTTACTGGAAAGGTCCTCGGCCATGAACGTGCCGACGGCACCCGCACCGGCGATGGCGATCTTCATGAGCGTGACGTCCCTTCGGTGGCGGTGAGGCGGGCGTCGAGCGCACTGAGTCCGGCGGACTCGACCATGACGTGAAGCACGTCGCCCTCCTGGCCGACCATCTCGGCACTGACGAGGTGGGCGACACCGGCACGGGACACCGCAACGATCTGCCATCCCTCGCCCTGATGCAGGTCGCTCAGACGCCGGCCACACCAGCTGAGCGGTATCGGCTGTTCGAACAGGCTCAGCGAACCACTCTGATCGGTCCAATCGGACACGCGCCGGGCGAGGAGGCGGCGAACGACCTGATCCGTCGTCCACGCCACGGTTGCGACCGTGGCGATCCCGAGTCGGGCGTAGATCGACGCACGCGCCGGGTCGTAGATGCGGGCCACCACATTGGTGATCTGAAAATTGTCGCGGGCGATGCGCGCCGCCAGGATGTTCGAGTTGTCGCCGCTCGTCACCGCGGCAAACGCGCCGGCCCGTTCGATGCCGGCACGGACCAGGGTCCGCCGGTCGAACGCCAGGCCGTCGATTCGCTCGACGTCGATATCGCCCAGACGGCGGAAGGCGGTCGGCTTCTTGTCGATCACTGCGACCGTATGTCCATCGGCTACCAGTTGGATGGCCAGGCCGGAGCCGACCCGTCCACACCCTGCAACGATCACGTGCACGGGCCGGCCTTTCTAGGCCGATGTCGACGTGCCGAAGAGGCGATCGCCGGCGTCGCCGAGGCCGGGAATGATGAACGCTCGGTCGTTGAGACCGGGATCGAGCGCCGCCGTGACGATCCGGACGGTGGGGCACGACTCCTGGACCCGCTTCACGCCCTCAGGAGCGCTGATCACCGACACCGCCGTGACGGTCTCAGCCCCGCGGTCGACGAGCAGCTGACAGGTGAAGGCGAGCGAGCCGCCGGTGGCCAGCATCGGATCGAGGACGAACACGTCACGACCCTGCAGGTTGCGCGGCAGCTTCTCGGCGTATTGCTCGGGCTCGAAGGTTTCCTCGTTGCGCCGCAGGCCGATCATGCCGACCTCGGCCTCGGGGAGGACCGAGAGGAACCCATCGAGCAAGCCGAGACCGGCGCGCAGCACGGGTACCAGCAGAGGGCCGGGCGCCGCGAGGCGATGTCCAGGTGAATCGAGTCCGGTCGGCGTGCGCACGGTGACGGCGTCGACATGGAGCGTGCGGGTCGCCTCGTAGGCGAGCAGCGCGGCAATTTCGGCCACAGCTCGACGGAACACCGGCGACGGGGTGTACTCGTCGCGCAGCACCGTGATGCGGTGGGCGACGAGGGGATGATCGACGACGAGCAGGCTCATGGGCCCCCAACGGTAGACGGCTCGCTGGTCGGACACTTCGTGAGACCAACCCAGCCCGACATTGCCGGCTGGCCAGCGATCAGTGACTCTTCGTTGTCGGCGGCTTGGTGTCGGTGCTCACGCCACGCTCACGGAGCTCACGAGCGTGCGCCTCGGCCTCATCGCCCCCCATGAGGTATGGCACCGAGGTGACCACGATGCCCTCGCGGAAGAGCAGCGCTCCCTTGAGGCGCAGCGCCGTCTGATTGTGCAGCGCCTGGTGGTACCACTTGGTCACCACGAATTCCGGAATGACCACGGTGATCGTGTCGTTGTTCCAGCGCTTGTCGAGCTCCTCGATGTACGAGACCACCGGCCCGACCAGCTCCCGGTACGGCGAATGGATCACCTCCAGCGGCATCTGGATCCCGAACTCCCGCCACTGGCGCTGCATCTCGAGAGTCTGTTCCTCGTCCGAAGCGACACAAACCGCGATCAGGTGCTGCGGGCGCAGAGCCTGCGCATAGGACAACGCCTTGAGCACACCGCGATGCATACGGCCGACGAGAACCACCACGGTCTGATCGCCGGCCGCAGGAAGGACCATCTGCGGGGTCACCACGAGCGATGCACCGACCTCGGTGTAGTGCTTCTTCACCCGGATGAACAGCGCCATCACCAACGGGACGATCACGATCGGGATCCACGCCCCCGACGCGAACTTGGTGATCGCCACGATCAGCAGGATCACGAACGTAACGACCGCACCGATGCTGTTGATGACCACGCCGACCCTCCACCCAGGCTCCTTCAGGGTGAGGTGGTGTCGCACCATCCCGGTTTGGCTCAGGGTGAAGGCCGTGAACACACCCACGGCGTAGAGCGGGATCAGCAGGGTGGTAACACCACCGAACACGACCACCAGAAGACTCGCCGCCAATGCGAGTACGAGCACCCCGTTGGAGAACACCAGCCGATCCCCGAAGTTGGCGAATTGCTTGGGTATGTAGCCGTCGCGGGCGATGAGCTGGGCGAGACGCGGGAAGTCGGCATAGGCCGTGTTGGCGGCCAGCGTCAGGATGGCGAACGTGGAGATCTGCAGGATCGTGAGGACCAGGCCCTTGCCGAACACCACCTCGCCCATCTGGGCGATGGCGGTCTTCTTGGTGCTCGGAAACGGCTTCGTGGCGTTCGCCAGGAACGCCGTGCCGAGGAACAGGATCCCGAGAACCGAACCCATGTAGATCATCGTGCGGGCGGCGTTGCGCGACTCGGGTTTGCGGAACGCCGGGACACCGTTCGAGATGGCCTCGACGCCGGTCAGCGCGACGGCACCCGACGAGAAACCCTTGAGCACGATGAACCACGAGAAGTTCCCGCCGACAAGGTTGACCAGACTCTCCTCCGGAAGGCACTGCCCCGAGGCGAGTCCCTCTTCGATCCGCTTGCACAAGTCGAGGGCACCCTGCGTGTCAACGATGCCGAGCTTGTTCGAGTAGTGCTTGTAGGCGGCGACGCCCAGCAACAGCACGACCATGGAGATGTAGATATAGACAGGCGGCGCGAAGAGCGAGCCCGACTCTTTCAGGCCGCGCAGGTTGGCCAGCGTCATGATCCCGATCAACACCAGACAGATCAGTACCCGATGTTCGACGAGGCCGGGATCGAGCGAGATCAGAGCTTCCACGCCGGCCGTGACAGATACCGCCACCGTGAGGATGTAGTCGATCAGCAACGACGCCGCGGCAAGGATCGCAGCGCGTTCGCCGAGGTTCTCGCGGCTCACGATGTAGCTCCCGCCGCCCGAGGGGTAGGCGAAGATCGTCTGCCGGTACGACACGACCACGATCACCAAGATGACGGCGACGGCAAGAGCGATGGGCACCAGCTTCGACAGACCGAGGGCAAGGCTGGCCGACGCGCCCACGGCGGTGACGGCGAGGATCTCACCCGTCGCATACGCGGTCGAGGAGATCGCGTCGGAGCTGAAGACCGGCAGCGCAACTGCGTTCGAGAGACGCTGGTGATCCGCTTCGTCGGTCGAGATCGGTTTGCCGACGAGAATCCGCTTCAGGGTGCTTGCCATCGGGGGAGACGTTACGCCTGCGGTGAGCGGCCTCTGCGCACCACGGTTATGACGAAACGCACACGGCGCGTGTCCGGTGTCCGGTGGCCCTGTGGTGGACTACGAGCATGCATGTGATTCTGGTTGGGTGCGGTCGGGTGGGTTCCGGCCTGGCCCGCTCGTTGTCGGCGGAAGGCCACTCGGTGGCCGTGATCGACCGGGAGGAGCGCGCGTTCCGTCGGCTACCGGCCGACTTCACCGGCTCCCGACACATTGGACTCGGCTTCGACCGCGACGTCCTCGTGGCCGCCGGAGCCGAGCGTGCGGGATCGCTCGCCGCGGTGACATCGGGCGACAACTCGAACATCCTCGCGGCCCGAATTGCCCGCGAGACCTTCGGGATCGAACAGGTCGTCGCCCGGATCTATGACCCCCGGCGCGCCGCCATCTTCCAGCGCCTCGGCATCGCCACGGTGGCCACGGTGACCTGGACGACCGACCAGATCGAACGTCGCATCACCGGAGCCCGAACCTCCGACTGGACCGACGGAACGGGGTCGGTCCGGCTCGTCGAGCAGCAACTCCCCACGATCTGGGCCGGTCACCGTCTCGACCTGCTCGCCGATCCGGGCCGGATCCTCATCGCCGCAGTTTCCCGGGCGGGGGCGGCGCAGGTCGGCGACGGCGGGCTGATCGGTCAAGAAGGCGACGTGGTACACCTCATCGTGTCGTCGGGCGCCGAACCCGATCTCGAGCACCGGCTCCTTCACGGGCCGTCGAGCCACTGAGCACCGAGCGAAGAAGAGATCGAAGAAATGAAAGTTGCTATCGCTGGTGCTGGAGCCGTTGGAACGTTCATCGCCCGTGACCTCGCCTCAGCTGGACACGAGGTCCACCTTCTCGAAAAAGAAGCCAGGGTTGTGGATCGTCTCCGGCCGACGACCGACGTGCATTGGCACACCGTCGACGCCTGCGAATACGAATCGCTCGATCTCGTCGGAATCGGCAGTGTCGACGTGGTGGTCGCAGCTACCGGGGACGATGAGGACAATCTCGTCATTTCCCTGCTGGCCAAGCAGGAGTTCGCGGTGCCTCGGGTCATCGCCCGGGTGAACAACCCGAAGAACCACTGGCTCTTCGACGAAACGTGGGGTGTCGATGTGGCCGTGTCGACCCCTCATCTCCTCACCGCACTGGTCGAGGAGGCAGTCTCGGTGGGTTCACTGGTGCGGCTGCTGAGCCTCGATGGCGGCGCCCGTCTCGTCGAACTCACCCTGGCACCCGATTCACCCGCCGCCGGAAGGTCACTGGCCGAGCTGGGCGTTCCCCGTGATGCGTCGATCGTCGCGGTGGTTCGCGCTCGGCACGTGATCGTTCCGCACGGCGACGTCGTTCTCGTTGCCGGTGATGAAGTGATCGCGTTGGTGACGGGCGAGGTCGAAGACCAATTGACCCGTCTGTTGGCCGCCCCTGATGGGCATCCGATCACTCCCCACCCGCCTGTTGGCCGCAACTGATGGGCATCCGATCACTCCTCGCCCGCCTGTCGACATCCGTCGAAGACGACGATGCCCGGAGCCTTCGGGCATTCTGCGCGCAACGAGGTCAGGTGCCGATTTCCGAGATCACTCCACGCACCGAGGTGACCGCAGTGGGGCAGATCTCGTCGATACGGATCGTGCCCCACAAGGAGTCGTCGTGGCTCGAGGTCACGATGTCCGACGGCAATGACAGCCTTGTGGTGATGTGGACCGGTCGTCGGGCCATTGCCGGTGTTGCCCCTGGCCGTCGACTGGCGGTGAAGGGTCGGGCGCTCCCGCTGGAACCCGGTAGCCGTCGACTCAAGATGCTCAATCCGGCCTATGAGCTGTTGGGGAAAGACTGACGCTGCACCGACCGGGCGGACGGGTCTCGCCTCCGCCTGGTGAGGCCGGCCGGCGTCGCCCGACGGGTGCGTGTCGGCGATCATGAGCCTCGACCTCACCCAGATCCTCTCGGCGCTGCGGGCCGGGCACGAGTTCGATCCGCTCGTCCACCTCGAACGCATCCCCGCGCGCGTCGCCCGCCACACTCGTCTCCGGGCCACGGTCGACCCACGGCTCGAACGCCACGTCCCCGAGGTCGACGGCGGGCTCTGGACCCATCAAGGGGAAGCAATCGACCTCGCCCTGAGCGGGCGAAGCGTGGTCATCGCCACTGGCACTGCGTCGGGCAAGTCGCGCTGTTTCCAGGTACCGCTGGTCGACGCGGCACTGCGCTCGGGAGGCAGGGCCACGAGCCTCCTGCTGTTCCCGACCAAGGCCCTCGCCCAGGATCAACTGCGAGCGCTCGGGACGCTCGGAGTTCCCGGTCTCGTTCCGGTGACCTACGACGGTGACACCCCCGACGACGCTCGACAATGGGCGCGCAAGAACGCTACGACGGTGCTCACCAACCCCGAGATGCTGCACCTCGGGCTGCTCCCGTTCCACGGCCGTTGGTCCACATTTCTGCACCGACTCCGCTACGTCGTGATCGATGAACTCCACGCCTATCGCGGGGTGTTCGGATCCCATCTCGCCCAGATCCTTCGCCGCCTTCGCCGTGTGTGTGCCCACTACGGCTCCTCACCCACCTTCATTTTCGCCTCGGCGACGATCGGCGATCCGGCGGCGCTCGCCGCGGAGATCTGTGGGCTTGAGGTCAGCGTTGTCGACGACGACGGCTCCCCGTCGGGATCACGCCTGCTCGCCGTATGGCGGCCACCCATCGCCGACGACGGATCACCGGTGTCTCCGAATGCCACGACGGCGAACCTCCTCGCCGGTCTGGTGACGGCGGGACGTCGAACGATCGCGTTCACCGGTGGACGTCGTTCGGCCGAACTTGTCGCGGCCCGCGCCGCCCGAATCGTCGACGACGAGCTGAGCCCGCGCATCCGCTCCTATCGCGGCGGACTGCTTGCGGCGGAGCGGCGCGAACTCGAGGCCGGTCTCACGTCCGGTCACCTCCTCGGTGTGGCGGCCACCAGCGCACTCGAACTCGGCGTCGACATCGGCGGCCTCGACGCGTGCATCTGCAACGGCTTCCCGGGAACGATCGCGTCGTTCCGACAACAGATCGGACGCGCCGGGCGACGGGCCGAGGAGAGCCTTGCTCTCCTCGTCGTCGGCAACGACGCGCTCGACCAGTGGTACGCCGAACACCCGCGTGAGCTCGTCTCCCGGCCGGCCGAACCGTCGGTGGTGAACCCGGCGAACCCGTTCGTCCTCGTGCCCCACCTGGCATGTGCGGCCCACGAACTCCCGTTGCAACTCGCCGAGGCCGAGACGTGGGCCGGCGCCTCAGCGTCGGTCGATCGACTCGGCACGGTTCCCCTCGACGAAGCATTCGAAGATGGCGTCCGGCGGCTCGTTCTCGCCGATCAACTTCGGGTGGTGAACGGACGCGCCGTGTGGTCTGGCCGAGGCTCACCGGCGGTCGGGATCTCGCTTCGGTCAAGCAGTGGCGGTGAGGTGCGGATCGTCGACGTTCGCAACAACGACCGCATCGTCGGCACCGTCGACGCCGCTCGAGCCCCGGCGTCCGTCCATACCGGCGCCCTCTATCTTCACCAGGGTCAGCAGTACCGGATCACGAACCTCGACCTCGACCAGCTCGTCGCCGAAGCCGAGGCGACCAGCGTGGATGAATACACCCGCGTGCGTTCGACGACCGACGTGACGTTCCTCGGGGTCGACGCCACGAAACGAGTCGGTGAGCTCACCATGCACGTGGGGTCCGTCGACGTCACCGAAACCATCACCGGCTTTCAGCGCATCCGGATATCCACCGGCGCCACGCTCGCCCTCGAACCACTCACCCTCGAGCCCAGTTCACTCGTGACACGGGGTGTCTGGTACGAGGTGCCCGACTCGGTGCTGGAACGAGCCGGTCTCGTCGACGCCGGAGCGGCCGCGCTACCGGGTGCGCTGCACGCCGCGGAGCACTGTGGCATCGGTGTGCTTCCGTTGTTCGCCATCTGCGACCGGTGGGATGTTGGCGGGGTGTCGATGGCGTCGCATCCCCAAACCGGTAAGCCCACCGTGATGATCTACGACGGCTACCCGGGCGGCTCCGGTGTGGCCGAGCTCGGTTTCGCGGCAGCGCCGGCGCACCTGGGAGCAACACGCGATGTTCTTGGCACGTGCCCGTGTACGAACGGGTGCCCGTCGTGCGTGCAGTCACCGAAGTGCGGCAACGGGAACGAACCGCTCGACAAAGATCTCGCCCTCGCCTTCCTGCGGGCGGCGCTTTGATGAGCGCGGCGGCGCACGCATCACTTCCATCCTCATCGTGGCCGATTGACGCAACGTCGCGCCCGGCAGCAACCGACCGAGTATCGCTAACCTCGACGAGAGACTCAACTCCACCGTGGCCGTGCCGGTCGAGGCGTCCGCGCTGACCGTGAGCGCCGAACCGAGTCCGCTCCTTCGACGGGCGGCCCCGACGGGATCCTCGCCGACGGCGAGCGCACGGGCCGCCTCTCGCGCCGCATGAACACAGAGCACGTTGTCACGCAGCACGAGACCGAGGTCGAGAAGGGCCAGCGCGACAACGGCGACAACAGGCAGTACCAACGCCAACTCCACGGTCGCCTGACCCCGCTCAACCTCGCGACGCACCTCAGCCCGCCTTGCCCTTGATCAGGGTGAGGACGTGGTCAAACAACACGACGACCACCACCTCAGCCCGCCTTGCCCTTGATCAGGGTGAGGACGTGGTCAAACAGAGCATCGAGGAGGTTGGTCTTCGTGGCCCAACTGATGAGCAGCGTGGCGACCAGAGCGGCGCCAAGGAGCACGAGGGCGTACTCCACCGAGGCCTGGCCCGCCTCGGGCTCGAAGGGCGTCGCGGGTTCCGACCGACGTGACAATAAAAACGTGTACATACGATTCTCCTAGAGGTGCAGGGCGCCGAGCCCGCTGAGCAGGAGCGGCGCGACGGTGAGAAGGACGAACGCGGGAAGTGTGAGACAGACGACGGGGAAGAGGAGGATGACGGGAAGGCGTCGAGCACGGGCCTCGGCTTCGCGGCGGCGGCTGGCGCGGGCCTCGACGGCGAGACCCCGAAGCGTCTCGACCACGGGAAGTCCAAGACGGCTGCTGGCCAGCAGGACGTCGGCCATCGAGCGCAACTCTGGCGCCGAGACGAGGAGTCGCCGGACAACATCGTCGAAGGACGCTCCCTGACGGAGATCGGCGGCGGCCGACTGCAACGCTGGACGCACGGCGGACGTGGTGACCTCGGCAACGACAAGCAAGGCAACGGACGGGGTTGCCCCGCATTCGAGCGCCGATCGGACGAGTTCGATGGTGTGACCGACCGCGGCGACCCGGTCGCGGCGCTGACGCTGCCGGGCGAAACGTTCGTGCAGCCTCGGTCCGACGACGACGATGATCACGGCAAGGATGCCGAGGAACGGACGAAGGAGAAGGAGCGGCGGCAGCAGAACAGCGGTCGCACCCATTCGACGGCGGCGTTCCGTGGACGATGCCACGCGAGGCTGCGAAGCCCGAGGGAGAACACCAACCAATTCGAAACGAGCCTGGAGTTCAACGGAGATCCGCTCAACGGCCGCGCCGATCCGCTCGAACAGCGGCACTCGGGTTGCGCCCATTGGGGCGGACGGGCGGGGAACCAGGGCATCGAGTCGGCGCCCGGGCAGGGCGGTGGCAACGACGTGCGCAATGAGGGCCGAACGCCACGACGCCAGCGCGGCGCGACCACGTAGACCGGGATCCGTTGATCTTCGAGTGGGTACACGGCGACCCACGGTTGCGCGACGGATCCACAGCCACGCCGCTGCGTCGAACGACAACCCAACGGTGATCAGCACCCAGCCGATAGGTGTGCGAAGCAAAACCTCCGAAGCGACCGGATCGCGCAGGACCATCTGCGCGCTGAAGATCAAAGGCGCGATCGTCATCACCGTGGCGGACGCCTTCGCCTGACTTGCCTGCGCGCTGGTCTCCTGCGCGAGTGCTCTCCGTTCGCTCGCGAGATCGGCAACGGCCTCGACAGCCGACGCTCGCAGCCCACCCACGCGTTCGGCAACAGCGACGATGTGAACAAGGTCGTCGAGCACACTCGGCCCGGCGACCCGGGATACGTCGTCGTGCCAACGAGCGACCGCCGCAACTAGCGGTTCGCCCCGCACCAGCATGTTGGCCGCATACGATCCGCCGGCGCGACCCCTCGCTGCGCCAAGTGCTTCGGCAAAGCCGAGGCCGGCCGGATAGCCGGCCCGAAGTTTGCGCGCGATGTCCTGCAGGACAAGCGGGACTTCTTCGTGGAGACGGCGCGCGACAGCGCGTTGCCGCTGATTACGCACCTGGAAGCGAACCACGACGACCAACACGGCGAACACGAGAGCGCTGATCCAACCGGCGGCGATCCACACCACCAGCGGCGCTACAGCGAGGTGCGCGGGGTGCCAGGTGTAGCCACGACGCTCGCGCACCAACGCGCCGGCTGCTGCGTGCGAAGGCACACGGGCTGGACGGCGACCTTGGCTCAGCGGCAACGTGAGACCTGCGGCCACAAGCGGAACGACGAGGCTCAGGCTCATCACGTCGGTACCTCCACCTGCGCAAAAGGTGCCAGGACGACGAGGCTCACGCTCATCACGTCGGTACCTCCACCTGCGTAAAAGGTGCCGATACGACGCCATCGACGACCAGATCGTCGTGACCGAGAAGCACACGACCGATCGATTCGACGCATCGGGTTCCATCGGTCCTACGGGCAACGCCAACGATCAGATCGAATGCCGCAGCGATCTGCCGCCGAACGGCCACATCGGACAAGCCGGACCCGGCGAGCAGAACGAGGGTCTCCAATCGGCGCAGGGCATCGGTTGCCGTCCGCGCATGAATGGTGGCGAGACCTCCGCGGTGTCCGGTGAGGAGCGCCTGCACCAGATCGAACGCCTCGGACCCTCGGACCTCGCCGACGATCACACGGTCGGGACGCATTCGCAACGCCGTGCGGACGAGGGCCCGGAGATCAACCGCGCCGAGCCCCTCGGCGGTTGCCGGCCGGCACTCCAGACGAACGACGTGTTCCCCGGGCAGGCGGAGTTCCGCCGTGTCTTCGATGGTGATGAGTCGTTCGCCGGCCTCGATCGACGCCCCGAGGGCGTTCAGCAGGGTGGTCTTCCCGGAACCTGTTGCTCCGAAGACCAGGATCGACATGCGCTCATGGACAGCGGTGCGCAGGATCTCCGCCGATGGTGCGTCGGCGAGATCGGCCAGCGTCAGCGGAAGTGACCGGAACCTCCGAATGGTCAGGTACGGACCGTCGACGGCAAGCGGCGGGAGCACGGCGTGCACGCGTGACCCGTCGGTGAGCCGGGCGTCGACCATTGGGCTCAGCCGATCGAGGCGAAGCCCGAGGGGAAGGATCATCCGATCGATGGCGCGACGGAGCGTGGCGGCGTCGAGTGAGATCTCGGTGCGCGCGAGCACGCCGCGTCGTTCCGTCCACACGAGACCGGGGCCGTTCGCCATGATCTCGGTGATCTCCGGGTCATGGAGGAGCGTTTCGAGGGGTCCGAAGCCGGCGATGTCGGCCACGACTTCACCGATGCTCTCGTCGATCTCGTTGGCGCTGAGGAGCGGGCTGATCCGACGAAGCACGCGACGGGTGGCGTCGCGAACATCCGAGCGGAGGGGCGGTGCGGTGGCATCATCGACATCGGCGAGTTGACCGAGACCGACCAACTCGTCGAGAACCGACAGTCGCAAGGCCGGGAGCGACGGTTTCATCGGACGCCATCGAACGAGTCCTCGAGAACCGACTGTCGCAAGACCGGCAACGACAGTTTCATCGGACACCGTCGAACGAGTCCTCGACGGCCGGACGAAGGGCGCGAACAAGCAACCGCGGAGGACGCGATGCGAGGAGGCCGGCGTCGACGGCGCGGCTGATCGTTGGGTCGAGCGGAAGGCGGGCCACGACCGGCACGCCGAGGGCGGAGGCGACGTCGGCGCTGGTAAGTGCGCGTCCCGGTTCTTCCACGACAATCACGCCATCAGGGCGCGGCGCTTCGAGCGCGGAGCGCACACCGAGGTAGCAAAGGCGCAAGACCAACAGCGATCGGTGCGCCGCCAGGAGCAGCGGCGCTCGAAGCTCACGGTTCGTGCCGAGGTCGACCACGACGGCGCCGGGCCATTCGGTGAGCCATGCAGCCAGCGCGGAAACCCTGTCGGGTTCTGTGCCTTCGAAGGTTGCCCCTCGGCGGAGCAGCGAGAGTCGGGGGGTGACAGGCTCCACCAAGCCGCCCAGGGACGCGGCGGGGATATCGGTGGCCAACCAGTCGCCCGCGCCCGGACGGTCGGGAGGGCTCTGGTGTCCGAGAACGTGCGCCACGTCGCCGGCCAGGTCGACAAGAACGACGGGATCATCGCTGTGGTCCCCGAGCGCCAACGCCAGGGCAGCGCTCACGACGGACACGCCGACTCCTCCTTTGACCGACCAACAGACGGTGACCATGGGTTCCCTCGCAGAGTGCCGGTGAAGATCGCCGCGGCCGATGCCCAGGAACGGGGTTGCCGTTCAGGCAGAGGACGACGATTTCAGATGCTCCGGGGAAGAGGTGCCTGAACTGTACGGGCACCGCGTGACAACGCTCGAGGGGCGGCGCGCCAATTCGCCGACGGCGACACCAAACAGCCCGCAGATGACCAAATCGGTCGGGCGACTACGATGGGGAATGGAGGTGTCCGGGTACCTGGTGGGCTCCCTCGCCTTCAAAGCGAGCGCAACGAGCGATCCTCGTTGGGCGGGTTCGATTCCCGTCCACCTCCGCCACGCAATTCCCTTCCCGGCCGGCCACTTCGGTCATGCCGATGAATCGAGCCGCAACGCGTGAGGCGGCGATCCTCGACGACGTCGCCGAGCGGCGGAGTCGACTCGACCCCTGACGGGCGCACCACCGGAGTCGGGAACGCGAGCGCTGACCTGCTGAGTCGCGGCTCAAGGCTGAAACACGGGCCGCCGATGGACGGATAGGACGAGAGTCGTCCGATTCGCCGACGGCCAGGGAGGCGGCTCGCTATGGTCGCCCCCGCACCCC
Organism: Acidimicrobiia bacterium; assembly: GCA_031406385.1. Lineage (GTDB taxonomy): Bacteria > Actinomycetota > Acidimicrobiia > Acidimicrobiales > JANYDT01 > JANLQX01. Next base: position 21,304 of record JANOHI010000039.1, read on the forward strand.
AGGACTACTCGAATCGCCAGTCCTGGAAACCTCGGCCGAAGCTGGCATTGGCGATCCGGATCGGCGTGTTCGCCGTGCCGATCGCGGTCGCCATCGCGGTGACCACGGGCGTCGGACGGCTGGTGGACCGACACACCTGGCCGCTCTCCGGACGCATCGGTTGGATCGGAGCGATGTTCGTGGTCGCCACGCTCGTATCCACTGCGGTGGCCCGAAAGACCGACAAGCTCCTGCCGCTCTCGGCGCTGTGTCACCTGAACCTGGCGTTCCCGGAGGAGGCGCCGAACCGGGTGAAGCTGGCATTGCGGATGGGCAACACGGGACGCGTGGAGAAGGTCCTCGAAGAGTTCCGGACGAACG
>JANOHI010000043.1:0-29592 GCA_031406385.1 Acidimicrobiia bacterium
CGCCTGGTCGCCGACCATGGCGGCTACGACTACGACAGCGACTACTACGGCGACGACCTGCCCTTCTGGATGCCCGTGCCGTTCCCAAATTCGTCGCCGCCCTCGTGGTGACGTTGCCGGCCGTCTTGTGGGTGCTGCGCCACCTCGACGACATCGAACGCACTCGTTGGCCGCTTCTTGCCGCGGCCGTATCCTGTCTGGCCCTTTCGATGGTTGTCGAGGGCTTGACCGGCAACAGCATGGGTCCACGTGCCACGTTGGCCGAGGACGGCCCAAAGTTCCTCGGCGTCCTCGCGTGGGCGGCCTACTTCGCCCTCACGTCGGTCGATATCGCCCGGTCGGTCCTCAACCAGACCCACACTCGTCGAATCGACCACGGCGCTGTCGCTCGTGTCGACGTTGCAGCACCGGAGCCCGACCTCGTCGGACTGCACGGGACGACTCATCGTTGACCTTGGCGTGGGGCTCCTGGCCCCGCCGAGCCGAATCGGAGAGATAGGTTGCAGACACACGCGACTCATGTGAGCGCACCGTGTTGTCTGAGGAGTACACATGGCGACGAACGACGACTTCGACCTTTCGTCACTCTTCCAAGGTCCTGGCGCAGTGATCTCGGGCGTCTTGGGCGTCGCCGACAACGCTCGCAAGACCGTCGGGGGTGTGATGGAGACCATCGCCTCGCTGCAGCGAGCGGCGGTCGCCGTCGAGCAGTTGGTCGGGCGGATGAATCGGTTGGTCGACGACCTGGAGATGCCGATGCGTGCGCTCATGCCGGAACTGGAGAAGAGTGTCGCTCGAATGCAGCGCCTGTCGGCAGCGATGGAGGGACCGATCGACCGGCTACTGCCCAGCCTTGAAGCAGCAGTGGGCACGTTCGACCGGGTCGCGCTCAGCCAACTTCCCGACACGGTCGACGAGGCGCGCCAGCAACTGCAGGCGCTCATCGAGATGTTCGGTGACATACCCCGGCGTCTGGCTCAGCTCAGTGGGCGGTCCGGGCTCGCGGCGCTGTTTCCGATCACTGGGCTCGGTTCGTCCCGCCCGACGAAATCACCGCGGGTCGTGACCGTTGCGGCGGCGCCACGCGTCCACCAACCCGATGCCACGGCGGTTGCTTCCGCGAAGAAGGCCAAAGCGGCAAAGCGTGTCCGGGGCGGTGCGGGCTCGACGGTCAAGAAGGCCGCCTCCGCCAAGAAGCCGGTGTCAACGGCCTCGAAGGCGCGTCGATAAGTCGGCGAAGAAGTAACGAGGGGACGGGCAGCGAGCGAACCGGCCCACGAGCGGTCCGTTCTGACTTCCTGGTTCAGGCGGCTTCGGCTTCGATCCCGGTTGTGTTCCGCTGCGGAACGTCGACGTCCTCCGGTAGGGGAGCCAGGTCGAAGAACTTCGATGCGGTGATGAAGTTGCCGCTCGGCGCGGTCCCGGAAAGGGTCTTGGCGGTGCGGCTGAGAGTTCCGACGAGGATGACCGGTAGAAGTCCCTTCGTCTCCGGGGTCTTCAGCGGGCTGAAGCTGATGGACATGTCGCGCAGTCTGCCGGAGCGGAGTCGCAACTCCACATCGGCGGTGTTTCCGAACCGGTCCTCGCTGAGCACAGTGAAGTCGGTTCGTGTCGCCACTCCGCGCAGGCTCGACGGCGCCACGGTAGCGGCAGGCGGCTTCTTGGTGGTCGTGGGTGTTTTTCCGGTCTTCGTCGCGACCCCAGTGTTCGCTGCGTTCCACGCCGGCACCGTCATCGGGAGCGGCAGCGCAGTGAGAAATGCGATGGGTATGAGCACCTCGTCGGCCAGACCGACCCCGCCGTAGGCGCCCTCGCTGATCGTCGTGACGTAGCCATCAGCGCCGGCCTGCTCCCGAAGATCGGCGGGCAGGCCGATCTGGATCCGCTGGCCGCGAACGCGGACGATGAAGGGATCGGCGAGCAGTTTGCCGTTGGCATCAGGAGCAATGAATCGGAGATCTGCTCCGCCAGTCTCCAGATCAACGAGGCCGGTCAGTCTCCCGATCGTCTGCTTGCCAATCCGTACGTCGAATGCGATGGTCACCCGGTCAATGAACAACTCGCCGAGCGCACGGCGCGCTGCAATCGTCGGCGGGAGGCTGCGTCGTGGCATGGTGATGCGGTCTTCGGACTGCGCGGCCAGCGCCGTGATGGTGGCGCGAGCGTCGGGCTTCGCCGCGGCGTCGGCTGGAGAGGAGACGCCAACGGCAACGACGGCGATCGTGAAACTGACGGCGGCACCGAGCACAAACCCCTTGTGGCGTCGGACATCGAGCGTCTGCATGGTTCCTCCAAGTGGCTACAGGCCAACTCCAACGCTACCGAACGGAGGGCGCAATGCGAGCGGGTACCGGCCCGACCGGGCTAGAGGCCGTCGATGAAGTAGCGCTCCGGCAGGTCGTCTGCTGATTGCAGAGCCAACCTGGCTCGGGCGAAAAGCCCCTCGACGTCGTCACCTGGCCGAGCAACACTCATCCCGAGGCGCATATCGACGACGAACTCGGTTTCGCGTCCGGCAAGGGGCTCCTCCAATCGAGCGAGGAGGCGGCGGGCGACGATGGGAAGGTCCTCGGCGAAGAGCCAGTTGATCGAAAGCACGGCGAACATGTCCTGCTCAAGTACGCCGGCGATCTCGATGCTCCGGATCGTCGACTCCAATCGCTTGGCAAGGAGGAAGAGGCTGTCGTTGGCAATTCGCCGGCCAAGAGTCTCTCGCTGCCGGCGAATGCCGCGGAGATCGACGACCGAAACCGCCACGGTCAGAGCGTCGGTTCGTATGCGTTCGATGGTGGCCGCCACGTGCTGGGCGAACAGGGCGAGGTTCGGCAATCCGGTGACCTTGTCGGTTCCGGGTTCGGCGGCGATGGTCGGTTCGGGATCGGCTTCCGCCGGGCGTTCGGTCGACAGGCGCATCGGGTCGGTGTAGCCCTCCACGATCTTGGGAGGGCTCCACGACGCCGCGCCGTCCGCCGTCGCCAGGCGATACCGTTCGACCGGCTGAACCGGGGCGCTCTGCTTCGGCCCGGGAGACGATGATGGCGCAGAGGGAGACCCGGCCGCTGTCGTTGGAAGCGGCGACGGCGAGGCGATCATCGATCGGTCGGCGAGGAATGCGACGTAGCCGACGGCACGGCGATTCGGATCGAGAACGACGCCTGCGGCGCAGACAAGGGCCGGTGTTCCGCCGACGTGATCGAAGTCGATCCGCCAACCCTCGCCGGATTGGTGTGCGACCACTGCTGCCTGACGGAACGTCTCGATGCTTTGCGGGCTGACGATCTGCATCCACCCCTGGCCCTTCGCCGTCTCCGGACCCAGACCGGTCAGACGATGGAGCGGCCCGCCGGCAGCGATGCAGTTGCCGCGAGCGTCTAGGAACAAGATGGCGAATGGTGAGAACGCCGCCGCGGCGGCAGCCGATGCCAGATCACCCCGGGTGGCGGTGTCGATGATCCGACGGGCGGCGGCGTCGGTAAGCGTGACGCCGACCCCGAGCACCTCGCCGTTTTCGATCATGGGTGTGGCCCGCACGCCGATGCGAAGTGCTTGTCCGCTCGGATGGGCAACAGCGATGTCGTGGGCGGCCGGGCTGCGCTGTGAGAACGCCTGATGGGCGAGCGAGGACACCGCCGGACCCCAGTTCATCGGAAGCTCGGCCGCTCGTCGGCCCTGGGCCGCCTCGGCGTCGGTGCCGACAAGGTGGTTCAGGGCTCCCGAGGTGACGGCGATGATCCCTGCGCCATCGAACAGCAGCCTTGCCTCACCAGCGTCCTTGAGCAGGGAGAACACCGATTTCCAAGCCGGTGACTCGACGGCCTGAGCGTGCGCCGGCGCGGCAGGAGCCAGGGGTTGGTCAGCAAGTTCTGATCGCACATCCATGAGTATCGGCAGCGACGTGGCTGGGGTTTACGCCTGGTTTCGTTGGAGTTGGCCGAGTCCGGTGGACTCGGCCGAACTGGAACGGCGCGTCCCCGGAAGCTGTCCTGGAGGGGCAGAATGCATCCATGGAAAACCTCGCACCGCTGATGATGGTCGGCCTCGGCAAGATGGGGGCGAACATGACGGAGCGGTTGCTCCTCGGGGGCCATCGCGTGGTGGCGTTCGACCGGTCGGCAGAAGCGGTCGCCGCGAGCGTGGCAAAGGGCGCCGTCGGCGCGGCCTCTCTGGAGGATGGCCTGGTGTCGCTGGGGGCCGGACGCAAGATCGTTTGGGTCATGGTCCCGGCCGGAGCGGCGACGCAGAGCACGCTCGACGCACTCGCTGCGGAGTTGGCCGCGGGGGACATCGTGATCGATGGGGGCAACTCGAATTGGAAGCAGACCCAGGCTCGTGCGGCCGTGCTCGCCGAGCGAGGAATTCTCATGCTCGATGCCGGCACCTCTGGCGGAGTGTGGGGTCTGGCCAACGGCTATTGCCTCATGGTCGGCGGCTCGGACGAGGCATACGCGGCGGCCGAGTCGATATTCACCACGCTGGCGCCGGAGAACGGGTTGATGCACGTCGATGTCGCGTCGGGTTCGGGTCACTTCACGAAGATGGTTCACAACGGCATCGAGTACGCCATGATGCAGTCCTATGGCGAAGGGCTCGAGATCATCGCGAAGAGTCCGTTCAACGTGGACCAGGCGAAGTTGACCGACGTCTGGAATCACGGGTCGGTCGTGCGGTCCTGGTTGCTTGAGCTGCTCGCTTCAGCCTTGGAGCGCGACCCGGAGCTCGATGACCTCAAGGCCCACGTCGATGACTCCGGTGAGGGACGTTGGACCGTCGATGCCGCCGTCGAGTTCGGCGCTCCGGCTTACACGATCGCCTCGTCGCTGTTCGCCCGCTTCGGCTCACGAGACGACAACGCGTACGGCCTCCGTGTGTTGTCGGCGCTGCGCAACGCCTTCGGCGGGCACGCCGTGAAGAAGGCCGACGGATGAGCAGGGTGATGATGTCCCCGGACGAGGTCGATCAGGGAACGGCGCGGCAGCTGCGCTCGGCCCGTGCGGTCCGCGGCAGAGTCCTCATCGTCGGGTTGAGCGTTGTCGTTGTCGGATTCCTCGCCCTCAACATCTGGGCGGCGCGGACGAACCGGTCCGATGCCAGGAAGGCGAGGGAGGCGGCAGTGATCATGGCCGACCGCTCCCAGGTGAACCAGGTGTGGAAGGAAACGTCGGATGGCATGACCGCCACGTTCGTCGCCGTTGTTCCGAACGACGGTGTCCGAGTCGAGTCGATTCGTTCCTATCTCCGCAAACAGCGGATTCAGCATCTGCGCGCTGACTATTCCGACGTTCGCTTCGAGGGTCGTCCACTTCCGGGTCGCCCCGAACTCGAATACGGCACGGAGAACCTCAAGCTCAACGTTCGTTATCGCGATGTGGCGGGCGGGGCGGAGTTGCGCTTCATCGGAACCGATAAGGACCGCGACATCATGAAGGCCTCGCTGCTCGAGTGGTCCGCCGCGGTGCAGCGCGGCTGATGGACGAGTTGTCCGGTCCGGAGCGCGGCGCGGGGGCACCTGCGCCGAATCAGAGGCCAACGCCGATTGATCTGCTCGAGGGCATCTCGACCACGCGGGCCATCCGCCGGTACACCAACGAGCCGGTCACCGATGAGCAGTTGGCGACAATCCTCTTCGCGGCGACTCGGGCGCCGACGGGTTCAAACCGCCAGCCGTTCCGCTTCGTGGTCCTTCGTGACGGCCCGAAAGCAGCCGAAGCAAAGCGCCTCATCGGCTCCGCAGCGCAGGCGATGTGGCAGGCGAAGCGAGTGCACGACGGCTACGACCGCGGGTCGGGCCAAATCGAGAACTCCCCGAAGGCGCGCGTGGAGCGCACGATGCAGCGTTACGTCGACGACTTCGCTCGGGTCCCGGTGTTGGTGCTGCCATGCCTCGTGCGCTATCGCGGGCCGTCGGTCTTCGAGGGGTCGTCGATCTATCCGGCCTGCCAGAACCTGTTGCTGGCAGCGCGAGCGATCCGTCTCGGAGGAGTCCTGACCGGCTTCCACCACGCCGTGGAGCGGGAGTTGGTCGAACTGCTCGGGGTGCCCGACGATGCCGTGATCCACGCCACCATCACCCTCGGCCATCCAGAGGGCCGCCATGGGCCGGTGCGCCGCCGGCCCCTCGCCGAACTCGTCTACGAAGACGCGTGGGGCGCCTCGCCGGGTTGGGCAATCGATCCTCCGGGGACGGCTTTCACCTCGGCGGGACCACCGAAGCGCACCCAAGCGCCGAGCGGTCCGACGTCGTGAGGCTGGACGGCGTGGGCGCGCAATTGCACTCGGATGCGGTCGCTGGCAGCATCTCTCGCGCGTTTCCCTCTCCATCCGTATCCCCGTTTCGTCACCGAACTGACCCCCGAAAGGATCCGGCATGAACGTCCGCATCGAGAACGACCGCTGCCAGGGCCATCAGATGTGCGCCATTGCCGCCCCCGAGGTGTTCGGCAGCGACGACTTCGGTAACGCCGTGCTGCTTATCGACGGCCAGAATGTGCCCGAAGCCCTGCAGGCGAAAACCCGTCGAGCCGCCGGGAATTGCCCCGAGCTCGCCATCATCATCGAGGACTGAGCCATGACCAACACTGCGAATCCGCTGACCGATTTCGACATCTTTGCCCCCGACTTCGTCAAGGACCCGTTCTCGACGATGTCGACCATCCGCGAGTCGGCGTGCCCAATCGCCCACAGCGACCGATGGGGCGGATCGTGGCTGCCGACCCGTTATCAAGACGTCGTCGCCATCGCCCAGGAACACGAGATCTTCACCTCACAGGAGATCATCGTGGTTCCACCGGCGCCGGGCGCCGTCGAAGGTCCCTATTCCGCGGTGAAGGCTCCGCCGATCACCTCGGATCCGCCCGATCACCACTGGCATCGCCGGGCGATCCTGCCGACGTTCGCGCCACAGTCCGTGGCCCCTTACGAAGCGACCACTCGCGACTTCTGCAACTCGTTGATCGACCGCTTCATCGACAAGGGTGTGGCCGACGCCGGCACCGACTATGCCCAGCAGATCCCGGTGCGGGTCATCTCACTCATGCTCGGGGTGCCGACAGACATGTCGGACACCTTCACCGGCTGGGTTCGGGGGGTTCTCGAAACCGGTCTCACCGACCCGAAGGTTCGCCTCGAGAGTCGTCTGAACATCATGAACTTCCTGCGGGCGCAGCTCGACGACCGCAAGGCCAACCCGCGTGAGGGCGACTTCATCACGAGCCTCCTCGCCCACGAACACGATGGCCAGAAGGTCGACGAGGACTACGTCATGGGGGTGTGCAACCTCATGCTCGTCGCCGGCATCGACACCACGTGGTCGTCGATCGGCGCGTCGCTCTGGCACCTCGCCCAGCATCCCGAGCATCAGCAGCAGTTGCGCGAGAACCCCGATCTCTGGCCGACGGCGGTTGAGGAGTTGCTGCGGGCGTACGCCCCGGTCACGATGGCGCGCATTGTTGCTCACGACACCGAGTTTCAGGGTTGCCCGATGCAGGCCGGCGATCGGGTGTTGATGGCCTTCCCCGCGGCGAACCGCGATCCGCGCCAGTTCGAGAACCCCGACGAGGTGATCCTCGATCGCGCAAACAACCGCCATGTGGCCTTCGGCGCCGGCATCCATCGCTGTGCCGGCTCGAACCTCGCTCGCCTCGAGCTGCGGGTCGCGCTGCAGACGTGGATGGCCCGGGTCCCCGAGTTCTCCCTTGTCGACCCCGCGTCAGTCACCTGGGCCGGTGGTCAGGTACGCGGACCCCGCGTCTGCATGGTGAAGTTCTGAACTGAGGCCCTGTCAGCTCGACGACCGGTCCGTCCGGCGATCACGTCGTCGCTGGGTCATCGTCTCGTCGTTGCCGGTCGCTGCTGTGTTGCGCTGCACGATCTCGCGATCCGGGGTTTGGATCGAGGCGCCGGACACCACTGCGTGATTGGTGTCCTGGTCGCTCCCGGAGCGACCCGGACACCAATCTCCCCAAGGTGCGTCAGGTGATATTGAGCAGAGCTCGCCTCACGAGTGCCATCGCCGGCGCCGGAGCGCGATTCGTGCGTTCGAGGAGCCGAGTTGCCGGCAAACTGCGCACCTGGTCGACTGCGAACACGATGTCGCCGATCGGTATCCGCCAAGGAAACGGAACCGCGTCCGGTTCGCCGAACAGTTCAGGCGCGACGATGACTCGGCCCATCGGTGAGGTCGTCGATCTGGGTGACGACGGCGCGCATGGCGAGTTGTTCCGCTGCGGATCTGGCTGCGGCGAGGAGCGGTAGTGCGAGCTCCGTCTCGTCGCGGCGGGCTAGCGCACGGCCCCACCAATGTCTGGTCCGGGCGACAAGCGGTGCTGAGCGTAGTGCCTCTTCTTGCGCCAACGCCGAGGCGAAGAGGCGGTCGGCTTCCGCGTGATCGCCGTCCACGGCGGCCAGTCCGGCGAGGAGTCGATCGACGGAGCACATCACGTGGGTCCCCGACGCTGCACGGGCCATCTGACCGCTGTAGTTGCCGAGCAGCCGGCGCAGAACGCCGGCATGCGCCCGGGCGTCGACGGTGATGATGGCCCAGGCAAGCGACCCCAGCGCGAGGATGGTGAGCCAGCCGCGGCCGACCGCGGCAAAATCGTCCGGTGCAAGCTCGTCGAGCGCGGCAAGGGCGTGGTCGACCTGGCCGGCTTCGGCGGCTTCTGCTGCGACCAGTGCACGTGCCACGGGGAACGAGGAGTTCGTGGCGAGGAAGTTGACCGAGAACTGATACAGCGCCTCGACGTCGCCGGTTTCACGGGCGATCCAGTTTCTCTGGATCTGACATCCGAGGGCGTAGTTCGTGCTGTGCCCTCCGTGCCGCAGCACCTCGTCGATCGCCTCGGCGGCGGCCGACCAGTGCCCGTCGAGGAGTTCGCGCATGGCGATGCGCTGGAACATGGCGCTCTCGTAGGACCACGACGTTCGACGGAGCTGCGCATGGCCGAGCGCGTCACTAACGTGACGCTCGAAGCCGTCCCGGTCGCCGAGCGAGAGGGCGATCTGGGCAAGCACGACGTCCATCGGAGTGCCGAACGAATCGGTTCCGCCGGGCGTGGCAAAGCGGCCGTAGACCTCGTCGGCCTGAGCTGGCTGTTGCATATACATCAGCCCGACCACGCAGTCCATAGCCACCTTGCGCGCCTCGGGATCGACAGGGTCGAGGTGGCGAACGATCTCATGCACACGGGCAGCGTGGTCAGCGGGCGCGAGGTTGGGTCCGACCCGTTCGTTGAGGAGCAGCGTGCTCTCCGCTGCCCACCGGCCGAGCAGGGACGTGTCGGTGATCTCGCCGAGAGCGGAGCGGAGAAAGTCGATCCGCTCGAGCCCCGAGTCGGACGTGGCGGCTCTCCCCGCAGTCCGCAGCGCCTGGGCCATCCGGTCCTGATCGCCGAGCGCCCGGGCTGCAGCGAACGCTTCACGCGAAGCGGCGAGCGAGTTCTGCATGTTCGCCCGTGACGACGCCCGTGCCCTGGCGATGAGGAGGTCGCATCGAAGCGTGGGGTCATCGTCATCGGCGACGTCGAGCAGTTCGAGTCCGCGCTCGACCAGCTCCGCCGAGCGCCCGTCGAAGACGGTGTGTGCGGCAGCGGCAGCGCGGAGGTACCAGGTTGGGGCCGAAGCCGATTGCGCTTCTCCGTGGTGGTAGGCCAACTCGTCGAGATGGCGTTCGATCGAGAGCGCCCACCGACGCTCCAGCACCGTAACGACATCGCGGTGCATTCGACGCCGTCGTGCGGTGGAGAGCTCGGCGAGCAAGACGTCTCGCACGACGGCGTGGCGGAACTCATACGCGCGCGTGGTATCGACAATGATGCCTGCGGCCACCGCCCGTTCGATGTCGTCGAGCGCGTCGCGGCTCAGCACAGCCTCGACGAGGTCGGCATCAAAGCTGCGCCCGATGACTGCGCCGACGCGAAGGGCCTGCGTGGCGTCGTCTCCCAGGCGAGTGAGTCGCCGCCCGATGACCTCGCGAAGGCCTTCGGGCAGCATCGACATCACGGCGGACGAACCCGCCCCCGAACGACGGTTCTCCTGGGAGAACACGCCCATCTCGGCGAGATGACGAATCACTTCACCGACGAAGAGCGGGTTGCCCGAAGTCTGCGCATGCACCGCTCCGGCCAGATCTCTCCCGACCGGATCGATCTCGTGCCCTGCGGCTACCCGGAAGAACTCCGAAACGCTCTCCTCGTCGAGGCCATCGAGGGCCACGCGGCGCACACCGTCGACCTTGCGAAGATCCGCGAGAGCGGCACTCAGCGGATGCATGCGGTCGAGGTCGGTGTCGCGGTACGTACCGAGGATGGTGACCCCTCGTGCCTCGTCGGCCACCACGTGGCGCATGGCGACGAGAGATGCCTGGTCGATCCACTGCATGTCGTCGAGCACGACGACCGTCGGCGCCGAGCGGCGAAGCAGCTCGCCGATGGCGTCGCTGAGCACGGCGAGCCGCGTGGCGGCATCGAGCTCCACCGTCGCGTGTCGATCCCCGACGCGCCGGCGTAGCGCCGGGAGGATGCCTGCCAGTTCCTGAATGTGCTCGGGTGCAAGGCCAGCGACTTGCTCATCCGAAAGCGTCTCGATCAGCGGAGCGAGTGCCTCGACCCACGGTCGGTAGGCGATGGCCAGATCCTCGTCGCATCGGCCGAGCAGCACGGTCGTGCCCGCCCGGGACATGTCGTGCGCGAGCTCGCTGACGAGCCGCGTCTTGCCGATACCCGGTTCACCGGCGACGAGCAGGCTTCGCCATTCTTCTGCTTTCCATGTATCGAGCAGTTCGGCGATGAGTGCCGCGCGTCCGACGAACGGGCCACGCCGTGCCGCGACCAGCGGGTCGGGGAACACAGTCGACGAAGCAAGGTTCGTCGACCGTGCGATGGGCCGTTCCCACGCGACACGGACGACGGCCATCGGGGTGCTCCGCCCTTTGAGCGAGTAGTCGCCGAGGGGCGTCATCGAGTGACCGGTTCTGCTGCCCACGAGGATGCGAACGACCTCGGCGGCGAGGATCTCTTCCGGTTGGGCGGCGCTGCAGAGGCGCGCCGCTTCCACGACCGGCATTCCGTTCCAGTCGGCGGCCCCGTCGTCGTGGATCGACGACACATCGCCTATCGAGATGCCTACCCTCACCTGGGCCGGCACCGATTTGTGGGTCCAGCCGTGCTTCACGGCCGCGTGCTGCATCGCGACCGCGGCGTCGAGGGCCGCGCCGGCAGAGTTGAATACCGCCATCACGCCGTCGCCGAGCGACTTCACCACACTGCCGTTGGCCTCGAGGACGGCTTCGCCGATGTTGCGCAGGAGATCGCGGAACCAGGCGTCGGCTTGCGTGTCGCCGAGACGGTCGCGCAGCTCCGTCGACGAGACGACGTCGCAGAAGACGACCGCCATGGTTGACGTTGTCATCGGTGGGCTATCCGCGTTCCAGCGGAAGACGGCTCATGAGGTGGCCACCCTACGCGAGGTGCCCGCTCCATGCCCGTGGTGCACCACCGGGTGGATCGGTTCCAAGGAGGCGCTACTGCCCGGCGAGTTCCGTGGCCCATCGATAGTCAGCCTTGCCCGACGGGGAGCGCTGGATGGCGTCGACGAAGACGAAGACCTTCGGCAGTTTGTACCGGGCGACGTGTCGCTCGGCCTCAGCGAGGAGATCGGCTTCGGTGGCCGCCGCCCCGTCGGCGAGGCGCACGATGGCCACGACCTCGTTGCCCCATCGCTCGCTCGGGCGGCCGGCCACCACAACGTCGTACACGTCAGGGTGGGCGATGATCGCCGCCTCGACCTCCTCCGCGAAGATCTTCTCGCCGCCGGAGTTGATGGTCACCGAGTCACGCCCGTGCAGTTCCACGATCGGGAGGCCGAAGCTCGCCTCGGTGCCGACGAGGAGTTTGGCCCGGTCGCCGGGAACGGAGTAGCGGACGCCCGCGACCATCGGAAACGTCGTGGCGGTTTTGGCCGGATCGTTCAGATAGCCGAGGGGGAGACGACCGGACTTGGCGAGCCAGCCGAGCCCGTCGTGACCCGGCTCATGTTCGGCGGTGAGGTCCTCGTTGAGCACGTGGTTTCCGGGGGCGGCGGTGAACGTGCCGGTGGTTGCCTTCGACGGATCGCCGACCGATACGTTCTGCATCTGGCCGCCGGCCTCCGATGAACCGATCCCGTCGATGATGAGCAGTTTGGGAAGCGCGCTGAGGAAGCGTTGTTTCAGTGGCGCTGAGAGGGCTGCACCCCCGGAAAGCATGATCGTAAGCGCGCTGAGATCATACGGGGTGCCTGCAGCGTTTGAACGCTCGATCTCTTCGATGATCGGACGGCCGAATGCGTCGCCGACGATCTGGAGGAACTGCACTCCTTCGCGTTGGCACACCGTCAAGATGTCGACCGGGTCGAGGGTCACCGTGTTGTCCTGGATCACGACGGTGCCGCCGCGATGCCAGGTGGTGAATGCAATCCAGTGTCCGGCGCCGTGCATGAACGGCGCCGCGGGCAGCGAAATGAGTGGTGCAGTCGCGGCGATGCCGGCCGTGAACGACGCAAGGTCCTCGAACTCCTCGCTCGCGCCGACGTCGCGCAGGCTCATCGCCGAAACGGCGATATCGATCTGACGCCAGAGCACACCCTTCGGCATGCCCGTAGTGCCGCCCGTGTAGAGGATGTAGAGATCGTCAGCTGACCAGTCCCCGCCCATCACCTGTACCTCCGGCCGTTCCGGGCTCGATTCGGCGAGCGCGGTTTCGTAGTCGACGGCTCCGTCGAGCAGCGCATTCCTGGAGCCGTCGTCGACCTGGATGAGGATGTCGAGATCCGGGAGCTGGTCGCGGATCGCCGCCAGCGTCGGAGCGAATGAGCCGCCGTAGACGAGGACTCGACACTTCGCGTCGGCGAGCAGATAGACCAGCTCCTCGGCGACGTAGCGGTAGTTCACGTTGAACGGAGCCACGCGCGCCTTGTAGGCGCCGAGCATCGCTTCGAGATACTCGTTGCCGTTGTAGAGGTAGATGCCGAGATGGTCCTGGCCGGTCTCGTGCCCGTCGAGAAACTCCCGTCCGGTGGGAACGGTGACACCTCTAGAGAGCAGGTAATTGGCGAGGCGGCGGCTGCGGTCGGTGACCTCGGCCCAGGTCCATGTGCGGCCCCGCCACACGATGCATGGCCGATCCGGCACCACGGCGGCGATTGCTTCGTGGACGGTTGCTTTGGACGCTTCGATCGACACGCCGACCAGTCTGGTGGGTGACCGTAGCGACGGCCAGCTGACGGCCGCTCAGTCGGTGTTGGCGCGGATGCGCGACAAACTGTCCCAATGCGTCTTCTTCCTGCAGGATCGTTGCTCCACCGTGCAGCGGGTCGCTTTGCTGTTGCTGCAGGCGTGACGACCATGCTCGGCGCGCTGCTCCTCGGGACGGCTCCCGACGTTGGGGCGGCGGCAAAGAAGGCCCCGCAGATCGTCAGGATCGATGCGGGAGCGGTGCGCTACGAGCCCCGCACCATCACCGTTACCGTTGGACAGCCAGTCGTGCTGCGTATCACCAACAACTCGAACATCGATCACGAAGCGCTGCTCGGCGACGAGAAAGTGCAAAAGACGCACGCGGCGGAGATGAAGGAGGCCGAGGCGATGGGCCACGACATGGCCAGCCACGGGACGAAGACGAAGGCCAAGCCAGGAGAGGGCTTCGTTGCGCTTGCTCCGAAGAAGACGGGGGAGATCACAACCACGTTCACCAAGGTCGGCCGCACGATTCTCGGCTGCCACATCAAGGGCCACTATGAAGGCGGCATGCGGCTCACGGTGATCGTCAAGCCACGGGTCCTCGGCGCCTGACCCATCAGCTACTGCAAGCGCGACGTGAAGATCCCAAGGATCTCGTCGCGGACGGCGGCGGTTGGCTGACCCGCCTCGTCGATGAGACTGGTGGTGACCACGCTGGTCCCAGACCCAGAGGGAATCGACGCCCATGGCGTCGGCCTTTGCCACGCCTCGCGCATCGCTGCCGTGGTGGTGTTCTGCGGATGGATCTGCACGCCAATCTTCATGGGGTGCAGGCTTCCACAGCGCTGAGGGTTGGAGGGCCTTTGCCGAGGGCCGGATGCAAGTATGACCAGATTTTTTGGTCAAAGTGGTACGCTCGGCCGGATGGCAATGTCGTTCAGCGTGCACGAGGCGAAAGGCCAGTTGTCTCGACTCCTGTCGTTGGCCGAGTCCGGTGAGCAGATTGAGATCACCAGACACGGCAAAGTGGTCGCGGTGGTCACTGGGGTGTCGTCGACAACTCGTCGCCCGGGCTCCGGAATCGGAACGGTGCACTACAGCGATCAATCGTTCGAACTTACGGATGACGAAATCGAAACGATGTTCCATTCCGAGATCGACACGTGAGCGAGCTGTTGCTCGATACGCACGCGCTGCTGTGGTGGGTCGCTGACGACGAACGCCTTTCGTCTGCAGCGCGTGGCGCAATATCGAGCGCCGACGCCGTTGTCGCAAGCGATGTTTCCCTTTGGGAACTTACGGTGAAGTCGAGCATCGGAAAAATCCAGCTCGACCCTTCGGTCGCAGAGTGGTTTGAGCACCACACTGCACGTTCACGATTTCGTGGGCTATCGATCTCTCGACGACACCTTGCGGAACTTGCGTTGCTTCCGTTGGAGCATCGCGATCCCTTCGACCGACTTCTGATTGCGCAGGCTCGGATCGAGAACCTCATGTTCGTGACTCGCGATCCCGAGATCGCAGAATACGACGTCCGCACCCTCTGGTGACATCCGGGAACTGAACTGGCCATCGCCCACAGGGGCGAGGTCGGGAACTTCGCCGGCGGCACAGCAGTCCAACTGCATGACCGTGGGAGATGCGGTAGAGGTCTGGTCGCACGTCTTTGCGGGAGTCAGTCGTGTTCGAGGGTGAGGACGTCGGCGGCGACACGTTCGAGTTCCTCAGTGATGCCGCCAGGTTGGCCGGCGAGGTCGGTCGCCGGGAGAAGGACGAACTTGGTGTAGCCCGCGTCGATGAACCGACTGATATGTGTACGTAGTGCTGGGAGCCCGACGGGGAAGAGTTCTGATGGGTCGGTCACATCGGGTCGGCGGGCGCTGATGCGTTCGAGGAACGGGCCGCCGAGCGGCGCGCCGGACGTGTAGACGATGAGCACACCGAAGTGGTCCTCCTCGATCTCGCGCTCGGCCTCCGTCGCGGCGGCGATGACCCTGGCCCTGAGCTCGGGTGCTTCCGTTGGTGTGATGAATGACGGGAGCCAGCCGTCGGCGAGACGACCGACGCGTCGCAGCTCACTCGGTGCGATACCGCCGAGCCACACGTCGAGCGGACGAGGGAGGGTTGGTCCGATTCGCAGGTTGTCGTAGGTGAAGAACCGTCCGTGATGGGTCACGTCGTCCTCGCGCCACAGGCGCCGGATCACCTCGAGTGATTCGTTGAAGATCGGACCACGGTCTTCCCGCTTCACCCCGAAGGCCTGGTGCTCCCGAGGGTCGGGAGCACCCAGTCCGAATGCAGGAAGGAGACGTCCCGGACCGGCGAGCAGCGCGATCGATGCGAGTTCCTTGGCCACGAGCACCGGGCTGCGACCGGGAAGGACCATCACACTCATGCCCATCTTCAGTTTCGTCGTTCGCCCCGCGGTGAATGCCATCAAGGCACACGGGTCCGGCGCGTTGCCTGTGAGCCGTTCACTGAACCACACCGAATCGAACGACAACCGTTCAAGGTCGTCGACCAACTGGGCATACCCCGAGCCGTCGCCGGGGGCATGGCCCAGTCCTTGGGTGCCGAGGCCGTAGCCAATACGAATCTTCACGAACCAGTTCTACGCGTCATCACCACGGTGTGCATGCCGGCCGCACAACGGCCAGGCCACAACGACGGCCGCTCGGCGTCGGTAGCGGTACCTGCTCTCCTAACCTGGGGAGATGCCGCCGAGCACTCCTCCTGCCCTCGCGCCTGCGACCGATCCGTTCGCCGGCTTTCGTCTTGACGGCCGCGTGGTGCTGATCACCGGGACGTCTTCGGGCATCGGCGTTCGCTTTGCCCGCGTGCTTCACGCCGGGGGCGCGCACGTGGTGATGGCGGCCCGTCGACTGGACCGTCTCGACGCATTGGCCGCCGAACTGCCCGATTCGGTCGCCGTCCAGGCCGACGTGAGCAATCCCGACGAGTGTGCCGCGCTGGTCGACCGAGTGGTTGCGCAGTTCGGTCGTGTCGACGTGCTCGTCAACAACGCCGGCACGGTGGCCAACTTCCGTCCCGAAGACGAACCGTATGACGAATGGCGCCGGGTGATGGCGGTGAATCTCGACGCCGCATTCGTGCTGTCACAGCAGTGTGTGAACTCGTCGATGTTCGCCAACGGTGGGGTGATTGTGAACGTTGCGTCGATGCTCGGGCTGTTCAGCTCCGGGCGGCTCACCCAGGCGAGCTACGCCGCATCCAAAGGTGGGCTGGTGAACCTCACTCGCGAACTGGCGTGCCTGTGGGCCCGCAAGGGGGTCCGTGTCAACGCGCTGTGCCCGGGGTTCTTCGACTCCGAACTCACCAACGACCTCATCGAGGACGAGGGCGGTGCCAAGTGGCTGCGTTCTCAGACCCCCATGGGTCGGGTCGGGGCGGAGGGCGAGCTTGATGGAGCGCTGCTCTTCCTGTGCAGCAATGCCAGTTCGTACATGACCGGTCAGGCGCTCGTGATCGATGGCGGTTGGAGCGCAGCATGAACCACCGGTCCGCCCGAGGGTGCAAAGCGTACGTGCACATATGACTATCGCACGTGTGCCGCCGATCGTCGCCACCATGCATCTCCGCCGGGTCGCCACCCACGGCATCGCCCGCGCCGTGGCGTCGATGGCCTCCGATCGAGTGGCGCTTGCTCGCACGAGTGGCCTCCGGTTCTGGAAGCTGCTTGGCACCGGGAGCGGACAGACGTTCACGCCGCGTGACGCCGACCCGACCACGTGGGGCCTCTTCGCCGTGTGGGACTCCGCTGACGACGCCGCCCGGTTCAGCACGACATCGCCGGTGGCCCGACGGTGGGCGGCGCACGCTGAAGAGCAATGGGAAGGACTGCTCCTGCCGGTGGCGTGGAAGGGGAGCTGGTCCCGGCGTGATCCCTTCGACGACGCTGTCCCCGGAGTCGCCGTGCCGGGACGTGCGGTGGCCGCAGTGACTCGAGCGCGGGTGAAGTCGAGCCAGTGGCGAGCGTTCGCCGCCGCAACGCCTCCGGTCGCCAGTGCGGTCAATGGTTCGCCGGGACTTCGCTACACCGTGGGCATCGGCGAAGCGCCGATTGGATTGCAGGGCACGTTCTCGCTGTGGGACTCCAACGACGCGCTCCGGAGCTTTGCCTATGACAATGCCGAACATCGCGCCGTCATGGCCCGCACCCAGACCGACCGGTGGTACGCCGAAGAGATGTTCGCGCGGTTCACCGTGCTGGAAAGCTCCGGCACGATCGCCGGGCGCTCTCTCTGAGATGGACCCGATAGGCACTCTGCGCGCATATGACTGGCGCGGGCGGTTGCCGGTCGTCGGACTCATCGGGTTCGCCGCCGTGCTCGTACTGCAGATTCCCTATCCGCTGCTCTCCGACGCCGGGCAACGCACGGTCACGATCTGGGCCGTCGTTGCGTTCTTCCTCACGTCGTGCGCGCACGCCTGGTGGAGTCGTGGCGTGCGCTCGGTCGCGGCGCTTGTGGTCATCTGCGTTGGTATCGGCTTCATCGCCGAACTGGTCGGCTCGGAGACTGGCGTGCCGTTCGGGAACTACAACTACACCGATGTCCTGGGGTTGCGGGTGTTCGGCGTTCCCGCCGTCGTGCCGCTGGCATGGGCGATGTTCGGCTGGCTAGCGTTGCTCTGCGCACAGCATGTGGGCGGAGGGTGGCGGGGTGCAGCGGTCGGCTCGCTCGTCCTCGTGGCGTGGGACCTGTTCCTCGACCCGCAGATGGTTCGCCTCGGTGCGTGGGAATGGAGCGCCACGGCGGGGCCGTGGCTGAACGCCATTCCCGTGGTGAACTCCGTCGGCTGGTTCGCCGTCGGGCTCGTGATGATGCGAATCCTGCTTGCCGTGGTGCCCAAGCGCACGGCTGGTCGACCCGATGACCTTGGCTGGATGCTGCTCGGCTGGACCCTGTTCTCCGAGACCCTGCTGTTCGCCGTGTTCTTCGGCAATCCTGCCGTCGCGGCTGCGGGCACGCCGGCCCTCGGTGCCGTGTTCCTCATCGTGTATCTCCTCGGCTCCACGGAGCGCTCGCGATGACCGTCGGTGCCGCGATCGCCAAGGCTGGCGCCGGTCTCGCCACGGTGATAAGCGCGCATACGGCTGTGAATGCCGCCCTGCTGCGTCGCCCCCGACGCGTTGCGACCGCAGCCAACGAGCGGGTCGGTCTGCTCATCCCGGCCCGCAACGAGCAGGAACACATCCGCCCCTGCCTTGAAGCTGCGCTTGCCCAGACTGGGTTACTCGACTTCGAGATCGTGGTGCTCGATGACGGTTCGACCGACGCCACCGCAACCGTCGTCCAACGATTCGTCGAAGAGCACACCACCTCGCCATCGGGCATTCAGCTTCGGCTGATCGACGGGGGAGATGCCCCGCTGCCCGACGGGTGGCTCGGCAAGCCGTGGGCGTGCGAACGGCTGCGCCGGGCGGTGAATGCTGATGTGGTCGTCTTTGTCGATGCGGACGTCCGGCTCGAACCCCACGCCCTCGCCTCGTCGATCGCTCTGCTGCGCGGCAGCGGCCTCGACCTCGTCTCGCCGTATCCGCGTCAGATCGCAATCACGTTCGGCGAACGCATTGTGCAGCCGCTCCTGCAGTGGCTCTGGCTGTCGTTCCTCCCGCTCCGTCTGGCCGAGCGGACACGGCCGAATTCGATGGCCGCTGCGAATGGTCAGTTTTTGGTGACGGATTCCAATGCGCTCGAACGCGCCGGTGGGTTTGCGGCCGTCCGCGGCGAGGTGCTCGACGATGTGGCGCTGGTCCGCGCATTCAAGCGGACCGGCGGACGAGGGGTCGTCGTTGACGGCACCGACCTTGCGACATGTCGTATGTACACAGACTGGTCTGCGCTGCGGGTCGGCTACACGAAGAACCTCTGGGCGGCCACCGGTTCGGTGCCGGGGGCGGTCGGACTCGGTTCGATGCTGGCGCTGGCGTATCTCGTTCCTCCAGTTGCGGCGATCGGGCTGCTCGGCCGATCGGCTTGCCGAGTTGGGCTGGCCGGCTACGCCGCCGGTGTTGTTGGGAGAGTCATAAGCGCGCGTTGTACTGGTGGTCGTGTGGCTGATAGCGTGATGCACCCACTGTCTATTGCGGCGCTGCTGCGTCTCCTCGCTGGATCGTGGCGGGCGAAACGGGCGGGCACGATCGAGTGGAAGGGTCGGAACCTTGGCTGACGCTGTGGTCATCGGTGCTGGTGTCGGCGGACTTGCCGTGGCGGCGCGCCTCGCGGCAGGCGGTCGTCGGGTCGTCGTGTGCGAGCAGGCCGACGTGGTCGGCGGCAAGCTCGGCGTCCACCGCGTCGACGGATACGCGTTCGATACCGGTCCATCGCTTGTCACGCTGCCCTACGCCCTCGACGACCTTCTCTCGACGACCGGCGTCGATCGGCGAGAGGTGCTGGACCTCCGTCGGCTCGACCCCGTCGCCCACTACCGGTTCGGTGACGGCACTTGGTTCGACGCGCCGGCCGATGAACGTCAGTTCGAAGACGCCGTCGAGGCCATGCGGCCCGGCAATGCACTGCAGTGGCGGGCGTTTTATGAGCGTGCGGGCCGGATCTGGGACGCAACTCGTGGCCCATTCCTCGAATCACCTCTCGGCGGACCGTGGGACCTCGTAAAGCAGTCCGTCCGCGTCAACGACCTGCGCACCATTGCGCCGCACCGCACACTGCGATCGCTGGCCACGTCGTATCTCGACGATCCTCGCCTGGTCGCATTCGTCGACCGCTACGCCACCTATACGGGGTCCGATCCACGACGTGCACCGGCTGCGCTCGCATCGGTCGTCTACGCCGAACGCCACTTCGGTGCGTGGTACGTCGACGGTGGTCTCCGTCGCATCGCCGACGTGATCCTTGACCGGTGCCTTTCGCTCGGCGTCGAAGTCCGCACCGGCACCGACGTGGTCGAGGTCATGGTGCGCGAGGGCCGTGCCGTCGGCGTGGTGTTGGCGACCGGTGAACGCATCGACGCTGCCACCGTCGTCGCCAACGCCGATGCCAGCGATCTCTACGAACGGCTTGTTCCGCCGAGCAACGAACGGCGTCGTGCTCAACGAGCGCTGCAACGATGCGAGCCGAGCCTCAGCGGGTTCGTGGTGTGCCTTGGCATGAAAGGGCCAACGGCGGTCACAGCCCATCACACCGTGCTGTTCCCCGAGCGTTACGACGACGAGTTCGACGCTATCTTCAACCCTTCACCGAAGCCGGTGAACGACCCGACGATCTACGTCTCGAACCCGGCCGACGACGCCGTGCGCCCATCCGGCCACGAGGCCTGGTTCGTGCTCGTGAACGCGCCGCGACACTCGTCGATGGGCGATGGCCGCGACGGTGTCGACTGGCGCGTCGAGGGAAGGTCCGAGGCCTACGCCGATCTGCTGATGCAGCGGCTGGCGGAGCGCGGGATCGACGTCCGGTCGAACGTGGTCCTCCGCGAGATCCGTTCGCCGGCGGACTTGGAGGAGCGCACGAGAGCATCGGGCGGATCGATCTACGGCACCTCGTCGAACGGCGCGAGGGCCGCATTCCTTCGCCCCGCGAACCGCTCTCCCGTCCCCGGGCTGTTTCTGGTCGGCGGCTCATCCCACCCTGGCGGCGGCCTCCCGCTCGTCCTCCTCAGCGCCGCAATCACCTCAGCCCTCATCACCGGTTGACGCGTTGGGAGAGAGGTTGCCCCCATAGATGGGGGCAAAACACCTCCCAACGCCGCTGGGAGGTGTTTTGCTGCAGGGCCGAGTCTTGCCCCAGGGCCGCGACGAGCGCGCCACGGATGATTCGTCAGCTCAGCCGATAGCGTCAGACGCGTGAACGACCGCATCGCCGATTCCCTCTCCCGTCTTCCCGTCCCGCAAGGCTGGTTCGGCAGCGACAACCAGTCCGGTGTGTTTCCGGAGATGTTCGACGTTCTCGCCGCGGCGAACGCCGGTTCCGCTGTGGCCTATGGCGACGATGCGTGGACAGCCCGTGCCATCGCTGCATTCCGTGACCTTC
Source organism: Acidimicrobiia bacterium (assembly GCA_031406385.1). Classification (GTDB taxonomy): domain Bacteria; phylum Actinomycetota; class Acidimicrobiia; order Acidimicrobiales; family JANYDT01; genus JANLQX01. Next base: position 21,223 of record JANOHI010000043.1, read on the forward strand.
TCGGCCCCTCGAGCGATGTGTACTTCACGTGGAACGGCAGCGGCTCGAACGTCGTTGCCCTTCAGACCCTCCTGCCCAAGTACGGCGCAGTGATCTGCACCGAGGCTGCGCACATCTCTGTCGATGAGACGGGTGCGCCGGAAAGGATCACCGGTGCCAAGCTCATCGACCTTCCGACCGCGGACGCCAAGCTGACGCCGGCCCACCTCGAGTCGCAGCTGCACCTCCTCGGCAATCCCCACCACGCACAACCGTCAGTCGTTTCCCTCACGCAATCCACCGAACTCGGCACCGTCTATTCCGTCGACGAGGTCGCGGCGATCTGCGACGTGGCCCACGGGAGCGGGTTGCTCGTCCACATGGACGGGGCCCGCATCGCCAACGCCACGGCAGCGCTGGGCGTCCCACTACGTTCGCTTACCTTTGACGCCGGTGTCGATGCGTTGTCGTTCGGCGGAACCAAGAACGGACTCATGAACGCCGAGGCCGTCATCTTCCGTACGCCGCACGCCAGCGCGCCGTTCCTGCGCAAACAGGCCACCCAGCTGCCGTCCAAGATGCGGTTCGTCGCCGCCCAGTTCCTCGCCGCATTCGACGGTGACCGCTGGTTGCACATGGCGCGTCATGCAAACGCAATGGCGGCGCGTCTCGATGCTGCGGTCCGCTCGGTTCCAGGAGTCGTCCTGGAGCGTACGACCGTGGTGAACTCGCTGTTCCCGTCGCTTCCTGCCGCAGCGCTCGCGCCGCTCCAGGACTGGTGTCCCCACTACACCTGGGACGCTTCGAAGAACCAAGCGCGCTGGGTATGTAGTTGGGACACGACCGAGGACGACGTCGACCGCTTCGCCGCGGGTGTCGCCGCAGCGTGCGCCGCAGTGCACGCCTCGGCATAGTGCGTCGGTGCGCGTTCGATGACCGTGCGCCAGTGAGATGCGGCCATTGTGACGCTCGGTTCGGCTCGAAAACTGCGGATATACGATCATCGATCCGTATAAGCACTTCTCCCGATCGTTGCAAGTCCAACGCCTCCTGGCATCACGAAGTCAACGCGGCAGCAAGATCGCCGACTTGCTTGTTGCCGCCGCAGCAGAAGCGCTCAACCTCACTGTGCTCCACTACGACGCCGACTTCGACCTGATTCGCGCCGTGACTGAACCACTTTGCGAATGGGTAGTCGCAGCGGGATCAATCGACTAGCCCGAGCGACCTCGTCAGCGGCCGAGAAACGACGTGAAGCTGATCGGACTCACGGTGGCAAGGTCGGTGACCTTCACCGCGTTGGCGCTCACCGTGACGAGTCGTCCATTGACGATCGCCGAACGACGGATCTGCTCGGTCTGAACCTGCGGCGGGCGAACAATCGTTGCCGGCGGGAGGATCGCCCCGGGAGCGGCAACCACGGCCGGGGTGGCGGGAAGCGGAACGGGCTGCGGAAGCGGGAATGGCCCGCCGTCAGCCAGCGGCAACTGGTGTTCGACGCGTCCCTGGACGGTGATCGCGGCGGGGTTCACCTTGGCCACGAGAGCTCCGGCGATGGGACGCCCGGCCTCGAAGGAGGTCTGCGGAATCACCGCGTTGCCGGTCGGAGCCCACCACAAGAACGCTCGGTGGTCGTACTCCGCCTCGCTCGTGCCACCAACGCGGAGCTTGGTCATCTGACGGGGATTGTTCGGATCAGAGACGTCGAAGACCTGCAGTGCCGTGCCGAGACGTTGGCCCTGATCGGTGGCGTCCTGTCCGATGCCGAGCAACTGTCCGGGGGCGATCGGATGAAGGTACGACGAGTAACCCGGGATCTTCAATTCGCCGGCCCGACGCGGGGACCGCGGGTTGCGGAGGTCGATGACGTAGAGCGGATCGACCTGGCGGAACGTCACGATGTAGCCCAGCTCGCCAAGGAAGCGCACGGCGTAGATGCGTTCATTGATCCCGAGTCCGCTGAGCGTGCCGATCTGGTCAAGATAACGGCCGTTGCGGCCGAGCACTCGTACGCCCGACTGCTGCGGTGATCCGAATCCCTCGCCGTCGGTGGTCACAGCGACGCGCAGTGCGTTCCCGAACTCCGACATCGAGAACTGGTTGAGGAGCCGCCCGTCGACGGAACCCGATGCGAAGTACGTTGCCCCGTCGGGTCCGCTGAGGTTGAACCCGTGGATAAGGGTACGTGTCGCACGGCGTTGCGGGGTGACGACACCGGGGCCGAATCCGGTCCGTGGCGCGGCGACTGCTGGCTGAGGGCGGCCGACGAAATTGCCGGTGGCCGTCGCGACGAAGAGGGACTGCTCGGAGGCGTAGACGATGTTCCCCTCGCCGACCACCCCACCAGAACCGCTCGCCGTGCCCCGAGGGTTCGCGACGTTGAGGTCGATCGTGGCAACCCAGGTGAGCGAAAGGCCGCTGGTGTCGGCTGGCTTGCCGATCTCGACGCAGTTCACGGCTTGGCGAAGCGATGACGGATTACCTCCCTGGTCACTGTTGTACGAGCGGGGTAGCCAATCGCCAGCCATCGCTCGCTTGACAACCGCTCGGTTGGCGTTGGTCGCCGTTGCCAGTGCAGAAGGTGTCCCGTTGATCGCCTGGACCATGGGGAGTCGAGCGCCGAAGGGCGTCTGCAGAACGATGCGCGCCCGGTTGTTGACCGTACGGGCGGCCAGCAACGTTCCCTCGAGGTGGACCCGGCTTTCGAACCGCGGAGCTGCCGGATTGCTCACGTCCCACCGTTCGACGGTGGTCTCCGGCCACTGGGTGAACAGTTGCCGGATCACTGCAAGGCGGGGTCCGTCAAGGAGGAGTTGCGGCTCGGCGCCCGGCGTTCCCGCGATGGTTGCGATGAGCGTGCCGTTGCTGGTGTCGACGATACGAACGGATCCACCAACAGCGGTGTAGAGGTAGCGCCCGTCGTTCTCGATCAGGTCACCTTCGTCCACGCCGACTTCCTGGGTGTTGGTGGACGACGAGTTCGCCCGAGCCGCGCTCGCGTCGCTGGCTCCAGACTCGCTGACCGGTAGTGGCGATCCGGCTGGCTGCGGCGCCGGTGCTGGCCCTCCGGCGGGGGCTGCGGTCGCCGGCGCTTGGGCTGAAGCGGCCTCTGTGTTCGACGTCGCCGGCCTCTGCGTTGCCGTCGTCTTCTTTGTCGGTCGGGAGTTCGAACCAGTCGGAGCAACGACGTAGGGCCCAGAACCGAGGCCATACGGACCCACGGTCGGGAGGGCGAGTGCTTGGACGTAGGCGATGAACCGGGGGCAGGACGAGAACTGCTGGTAGAGGACTTCGCGGCGGGCCGCCTCGGAGCCGGGCGGGACAGCGATCAGCGACGCTGCCGTGGCGAGCATTCCGACAACGGCGCTCGCCCGCCGGCTGCGGCGTGGTCGCGGACGGGGTGATTGCTGCCGCTGGCTAGGCGTGAGTGATGACATGGCGACCTCCGACATTCGTGCGAGACGTATCTCTGACGCTCAGTCTGGCCCTATTGGTTCCCGAAGGGCGCGAATCCCAGATGGCGGCCGTCCGTCGGCGCCGGTGACTCTCGCCGGTCTGTCTACGCGAACGCTGTGCTGGGGAGGTCGGCCTCGCCGCTTTCGAGGGCGGCCACGATTCGCTCAACAACTGCCTGGGGACCCAGCCCCGCCGCCATCTTCGGCGGCGTGCCGAAGATGGCTCGACCGGCGAGACCCGTTTCGGTGTGCGGCGGACGCGCGTCAAGCACGCTGACCCCGACTCGGCGCAACTCTCGGGCCAGCGCGACGTCTGCTGCGAACAACGCAGCTTTCGATGAGCAGTACGCCGCCATGCCAGGCAGCGGGCTTTCCGCGACGACGCCGCTTACCTGTACCACGAAGGAGTTGGCGCCGAGGTGGGGGAGAGCGGCGCGCAGCAGCCAGAGTGGCGCGAGCACGTTGGTGAGAAAGAGATCCTCGATGATGTCGTCGGGGGTGTCCACGAGGTTGCCGAACGCAACCACGCCCGCCGCGTTGATGAGGCCATCAAGCCCCCCGAGGTGCGCTGCTGCGTCCGACGCGATGCGGCGAGCATGCGTTGGATCGCGCAAATCGCCCACGTAGGTGAACGCGCCGCACTCCGCTCCGATCAGCGCAAGCGGTTCGGGCCGCCGGCCGGTGAGCGCAAGCTGGGCCCCCCGGGCGTGAAGCGCCCGGGCAAGTCCTGATCCGAGGACTCCGGTCGCCCCGGCGAGAAGGATGCGCGAACCGTGGAGCGTGCGAGGAGCCATGCCATCAATGCTGGCTGCGTTACGGCGCTACTTCGGCCGTCACGCCGGCGATCACGACGACGAAGTCGATGGGCCCGGGGTGCGGCGCCACACCAGGAGCCCGACCAGGGTGGTGATCGCAGCCATGACGAGGTGCGTCTCCCGCAGTCCCCACGCGTCGCCGACGAATCCGTGGATGGTCACGGCGATCACGTACGGCAGACCGAGGGCGATGCTGAAGATCGCCATGACCCGGGCTCGGAGTCGAACGGGTGTGTCGAGTTGGAGGATCGCCTGGCCCGATACGAGCACGCAGAAGTAACCGGCGCCGATGATCACGAGTGCGGCAGCAGCGATCGCCGAAGAAGGGGCTATTGCGTAAACGAGCAGCCCGGGGGTGAGCGAGGCGAAGCCGAACAGCAGGGCCCGCTCACGTCCCCATCGCTTCACCATTCTCGGAACCACCAGTGCACCTCCTATCGCTCCCGCGCCCTGTGCCGTTACAAAGATCGACGTGGTGCCGGCGCCGCCGCCGAACACACCCTGGGCAACGATTGGCAACAGCCCGATGAATGGTCCAGCACCAAGACCGAGCGCAACGATCGACAACACGGCGAAGCGACTCGGTGCGCTGTGTCGGACGTGGCCGCCGGCAACGCGGAGTTGGCGCACCAGGCCTCCACTTGACCGCACGATCGGACGGTTCGGGAGGGTAATGAACAGCGCTGCGACGAACATGGCGGCGAAGCTCGCGGCGTTGATGGTCACGGCCCACGTGGAGCTCGACGCGGCGATGACCACGCCGGCCAGGAGCGGCCCGACAACGCGGCCGCCGTTCCAGGCAATCGACCCGAGCCCAACGGCGGCCGGGAGATCTTCGGGTGGTACGAGTTCGGGCATCAGGGCTTGTCGGTTCGGCAGCGAAAGGGCGCTCGAGCAGCCCTCCACGAACGCAATGGCCCAAAGCAGACCCGGTGTCCACCGTCCCGTGGCCAAGAGGATCGCCAGCACCACGGCGAGCGCAGCGTCGAACGCCAAGGTCGCAAGCAGGAACGGCTTGCGGCTCACCCGATCGGAGATCGCTCCGCCGATCGGAGCGAACACTGCCGTTGGGAGGAAGCCGGCAGCGGCGAGGATGCCGAGGTCGCGGGCTCGGGCGGTGTCCTTGGCCAGAAGCGATCCGATGGCCACGATCTGCATCCACGTGCCGATGTTCGACACCAGACTCGCCGACCACAGCAGGGCGAAGTTCCGATGGCGCAGCGGTCGCAGGGCGGAAGGACCGGGCACAGTTGGTCCACTGTAGGTTCGGGCCCGTACAGTCGGATCCGAATCCGGCCGTCGCTGCGTTGGCGTCGGACATTCACCGCCGACCAAGGAGCATCCGTGTCCTCTTCCGTCAACACCCATCACACCGCGGGCCGGCTCGATGGTCGAGTTGCTGTGATCACCGGAGCCGGCAATGGGATCGGCAGAGCCAGCGCCCTCCGTCTTGCCGCCGACGGCGCCAAGATCGTGGTGGCTGATGTGCTCGAAGGCCCCGCGCTCGAAACCGTTGCCTTGGTCAAGGCGGCGGGCGGCGAGGCCGTGTCGATCATCGTCGACGCAGCGAGTCGTGCCGACAACGAGGCGATGTCGCAGATGGCCCTCGAAACGTTCGGCCGGCTCGACATTTTGCTCACGGCTGCGGGGATCAGCCATGCCAAGTATCGCTCCGGCGACATCGAGGCCGACGTGAAGATGGTTGGAGCGAACCTCGCCAACATCGAAACTCCTTGGCGAACTTTCATCGATCTGGAAGTGGAGTCATGGCAGCGCGTCATCGACGTGAATCTCACCGGGACACTGCTCGCCATGCAGGCGTGTGCCGACAAGATGGTCGAGCTCGGAAACGGCGGCTCGATCATCACGATTGCGTCGATTGCCGCGAAGCATCCCGACGGCGGACCGCTGGCGTACACCGTGTCGAAAGCGGGTGTGTGGATGTTGACGAAGAAGGCCGCTCGTGAGCTCGCCGCGGCGAAGATCCGGGTGAACGCGATCGGTCCCGGCTACATCGCGACGAACATGACGCAGCTGATCGGGTTGCTCCCGGAGGATCGTCAAGCCGATTTGGCGCAACGCATCCCGATGGGCCGAGTGGGGCGTCCGGACGAGGTTGCTGCGGTCGTGTCGTTCCTCGCCAGCGATGACGCCAGCTACATGACCGGCACGATCCTGCACCCCGACGGCGGTTACTTCACCGACTGACCCCCTGGTGATTGACGATCGCCGGTCGGACTACTTTCGTGGGGTGGCCCGACCGGAAGATCTGCATGAGCTGTTGTCCTTCGACGATCCCAAGGAGGCCCGCACCTGGGTGTTCGATGTGACCTTCCTGACCAGTAACTGGTCATGCATCTTCGGGCGAGGCTGCAAGGGGGTTCTCTCGGAAGATGCGAGCGAGCTCGGCCAGGGCTGCTGTTCCCACGGTGCGCACATGGCCGATGAAAAGGACCGTCGGAAGCTCGCCGCGAACGTGGCCCGTCTGCGAGACGATCAGTGGAAGCATGCGTCGGCGGCTCGGCGTCAGCGCCCCACTGCTCGCAACGACGAAGCCGTGCACCTCACGCGTGTCGTTGATGGCGCCTGCATGTTCTTGAACCCACCCGATTTTCCCGGCGGCGGCGGCTGTGCGCTTCACCGCGCCGCTTTGGAGGCCGGCGAGCGTCCGCTCGACTGGAAGCCCGAGGTGTGCTGGCAGCTCCCGCTCCGACGTTCGGACGAGGTTGACGTCAATGGCCACGTGACCACGACGGTGCGCGAGTGGAAGCGTCGCGATTGGGGCGAAGGTGGCGAAGAGTTCCACTGGTGGTGCACTGAGTCTGACGACGCGTTCATCGACAAGGATCCGGTGTGGGTCACCATGGAGCAGGAGCTCCGCGAACTCACCGGTGACATCGTTTATGACCAGCTCGCCAAGGTGCTGACGAAGCGACTGAAGAAGGGCAAGCCGGTCTTCCTGCCCCACCCGGCGGTCCGCCGGAAGTAGCGCGGTCCGTTGGGCCGGCGTCGGCGTGGGTGATTGGCGACGGCCAACGTGGCGCCACGCGAGCCCCAGAGCAGCCATGACGGCGCCGCTGGAATGACGTAGTCTCCGATTGACCGGTCGCCGCCCGTTACTCGGGCATGGTGAGCGCATTGGGTCCGATCCGTGAAGCGCCCACATGGCACTGTCGAGCGACGGGTACTTATTGACCACACTGTGACCCGTGAGCGAACGGGCCGTAGCCTCGCAGTCATGCTGCAGACGACGGAGGAACTGAAGAGGTTGTCCGACAGCGTATGGGAACGCACCCGGCGGCGACTCGACGGCCTCGCCGAGGAGGAGTACAGCTGGGAACCCGCGCCAGGATGTTGGTCGATCAGAAAACGACGGGACGGTACGTCGTTTCACGAGTGGGCGCCGATAGTTTACCCCGATCCGTTCACGACGCTGGCTTGGCGTCTCTGGCATTTGATCGACATGTATGGCGAGGACCGTGCGCCGCGGTGGCTGGACGTGCCACCCCAGGGCGAGGCGGTTGGGCTGGATGCGCCAGACCCCACACCACCGACCACCGCGGTCGACGCATTGGATCAACTCGACCGTGCCCATGCGCGTTGGGATGCGCACCTCGCTCTGGTGGACGACGAGCGGCTCGGCGGTCGCATCGGTCCGGTCGGCGGTGAGTACGGCGACGGCACTCGAGCCGGCTATGTCCTGCACATGCTCGATGAGTTCATCCATCACGGCGCCGAGATCTCGATGCTGCGTGATCTGTATCGGTGGCAACGACCGGTCAGCGCTGACCCGTTGACCGAGCGGGCGATCCGAGGCGATGACTCGTTGCTGGCCGACGTCGCTTCCGTCGATTCGGAGACCGCATCAGCGTTGCTGAGCACTGCAGCCAGCTTTGGGCGGTGGGCGCTCGTCGAGGAGCTGGTCGAGCGTGGCTCTGTGCCTGCTGCGACGGGGCGCACACCAGCGCACACTGCCGCCGGCGCCGGCGAGCTTGACTTGTTGCGCAAGCTCGTCGATGTCGGCGCCGACCTCGACGCCCGTGACGACGACTTCGATTCCACGCCGCTCGCCTGGGCCCGGTTCATGCGACGCGAACACGTCGTCGCCTGGCTGGAGGCAC
>JANOHI010000127.1:0-15196 GCA_031406385.1 Acidimicrobiia bacterium
ATCGCGCGGAGCGTTGACCGTTGGCTTCGGTCCCGGGACTCCATGGCGAAATGCACTAGGTCGGGCGAGCGAGATGTTCGACGAACCAGTCACGGGCGATCGCCGCTGCGCGTTCGAGCGTGCCGGGCTCCGCAAACAGATGGGTCGCACCCGGCACGACCTCGAGACGAGCCGGGCATCGAAGCTGGGCGAGGGCGCGTCGGTTCAGGTCCAACACGACGTCATCGAGCGAGCCGACGATCAGCAGGGTCGGTGCCGTCACCGTGCCCAATCGAGGTCCAGCGAGGTCGGGCCGACCGCCTCGCGAGACGACGGCGCTGACGCGGCTGTTCGGATCCCCGGCTGCCCCGAGGGCAGCCGCGGCGCCGGTGCTGGCGCCGAAGTATCCAATGGCGGTTCCCGCAAAGCCGTCGTGGGCGTCCAGCCAACTGGTCGCATCGGTGAGCCGTTGGGCGAGCAGTTCGACGTCGAACACGTTCGACCTGTCGGACTCTTCCGCTTCGGTGAGGAGGTCGAAGAGCAGCGTGCCGACACCTGCCTCATTGATCACTGAGGCGACGTATTGGTTTCGTGGACTGCGGCGGCTGCTGCCACTCCCGTGGGCGAAGAGGACGACCTCGCGTGCTCCGGCCGGGATCGTCAGGTGCCCTGCCAGCCTTAGACCACCGGACGGTATTCGCACGTCGGAGTCGACGGCGGCGAGACCGGTAAGTTGGTGGTCGTGCGAAGCGAGAGCAGAGACCGAGTCGAGACGGGACTGCAAGCGAGCTGCTCGGTCGAGACATTCCGTGACCTCCTCATCGGTTGTCTGGGAGAAGTCGGCGTACCACTGGCCGACGGCGCGGAAGGGCTCAGGCGTCTCCACGCAGACGAACTCATCGGCGACGCCGGCGAGGCGAACTGTCCAGTCGGGCGGCGCGACGGGAACGGCCAGCACGACGCGTCCGGCGCCGTGCGCCCTCGCGACTTGGCACGCCGCTCGTGCGGTCGATCCGGTCGCGATGCCATCATCGATAACGACCGCCGTTCGGCCGCGAATGTCGAGTCTCGAGCGATTGTGCCGAAACCGCTCGGCCCGACGCTCGAGCTCAGCGCGTTCGCGGTGCTCGACGAGCGCCACATCGCGAATGGTGATGCCTGCCCCGTTGATCACGTCGTAGTTGATGACCCGCACGCCGTCTTCGCCGATCGCACCCATGGCGACTTCGGGTTGGAACGGCACACCGAGCTTGCGGACGACGATCACATCGAGGGGAGCACCCAGAGCGTGCGCCACCTCGGCGGCGACCGGTACCCCACCGCGCGGAAGCCCGAGCACCACGAGGTTTTCGCCTCGTAGGTGCTCAAGCTTCGCCGCCAGTCGCCGACCAGCTTCGAGTCGGTTGGTGAACCGCGAGCGGTGCCCGCGTCCGTCAAACATGACATCGCCGATCTTTCGTGTGCATACTGATTCGCCGATCTCGGACGATTGCTCCCGTCGGGATGACGCCCGACGACGGTGACCAGCCGCCGGCCGTCGCAATCATGCTCGGGAAACGGGGACCTTGGTTGCTGTCTGCTTGGGCGACGGCATCGGAACAAGCGTGGTGGACATGGAAACCTCTTGGTGACGTTGGACTGCACTAGTTCTGACTGGTGGTCGCGGCAATTGGAAGGGCCGATCGTTCCTAGTGCGATGGGCCTTCGTCACGATCAGCTCCGGTGGGCCGCAGATGTGGGCCACTCGATTGTCGGGACGATGACGAAGGACTCTTGTCGCTGATCACCGTGTCGACTTCGCTGGTCGTATGACCAACTACAGCGAACTCCTGTTCCACGACGAGGCGCGCGTCAAGCTGCTCCGCGGCGCGACCACGTTGGCCGATGCGGTCCGAGGGACTCTCGGACCGGAAGCGCGCTCGGTGATCATCGAGCGGAAGTTCGGTGCGCCTCTCGTCTGCGATGACGGTGTGACGATCGCCAAGCAGATCACGCTCAAGGACCGTTTCGAGAACCTCGGCGCACAGCTGCTGAAGGAAGCATCGGTGCAGACCAACGATGCTGTCGGCGACGGCACGACCACATCGACACTTCTTGCCCACGCGATGTTCGCCGAAGGCCTTCGAAGTGTCCTGGTGGGCGTCAGTGCCGTCGAGCTGCGCAAGGGGATGAAGCGAGGTTCGGTCGCGGCCGTCGAGGCGCTGCGGGCGATGGCCCGGCCGGTGAAGGACCAGGCCGACACCGCCCACGTCGCGACGGTAAGTGCACATGGTGACGCGGCAATCGGCGCGCTCGTCGCCGAAGCCGTGGCGAAGGTGGGGTCCGAAGGTGTGGTGGAGGTGGAGGAGGCCCGGGGGACGGAGACGACGCTCGAAGTGGTGGAAGGAATGCAGTTCGACAAGGGTTTCCTTTCGCCGTACTTCGTGACCGACGGAGAAGCGATGGAGGCCGTTCTCGACCATCCGCTGATCATGCTCATTGACCGGAAAGTCTCCTCGATGACCGACCTGCTTCCTCTGCTCGAGGAGGTGCTGAAAGCCGGACGATCGCTGCTTGTCGTGGCGGAAAGTGTGGACGGCGAGGCGCTCGCCACGCTGGTCGTCAACCGCCTTCGAGGCACCCTGGCGACGTGCGCGGTCAAGGCTCCCGGCTTCGGCGATCGGCGAAAGTCCATGCTCGAGGACATGGCGGTGCTCGTCGGAGGCAAGGCGATATCGGAGGATCTCGGCATCAAGCTCGAATCCGTGACGATGGCTGACCTCGGTCAGGCCGACCGCGTCGTGTCCGACAAGGACACGACCACGATCATCGGCGGGGGTGGGACGCCAGCAGCGGTGACGGCACGCTGTCAGGAGATTCGCCGTCAGATCGCTGACACCACGTCGGACTGGGACAAGGAGAAGCTGCAGGAGCGACTTGCCAAGCTCTCGGGAGGCGTGGCGCTGATCCGGGTCGGCGCCGTTTCCGAGGCGGAACTGAAACGTCTGCGGGATGCCTTCGACGACGCGATCTCCTCGACCCGGGCAGCGGTCGCCGAAGGAATCGTCCCTGGGGGTGGAGCAGCGCTGCTGCGGGCGATCACTGCGGTTGAGGCGGCGGAGGAGCAGTGCGAAGCGGCCGAGCGTGCCGGTGTACACGTTGTGCGCCTGGCCCTGGAGGTTCCAGCCCGTCAGATCGCCCGAAATGCCGGCGTCGACGAAGGACCGGTAGTGGAACGGGTTCGTGCGGGCACCGGGTTTTTCGGCTTCGATGCCCACAAGCGAGAGTTCACCGAGCTGGACGAACGGGGCATCATCGATCCGGTCAAGGTGGTGCGCCTCGCGCTGGAAAGTGCAGTCGAGGTCGCCGGGACGCTACTTCTGGCCGACGTGACCCTCGTCGATCGGGAAGACAACCCGCCGGCGAACGCAATGCCGATGGGGATGGAGTAGGCGCTGACCGCCTGCTCCGTCCTTCCTGTCGCGTCAGCGTTTCACGGCCGCGAGGCGATCGAGCAACTCGTCGGATCGATCCGGCCAGCGTTGGAACGGGCGATCCTCACTTCCGTGGACCCCGGAGTTCGACGGAGTAGACCTCCGTGCCGGTCATGGCGAGCCGGGCGACAACGCGTGAATCGTCATACGGCCGGTCAGGAGTGGACCTTCGGCACTGGGGCGATATTCGTTGCGTTGTCAGTGTGAGAGTCACCACGGCAGGTACAACCGTGCGTACTCGGGAGCGAACGATATGGAATTGATCCGGTGGTTCGAAGATCTTGGCCGGGGCGATGTCGAGTCGGTCGGCGGCAAGGGAGCGGGGCTGGGCGAGCTCACCGGTGTGGGCCTTCCGGTGCCGCCGGGATTCGTGATCAGTGCTGAGGTCTTTCTCCGCGTCCTCGACGAAACCGGCTTGCGGTCGCAGATCCTCGCGCTCGTGCGTCCGATCCTGGACTCCGACGGTGCGCTCGCGTCCGGCGGGTCGGAGAGCCCGGCGGATCTCGACGAGGTGTCCGAAAAGCTCCAGTCGATCGTGCTGGCGATGGAGGTGCCTTCGTGGCTGAGCTCGGCGATCGACGATGCCTACGCCAAGCTCGCTGATCGGACCGGCCTGGAGAGCCCCTTCGTCACCGTGCGCTCATCGGCTCCCGGCGAGGACACCGCAGCGACGTCGTTCGCCGGCATGCACAAGAGCTTCATGAATCAGCGCACCGCCGCCGAAGTGATCGACAGCGTCCGCCAGTGCTGGGCCTCGGCATACGGACCACGCGCCCTCGATTATCGCCACTCCCAGCATCTGCTCGACGAGCCCGCGATCGCCGTGGTCGTCCAGGTGATGGTCGAGTCGGAGCGGGCCGGGATCGGATTCTCGGTCGACCCGGTGAGCGGAGACCGCACGCAGATCATGGTGGAGGCGTCGTTCGGTCAAGGCGAGATCGTCGTGAGCGGTGAGGTCGAACCCGACACCTACACCGTCGCCAAGGACGGTCCTCGGATCGACGAAGTGCGCGTCGGACACAAGACGCGCAAGATCGTGCGAGGACCCGACGGCCACGACCGAACCCTCGCCGTGAGCGACATCGACGCTGACCATCGCGTCCTCACCGACGACGAGGTCCTCGAAGTTGCCAGGTTGATCCAAGTGGTCGAGGACCACTACGCCATCCCGATGGACATTGAGTGGGCCTACGCCGCCGGCCGACTGTGGTTGCTGCAGGCTCGCCCGGTCACGGCACTCGTGGCGACGCCTCCCGCGCACGTCTCGACGGTCGTGACCGAAGCCCGTGCCGCGACCGGCCCGGCAACCGTGCTTCTGCGCGGTCTCGGGGTCTCGCCCGGGCTGGCGACCGGTGTCGTGCGAGTGCTTCAGTCTCCGCGCGAGGGCGCATCGCTTCTGACCGGGGAGATTCTCGTTGCCCCAGCCACCAATCCGGATTGGGGACCGTCGATGCACCGCGCAGGAGCGGTGATCACCGAATCCGGTGGAGCGACCTGTCACGCGGCGATCCTCAGCCGCGAGCTCGGCGTGCCGTGCATCGTCGGAGCGCGTGACGCCACGCATCTGCTCACGACCGGACAGCTGGTCACTGTCGACGGACGCCACGGCACGATCACGGCCGGCGACACCCGCCCGGTGCCGACCGCGCAATCGGCGACGGCTGCCGTCGCTGCGGTGTCGTCGGGTGCCGGCTTCTCCCGGGCCGAGGCGACCGGAACCCTGCTGTACGTCAATGTCGCGCTTCCCGAACAGGCCGAGGCGGCCGCCGCGCTCGACGTCGACGGTGTCGGTCTTCTGCGGGCCGAGTTCATGCTGACGGAGGCGCTCGGCGGCGTCCACCCGAAGCAACTTCTGGCCGAACACCGCCAGGAGGAGTTCATCTCGAAGATGGCCGAGTCCCTGTTGCGGATCAGTTCTGCGTTCTTTCCCCGACCGGTCATCTACCGGTCCTACGACTTCCGCACGAACGAGTTCCGTGGCCTCGAGGGCGGAGACCGGTTCGAGCCGGAGGAGCACAACCCGATGATCGGGTACCGGGGCTGCTTCCGGTACGTGAAGGACCCCGAGTTGTTCAAGCTGGAGTTGGAGATGCTGGCGCGGGTGCGCGAGCAGACGCCGAACGTGCACGTGATGATTCCGTTCGTGCGGACGTTGTGGGAGCTCGAAGCGTGCCTCGAGATGATCGACGCCAGCTCGCTCGGACGCCAACGCGGTCTCAAGCGTTGGGTCATGGCGGAGGTGCCGTCGGTGGCGTACCGCATCGGTGACTACGCCGCCCTGGGCATCGACGGTGTGTCGATCGGCTCGAACGACCTCACCCAGCTCGTGCTCGGTGTCGATCGCGACTCCGAGGTCTGTGCCGAGCTCTTCGACGAGGAAGATGCCGCCGTCCTCGCGACAATCGAGCACATCATTACGGAGGCGCGGGCGCACGGTCTCACGTCGTCGCTGTGCGGCCAAGCTCCCTCGAATCGCCCGGCGTTCGCGGAGCATCTGGTCCGGTTCGGCATCACGTCGGTGTCCGTCGACCCCAGCGCCGCCGCCACCACCCATCACATGCTCGCCGCAGCGGAGCGTCGGATGCTCCTCGACGCCGGGAGATCCTGATGAACGACGTCGTCGTTGTCGGGGTCGACGGTTCGCCCGACGCATCGGCCGCGCTGGCATGGGCTTCTGCCCTCGTCAGCGTTCGCTCGGAACACGGACCTGCCGGAGTCGTCCATGCGGTCAGTGCCCTCGGTGCCGCGGAAACGCTCGGCACCGCCGCACTGCAGATCGACTGGGCGCCGCTGCGTCAACGCCATCAAGACGAACTCGACGCCATCGGAGCAGCGACCGCTCGTGCGAGTGGTGCCGAAGTCGTCTGTCACCTCTTGGAGGGGAGCCCCGCTCGTGCCCTCGCCGATGTCGCGAGCGCGGTCGGCGCAACACTGATCGTGGTGGGAGTTCACGGCGGATCAGCCCGGCGCCTGCACATGGTCGGTTCCACCACGCATCGGCTGCTCCATGACAGCGACCGCCCCGTTGCCGTGATCCGGGCTCAGGCGAACTCGGCGGATCCGTCCGGGCGTCTTGTCGTGGGCGTCGGCGATGGTCCGGCGACGGCGAGCGCGATCCGTTGGGCGGCCGAATTCGCGAGCCGCGAATCGCTTCCGATCGAGCTTGTCCGGGCCGTGAACCACCCCCCGCTGCTTGCCCCCCCGTTCAGTCTCGAATCGGCCATCGTGAAGGCGGCTGCGCTGATCGACCCGGAGTTGTTCCGGAAATGGAACGACGACGATGTCCGACGAGCCGCCGAAGCCTGCTCGACACGCGGGACCGTCAGCACTCGTGTCGAGGAGGGAGCGACCGGACCGGTGCTCGTGGCCGCCAGCAAGCACGCGAAGGCCGTCGTGATCGGAAAGCACTTCGACGGACCGCTGAGTGGATACTTGACGACCGCAGCGCTGCACCACCTTCTCACCCACGCCGAGGTGCCGGTGATTGTCGTGCCCGCCGATCTGGAGCCGTCGGTCAGCGACGCCCCACCTGCATCATGAGCGGGTGGTTCCGTGGGGAGAACGCGAGCGCGGTGAAAGGCGGCGTCAACGCCGCAACCGCGTCCGCGAGGTGTAGGAGGTGCGCGGCGTCGAGGGTGGTGCTGCGGCGGTGACGCACGATTGCGGCGAAGGAGTTCTGAGCGATGGCCGGGTGCCGGACCAGGTGCCCGACCGGGCGGGCGAGATCGGGCTGACCGCCGCCCAGGTTGCCGCGGCGATCCAGCGGGGACAGACGAACGCGGTGGTCGCGATCGGCCGGCGCACACTCGACATCATCCGTGACAACACGCTCACGCGCTTCAATGCTCTGCTGGGAACACTGCTCGTCATCGCACTTGTGGTGGCACCGCCTCAAGACGCCCTCTTCGGCTTCGTTCTCCTTGCGAACAGCATCATCGGGATCGCCCAGGAGCTGCGGGCCAAGCGCACGCTCGATCGCCTGACCGTGCTCACCATGCCCATGGCCACCGTGGTGCGCGACGGTCGCGAGCAGCAGATCAGCGTGTCCGAGGTCGTGCTCGGTGATCTCGTGCGGCTGCGCACGGGCGACCAGATCCCCGTCGACGGAACGCTTCGGCGTGCCGAACAACTCGAGGTCGACGAGTCGCTCCTCACCGGTGAATCCGAGCCGCTCCCGAAAACGGCTGGCGACTGCGTGCGCTCGGGTTCGTTCGTGACCGCCGGCGCGGCAACCGTCGTGGCCGAGGCGGTCGGCAACGACGCGTACGCGCAACGCCTCACGGTTGACGCACGGCGGTTCTCGCTGGCGACGTCGGAAATCCGCTCTGGCATCGACCGCATCCTCCGACTGCTGAGCTGGCTCTTCGTGCCGGTCGGAGTGGTGACGGTGCTCGGGCAGTTCCGGGTCGAACCGACCACGTATGAAGCGCTCGCCGGGACGGTCGCCGCGCTGGTCGGCATGGTGCCCGAGGGCCTCGTGCTCCTCACGAGCGTCGCTTTTGCCGCTGGCGTCATGCGAATGGGAAGGCATGGCGCACTCATCCGCGAGCTCGCCGCGCTCGAAGGGCTCGCTCGGGTCGACGTTGTTTGCCTCGACAAGACCGGGACGCTCACCGACGCGTCGATGCGGGTGGCGTGCCTGATCTCGCTCAGCCCCGAGGAGGACTGTGCGTCGATCCTCGGCGCTATGGCGGCAGCGGAGCCCAGCCCGAACGCGAGCTCTCGCGCCATCGCTCTCGAATACCCCACGCCTGGCTGGGTGGTAGGCGACCGGGTGGCCTTCACGTCGTCGCGTCGCTGGAGCGGGGCCGTTTTCGATGGGCACGGCGCGTTCGTGCTCGGGGCGCCGTCCGCGGTGCTCGACGAGACCACGCTCGGCGACCCGACAGGGGCGCTGGCGCGAGTCGTTGCCGCCGAGACTGCTTTGGGTCGGCGGGTCATGGTGCTCGTGCGGGTCTCCGGATCCTTCACCCCCGGCTCCGGCGGCGAGGCACCGCACGGTTCACCGATCGGGGTCGTATCCCTGCGCGAGAGGATCCGCCCCGACGCCGCCGAGATGATCCGGTTCTTCACTGAAGCGGGCGTAACGACGCTCGTGCTCTCGGGCGACGATCCGCGCACGGTCGCGTCGGTCGCTACTGCCGTGGGTGTGCCGCATGCCGACAACCCCGCGAGCGGCGAGGACCTTCCCGACGATCCGACGTCGATCATCGCCTTTCTCCTTGAGCATCCGGTTGTCGGGCGCGTTGCCCCGGCACAGAAGCTGGCCGTCGTGAAGGCTCTCCAAGATGCCGGGCACGGCGTCGCCATGACCGGCGACGGAGTCAACGATGTACCCGCGCTCAAACAGGCTGACATCGGCGTGGCTATGCGCACGGGCAGTGGCGCCGCCCGCGCCGTTGCCCGTGTCGTGCTCACCGGCGACTCGTTCGCGTCGCTGCCGACGCTCGTGCACGAAGGCCGACGTGTCCTCGCCAATATGGAGCGGGTCGCGGCATTGTTCCTCACCAAGACCGTGTATGCGATCGTGCTCGCGATCGTGGTCACGGTGGCGCGGTTGCCCTACCCATTGCTCCCACGACAGCTCACATTAATCAGCACACTTACAATCGGCCTGCCGGGCTTCCTGCTCTCCCTCCTCCCCTCGACCGTTCTCCCCCATCATCAGCTCGTCGCCGCAGCGCTGCGCCGGGCGGTTCCCGCTGGTGTGATCACTGCGAGTGCGGTGAGTGCTTCGTACGTGATCGTCCGCGCCAACAGGCATGCGGAGGTGACCGAACGCAGTGCGGCACTCGTCACCGCGCTCGTGTGCGGCCTCGTCGTCCTTGCTCTCGCCGCGGCGCCGCTCGATCCTGCCCGACGTGTCATCCTGGGCATCGTCCTGGTGTGTGCGGGCGTTGCGTTCGCGGCATCTCCGGCGCGTCGCCTCTTGGCCATCGAGGCTCCGACCGCGATGCCGCTGCTGATCACGTCGGTGTCCAGCCTGACGGCGGGCGCGCTGATCATCATCAGCTGGAGGTTGGCGGCTCGTCACGAGCGACCGTGACCTGCGCGGGAATTGCGATGGGAGCGGTTCGCGGGGCACCAGACGTGGGTGATGGCCGAGATTGTCGAGACGACCCTCGATCACCTCGGCGTGGATGATCAGCCCGTCCAGATCGGCACGCGTGGTCTTTCCGCCATCGGGTCCGCCCGTCAGCGCGATCCGAAAGTGTTCGTTTCCTGTGCTCACGTCGTTCTCCGGGTGACTTCGGCCGATGTCGGCACCAACAGTTTCGCCAGTGCAGGACTTTCGACCCTGGTTCTCGCCGACGGTCGGGACGCACAGTGAGGAAAGGGAAAGGACGTGGGTTCGATGGCGATGACGCGGCGACGTTTGAGATCGTGGAACGGCGGGTCGTGAGGAGGGTAGCAGCGTGTTGGCCGAGCTGACAGCGCCCAGTGATGACCATCGGTGGCGGTTGGTGGAGGCGCGGATCAGGCGTGCCGGCGGGGAGCCCGATGCGCTCATCGAGATTCTGCACACGGTGCAGGAGGCATTCGGGTACCTGGACACGACGGCACTGGCCTTCGTCTCGGAGGCCCTCGCCATCCCCCCGAGCCGGGTCTACGGGGTGGCGACCTTCTATTCGCTGTTCACGCTCAAGCCCCCCGGCGAGCACGCGTGCGTGGTCTGCCTGGGCACGGCCTGCTACATCAACGGCGCGCCGGCGATCCTCGCCCGGATCAGGGCGGACCTGGGGATCGGACCTGGCGAGACCACCGACGACCTCCGGGTTTCGCTCCTCACGGCTCGCTGCATCGGTGCGTGCAGCCTGGCTCCTGTCGTTGTTCTCGACGGTGAGGTGGCTGGGGGCCAGACCCCCGAGAGCGCCATCGCGCGGCTGGGCGCCCTGTGACTGAAGGCGCCTTGAGCGAGACCGCTGCACGCGGGGGCGCACCGACGCGTCCCGCGCGCCGGAAGCGCTGGCCGGTCTCGCCGACCGGCCCGGTGCGGGCCACTGCCCGCGTCTGCATGGCGGCCTCGTGCCTCTCGTCGGGAGCCGACGCCGTTATCGACGCGCTGGCCGAGCAGGTGGAAGGGGCCGGGCTGACCGATGTGGCGGTGAAGCGCGTCGGTTGCCTCGGGCTGTGCGTTGCCGGGCCGCTCGTCGAGGTGGCCGAGACCGGCGAGCTGGTGGCCAACGCTTCGCCCAGCGGGCTCGACGCGCTCGTGACAACGCTCGCTGCCGTCACCTCGGACAGCCCCCAAGCCGCACGTGATCCGTTCCTGGCTCGGCAGACCCGGATCGTCACCGAGAACTCGGGCCGGATCGATCCGGAGGATCTCGACGACTACCTGGCCGTCGGTGGCTACCAAGCACTGCGCACAGCCGTGACCTCCATGACACCGGCACAGGTGCTCACCGAGATGACGACGAGCGGGCTGCGCGGCCGCGGCGGAGGCGGCTACCCGACGGGGCTCAAGTGGCAGACCGTGGCCAAGGCGCTGGGGGACGTCAAGTACGTCATCTGCAACGCCGACGAAGGCGACCCCGGAGCGTTCATGGACCGCTCCGTGCTCGAGTCCGACCCTCACCGCGTCCTCGAGGGCATGGCTATCGCCGGCTACGCCGTCGGGGCCCGCAAGGGCTTCGTCTACTGCCGCGCCGAGTACCCGTTGGCCGTGGCGCGGCTGAAGATCGCCATTCGGCAGGCGAAGCTGGAAGGGCTCCTCGGCGAACGGATCGACGACACGACCTTCGGGTTCGACGTCGAGATCCGCCTCGGCGCGGGCGCGTTCGTGTGCGGCGAGGAAACTGCGCTGATGGCCTCG
Source organism: Acidimicrobiia bacterium (assembly GCA_031406385.1). GTDB lineage: Bacteria > Actinomycetota > Acidimicrobiia > Acidimicrobiales > JANYDT01 > JANLQX01. The sequence goes on from JANOHI010000127.1 coordinate 11,269, forward strand.
GTGCAGGGTGGTCGTGGCACCCCGCACCCCCGACCTCCGTTTCCCGCCTCCAGCGGACTGTGGGGAAGGCCCACGCTGATCAACAACGTGGAGACGTTCGCGGCCGTCGCGCCCATCATCCGAAACGGCGGCGCGTGGTATGCCGGCATCGGCACGAACAAGAGCAAGGGCACGAAGGTGTTCGCGCTCGCCGGTCACATCGTCAAGACCGGACTCGTCGAGGTGCCGATGGGTACGACGCTGCGCGAGGTCGTGTTCGAGATGGGCGGTGGTCTCACCGGCGGCCGCCCGTACAAGGCCATTCAAACCGGTGGACCGTCCGGTGGCTGCATCCCTGAGCAGTTCCTCGACATGCCGATTTCCTACGAGTCGCTGGCCGAGGTGGGTTCGATCATGGGTTCGGGCGGGATGATCGTCATGGACGACACCGCGTGCATGGTCGACGTGGCCAAGTACTTCATGGACTTCAGCCGCGAGGAGTCCTGCGGGAAGTGCACACCCTGCCGAGTCGGCACGACGCAACTGTGGATGCTGCTCGACAAGATCACCGGCGGTGAGGCAACCATGGCCGACCTCGAACAGGTGGAGTCGCTGTCGCAGATGGTCATGGACATGAGCCTGTGCGGGCTGGGGCAGAACGCCCCGAATCCGATCGTGTCCACCCTGCGGTACTTCCGGGACGAGTACGTCACCCACATCATCGAACGACGCTGTCCGGCCGGCGTGTGCGCGATGGTTCGCCAAGGGGGAGAAAGATGAGCGTTCACACGTTGTGCATCGACGGCAAGGACGTCGCCGGCAATGAGGGTCAGACCATCCTCGAGGTGGCGCGGGAAAACGATGTCAGCATCCCCACGCTCTGTCATCTCGAGGGCCTCAGCAGCATCGGCGCCTGTCGGCTGTGCGTCGTCCAGGTGAAGGGTTCGCGCAAGTTGGTGCCATCGTGCATGACGCGCGTCGAAGAGGCGATGGAGGTCACGGCGAACAGCGATCTGTTGCAGGAGTACCGGCGTGGGGTGATCTCGATGCTGTTCACCGAACGGAACCATGTGTGTGCGGTGTGCGTGGCCAACAACCACTGCGAGCTGCAGGACAAGGCGGAGCTCCTCGGACTCGACCACTTCGATCTCCCGATGATCGAGCCGAAGGCCCGGGTCGACGCGAGCCACCGGCGCTTCGCCATCGACCACAACCGCTGCATCCTCTGTACCCGCTGCGTGCGGGTGTGCGACGAGATCGAGGGCGCTCATGTGTGGGACGTCATGGGCCGCGGCCTGGCGTCACGGATCGTCTCGGACCTGGGCACACCGTGGGGTGAGTCGACGACGTGCACGAGCTGCGGCAAGTGCGTGCAGGTCTGTCCCACCGGCGCCCTGTTCGAGAAGGGCCGGGCCGTGGCCGAGGGCTCCAAGGAGCGTCACCGGTTCCTGCCCTACCTGCGGATGGACGGGGGCACCCGATGACGGACGAGCGGGGTCGGATGCTCACCCGCCGGACACTCTCGACGACGTGGCTCGAGGGCTGCTCGGGCTGTCACATGTCGTTCCTCGACCTCGACGAACGGTTGCTCGAGGTCCACGCTCTGGCCGATCTCGTCTACAGCCCTCTCGTCGACATGAAGGACTACCCCGATCACGTCGACATCTGCCTCGTCGAAGGAGGCGTGTCCACCGAGGAGGACCTGGCCAAGATCCGGATGATTCGGTCCCGCACCGCCACGCTGGTCGCCCTCGGCGACTGCGCCATCACCACCAACGTGCCGGGCATGCGCAACCCCATTGGCCTCGGGCCGCTGTTCGACCGGGCCTTCATCGAGACGGCCGACCTGAACCCGTCATACCCCGACCAGGTCGTCCCGAAGCACCTGCCGCGGGTGCTCCCGGTGCACCGGGTCGTTCCGGTCGACATGTTCGTGCCGGGCTGTCCACCGTCGGCCGACGTCATCTACGACGCCCTGATGGGTCTGCTCGATGGCCGCCCGCCGGGCGGCGTCCACGTCGCCCGGTTCGGCCGCTGAGCCCCCGCAGACAACCGAACCGAGGAGCAGCCGATGAGCAACGAGGTGTCGAAGAATCGGATCACCATCGATCCCGTCACGCGCATCGAGGGTCACGCCAAGATCACCATCCAGCTCGACGACGCCGGCCAGGTCGTCGACGCGCATTTCCACGTCACCCAGTTCCGGGGCTTCGAACGTATCGCCCAGGGCCGTCCGGTCCACGAGATGCCTTCGCTCATGGCCCGCATCTGCGGGATCTGTCCGGTCTCGCACCTCGTCGCCTCGGCGAAGGCTGTCGACGCGATCATGGCCGTCTCCCCGCCGGCCACCGGCGCCAACCTCCGCCGGCTGATGAACCTGGCCCAGATCGTCCAATCGAACGCGCTCAGCTTCTTCCATCTGTCGGCGCCCGACCTGCTGTTCGGCTTTGACGCCCCGGCACCACAGCGCAACATCTTCGCCATGGCGGGCGCGGGGGAGCACGCGTTTCTGGCCCGCGACGGGATCGCCGTGCGCCGCTTCGGCCAGCATGTGATCGAGCAACTGGGCGGGAAGCGGATCCACCCCGCGTGGGTGGTGGGTGGTGGGGTCGACGCCCCCCTCGACCCCGAGATGCGCCTACTCATGATTGCCGCCATCCCTGACGCTCAGGCCGCCGTGCAGCGCGCCCTCGACTGGTACAAGCGGGAGATCGCCCGGTGGGAGGAGGAGGCCAGCCACTTCGGTGACTTCCCGTCGGCCTTCATGGCGCTCGTGACCGAGGAGGGGAACGCCGAGCATTACGACGGTCGACTCCGTATCGTCCACTCCGACGGCACGGTCCTGGCCGACCGCATCGATCCCACGGACTACACGTCCTATCTCGCCGAGGCGGTCGAACCGTGGTCGTTCCTTAAGAGCGCCTATCTCACCCATTACGGCTATCCGGGCGGCGTCTACCGCGTGGGTCCGCTGGCGCGCGTCAACGTGTCCGACCGGATGGGCACTCCGCTGGCTGACGGAGAACAGGAGGAGTTCCGGGTTCGGCTCGGTCGGCTGCCGATGAGCTCGTTCCACTATCACCAGGCCCGGCTCATCGACACGCTGTTCGCCATCGAGAAGATGGAGGAGCTCTTGGCCGACCCCGACATCTTGTCTCCGCGCGTCCGTTCGGTGGCGGAGATCAACAGCAACGAGGGCATCGGTGTTTCGGAAGCGCCCCGCGGCACGCTGCTGCACCATTACCGGGTGGATGACGACGGCATCGTCGAGTTCGTCAACCTCATCATCGCCACGGGCCACAACAACCTGGCCATGAATCGCAGTGTCGCTCAGGTCGCCAAGCAGTACATCAAGAGCGCCGAGCTCACCGAGGCCATGCTCAACCGCGTCGAGGCGGTCATCCGGTGCTACGACCCGTGCCTGTCGTGCTCCACGCACGCGATCGGACAGATGCCGTTGAACGTCCAGCTGCTCGCACCCGGTGGAGCCGTGCTCGACGAGATACGACGGTGACCGACACCGCCACGGCCGGCCCACTGGTCATCGGCTACGGGAACCCCCTGCGCGGTGACGACGCGCTCGGCTGGCGAGCAGCGCTCGCCCTGACGGCTGACCCACGGCTCGCCGGAGTCGACATCCTCGCTCGGCACCAACTGACGCCCGAGCTGGCGGTCGACATCGCGGCGGCCAGCCGAGTCGTGTTCATCGACTCCCGCGACGCGCGGGGTGCACTCCCCGCCGGCCGGGATCCCGGGACGGTCAGCGTGTGCGCGATCGCACCCGAGGCGCCCACGATGGCCTGGACGCACCACCTCGGTGCGGCCGAACTCCTGGGTTGGGCCGCCGAGCTCTATGGGAATGCCCCTCCGGCCGTGCTCGTCACCGCCCCCGCAGTCTGTTTCGACCTATCGGCGCACCTATCCGCAGGAGGGGAGCAGGTACTGGTTT